>NZ_CP026003.1:3430578-3562769 GCF_003086795.1 Stenotrophomonas sp. SAU14A_NAIMI4_5 | reverse complement strand
ATACAGCCGCCGCCACTGTCCCACCGCGCCGGCATCGCCAATCTGGAAGTGGGTGGTGGCCTCCCGTGCGGACATGCCGTCCTGGCTCATCTTCTCCAGGACAGCCAGCTTGAACTGGAGATCGTAGGATCGGGCTTTGCGGTGAAACCCCTGTCGACCATGCAACCGGAAGGTCGCTGCCCACCGCCTCACCGTGGAGAACTCCAGACCATAGCGGCGAGCAACCGCCTTGACCGATGTGGAGGTCTTGCAGGCCTCTTTGGCCACCTGCAATTTGAAACGAACCTCATATCTATTCATATAACCCTCTGGGTTGGATCAGGTGTCCAACTCCAGGGGGTCACTTCACCATGGGGGCTTGGCCGCGGCTTGCTCGTGTGCGCTGTCCTGCGCACACGGCAAGACCGGGGTTGGGCGTCCTGCCCAACCCGCCCGAGGCATGCCTCGGGCCCATGCCGCGGACACCCCTGCCCAGCCCACCCGCCCGACCTCTGACAGTTTCCGTGTGCGTCCACCCACGGAAAAGAAAAAAGAAGAGCAAAAGCGGGTCGCGCGCTGCGCGCACTCGCTGCGGGGTCAGATCCGTTTTCCGCAGGAAAGCGGATCTGACCCCGTTCTTTCTCCATCCGACATCAGAAACCGCTCTTGCCTTCCGTTCCGTCACCGGGAACCTGTCGAGGCCAGGGCGGTGTGGGTGGGCGGGACCGCAGGCGCCATGGATGGCGCCTACGAGCCCCCATGGATGGGTTCACGGCGTGTCCCGCCCACCCACACCGCCCTGGCCCCACACAGACAACCCAGAGCCGACCATGCGGGCTGTTGCTGTTCGCTGTTGCCGTACGCCTCTGCCTGCCGCAGGCATCGCCACCCGATACAATGCCCGTCTGCCGTACACCGGCATCCTGTCCCCGAGCCAAAGAGTTGCCCATGTCCATCGTCCGCATGACCGACCTCGACCTCTCCGGCAAGCGCGTACTGATCCGCCAGGATCTGAACGTGCCGATCGAGAATGGCCGCATCACCTCCGAACAGCGCATCACCGCTTCGCTGCCGACGCTCAAGCGCGCGCTGGAGCAGGGTGCCGCCGTGATGGTCACCTCGCACCTGGGCCGCCCGAAGGAAGGCGTGTGGACCGAAGCCGACTCGCTGGCGCCGGTCGCTGCGCGCCTGTCCGAGCTGCTCGGCCGCGAGGTTCCGCTGGTGCGCGACTGGGTCGACGGCGTCGACGTGCAGCCGGGCCAGCTGGTGCTGCTGGAAAACTGCCGCATGAACGTCGGCGAGGGCAAGGATGACGAAGCCCTGTCCAAGCAGTACGCCGCGCTCTGCGACGTGTTCGTGATGGATGCCTTCGGTACCGCGCACCGCGCCCAGGCCTCCACCCACGGCGTCATCCGCTTCGCCCCGGTCGCCGCCGGTGGCCCGCTGCTGATGGCCGAGCTGGACGCGCTGGCCAAGGCGCTGGATGCACCGGCCAAGCCGCTGCTGGCCATCGTCGCCGGCAGCAAGGTCAGCACCAAGCTGGAACTGCTGGCCAACCTGGTCGGCAAGGTCGACCAGCTGATCGTCGGTGGCGGCATCGCCAACACCTTCATCGCCGCCGCCGGCTACAACGTGGGCAAGTCGCTGTACGAACCGGACCTGCTGGATACCGCGAAGAAGATCGTGGCCGATGCGCAGGCACGTGGCGCGGCCATTCCGCTGCCGGTGGACGTGGTCACCGCCAAGCAGTTCCTGCCCGATGCCGCCGCCGAAGTGAAGGCCGTCGACGCCGTGGCCGAGGATGACCTGATCCTGGACATCGGCCCGCAGACCGCCGCGCAGTACGCGCAGCTGATCGAGAAGGCCGGCACCGTGGTCTGGAACGGCCCGGTCGGCGTGTTCGAATTCGAAGCCTTCAGCAAGGGCACCGAAGCGCTGGCCCGTGCCATCGCCAGCTCCAGGGCGTTCTCCATCGCCGGTGGCGGTGACACCCTGGCGGCCGTCGACAAGTTCGATATCGCCGGTGATGTCAGCTACATCTCCACCGGTGGCGGCGCGTTCCTGGAATTCCTGGAAGGCAAGACCCTGCCGGCCGTGGCTGCGCTGGCCGCACGCGGCGCATGAGCGCCGATCTGCGTGCTGACGGAGAAGAGCGTGCAACGCTCTTCTTCGACATGGATGGCACCCTGATCGATTCGGAAGTGGGCATCACCACCTGCATTGCCTATGCGCTGCAGAAGATGGGCCAGCCGATGCCGCCGCAGGAAACCCTGCTGGGCTGGATCGGGCCGTCGCTGCGCACCACCTTCGGTCCGCTGTTCGGCGACGACGTGCGGGTGGAGGAGGCCGTGGCCTTCTACCGCGAGCGTTTCGACGCGGAAGGCTGGCGCGAGCACACGATCTACCCGGACATCGAAGCGACCGTGCGCGCGCTGCATGGCCGCGGCCACCGCCTGGCGGTGGTCACCGCCAAGAACGAGCCGCACGCGCGGCGCATCGTCGAGCATCTGCCGTTCGGCAGCCTGTTCGATGAGGTGATCGGTTCGACGCCGGACGGCTCGCGCAGCAGCAAGCCGCAGCTGGTCGGCGAGGCGCTGCAGCGCCTGCAGCTGCAACCGGCGCAGTGCTGGATGATCGGCGACCGCCGCATGGACATCGAAGGCGCGCGCCACCATGGCCTGCGCAACGTGGGCGTGCTGTGGGGCTTCGGCGGCGAAGCCGAGCTGACCGAGGCCGGTGCCGGCCACCTGGCCCGCGAACCGGCGCAGTTGCTGGCCCTGCTGGCCTGACCGATGCCGGGGTCGGATCCCTTTCCCGCGGAAAGGGCTCCGGCCCCGTTGTTGCCATGCACGGCGGGCCCCGCACACCTGCCGGCCAGCCTATGTCCGGAACATGTCCGTTCGATGTCCCGCAGAGTCAGGCGCCCCAAGGCTGTAACCGTATACATGGGGCGTGAAGGATGTGCTAATTTCCCACCTTTAACGGGAGAGGCCCATTCACCATGTTCGAGCGTCAGCGTCGCACCAAGATCCTAGCCACCCTCGGTCCGGCGACCGACCCGCCGGGCGTGCTGGAGGATCTGTTCCGCGCAGGCGTGAACGTGGTTCGCCTCAATTTCAGCCACGGTGATCCGTCCGGCCAGGCCAAGCGCGCCGCCGACGTCCGTGCCGCCGCAGCCCGCGTGGGCGTGGAAGTGGGCATCCTGGCCGACCTGCCGGGCCCGAAGATCCGCATCGAGCGCTTCGCCGAAGGCAAGGTGTACCTGAAGGCCGGTGACCGCTTCGACCTGATCGCCAGCGACAACGCCGGCCCGGGCGATGCCAGCCAGGTGGGCGTGAGCTACCTCGGCCTGCCGCAGGACGTGGGCCCGGGCGATGTCCTGCTGCTCGACGATGGCCTGATGCAGCTGCAGGTGGTTGAAGTGCAGGGCGAGCGTATCATCAACACCGTGCTCAACGATGGCGCGCTGTCCGACCGCAAGGGCCTGAACAAGCAGGGCGGCGGCCTGTCGCTGGGCGCGCTGACCGAGCGCGACAAGGAACTGATCGGCATCGTCGCCAAGATCGGCGTCGACTTCATCGCCGTGTCCTTCTGCCGCAACGCGCAGGACATGAACGATGCCCGCGAGATCGCCGAATCGCACGGCTGCTACGCCGCGCTGGTGTCGAAGATCGAGCGCACCGAAGCCATCGAGAACCTGGAAGAGATCGTCGAAGCCAGTGACGTGGTGATGGTGGCCCGTGGCGACCTCGGCGTGGAAATCGGCGATGCCGAACTGCCGGGCCTGCAGAAGAAGATCATCAAGGCCTCGCTGGCGCAGAACAAGGTCGTCATCACCGCCACGCAGATGTTGCAGTCGATGGTGGAAAGCCCGATCCCGACCCGCGCCGAAGTGCTGGACGTGGCCAACTCGGTCATCGACGGTACCGACGCGGTGATGCTGTCGGCCGAAACCGCCGCCGGTGCCTACCCGGTGAAGGCGGTCGAAGCGATGGCCCGCATCTGCCTGGGTGCCGAGCGCCAGTTCCAGACCGAGACCGACTTCAACGCCTCGCCGCGCAACCTGGAACGTGCCGACCAGGCCATCGCCATGGCCACCATGTTCCTGTCGCAGCACGTGGGCGTGCGCGCCATCGTCGCGATGACCGAATCCGGTGGCACCGCCCGTTACCTGTCGCGTTTCCGCGCCAAGGCACCGGTGTTCGCGGTCACCCGCCATGACGGCGCCCGCCGCCAGATGGCGCTGATGCGCGATGTGTACCCGATCAACTTCGACAGCCGTGGCCTGACCCCGCGCGAAGCCGCACGCGGCAGCATCCGCCTGCTGGTGGAATCGGACCTGCTGCAGGCCGGTGACCGCGTCGTGTTCACCAGTGGCGAGCACATGGAAACCCATGGCGCCACCAATACGCTGCGCCTGCTGGAAGTGGGCCAGGACGGTCGCGCCAGCGGCCTGGGCGATCTGTAAGCCCTGACGGTATCGGGTCGGCGCTGCCGATCCGGGGTCAGAGCCCCTTCGGGGATCGGACCCCGCGCCGACCTGGGGTCGGATCCCCGCAGGGGCTCCGACCCCATCGCGCAGGACATCCTTTGTCCTGCGCAGACATGGAAGCGTTTCCATCCTGTCCTCCACGGCGAGGCAACGGGCAGCGGGGCTATACTTACGTTTTTCCCGCACCCGCCACAGGAAATACATGAGCATCGAACAGCTGGCTGAAACCGCCCAGGCCATGGTCGCCCCGGGCAAGGGCATCATCGCGATCGACGAATCCACCGCTACCATCGCCAAGCGTTTCGCCGGCGTCGGTATCGAGAACACCGAGGAGAACCGTCGTGCCTACCGCGAGCTGCTGCTGACCACGCCGAAGCTCAATGAGCACATTTCCGGCGCCATCCTGTACGACGAAACCATCCGCCAGTCGACCAAGGACGGCGTGCCGTTCGCCAAGTACATGGCCGACCACGGCATGATTCCGGGCATCAAGGTGGACAAGGGTGCACACCCGCTGGCCGGCTGCCCGGGCGAGCTGGTCACCGAAGGCCTCGACGGCCTGCGTGAGCGCCTGCAGGAGTACTACAAGCTGGGTGCGCGCTTCGCCAAGTGGCGTGCGGTCATCAACATCGGCGACAACACCCCGTCGGGCACCTGCATCGAGTCCAACGCCCACGCGCTGGCCCGCTATGCCGCCCTGTGCCAGGAATGCGGCCTGGTGCCGATGGTCGAGCCGGAAGTGATCATGGACGGCGACCACGACATCGAGACCTGCTACGAAGTCACCGAAGCCACCCTGCGTTCGCTGTTCGACGCGCTGTACCAGCAGAACGTGCTGCTGGAAGGCACCATCCTGAAGGCCTCGATGGTCATCTCCGGCAAGGGCTGCGATGAGCAGGCCGACGCCGAGGAAGTGGCCGAATCGACCGTGATGTGCCTGAAGAGCACCGTGCCGGCGATCCTGCCGGGCGTGGTGTTCCTGTCTGGTGGCCAGACCGACGAGCAGTCGACCGAGCACCTGAACGCGATGAACCAGCTGGGCAACCTGCCGTGGCCGCTGAGCTTCTCCTACGGCCGCGCCATGCAGCAGGCCGCGCTGAAGCTGTGGGCCAAGGACATGAAGGGCAACTACGCCGCTGCCCAGAAGACCGTGTACGAGCGCGCCAAGGACAACGGTCTGGCTGCGCTGGGCAAGTGGAACGGCTGAGCCGCCCGCTTCCCCGCATGAGGTAATACCGCAGACGCCGGCATCATGCCGGCGTCTGCTTTTGTGGGTATCGTTGCTGCTTCCGCGCGCAGGGCCTGTGCGTGCGGGATGTCCGCCAGGGCCAAGGAGAGTTCAATGCGTACCACCGCGATCGCGCTGGCCATCGCCACGGTGCTGTCCGTGGCAGGCTGCAGCCGCATCGGCCAGCCTGCGCCGACGCCCAAGGCGCCGGTCCTGCAGTTCGACAAGCCCGTGTCCGGCGAGATCACCTCGCGCAGCGGCATGAATTTCAACGATGGCAGCCACTACCAGCTTTACCAGATCACCGTGCAGGACAAGCAGCGCGTCGGCATCACGCTGACCGGCACCGTCCGCGGTGCGATGACCGTCTTCCACGACGGCAAGGTGGTGGCCCGCAGCCGCACCCACTACGAGGGCAGTGACGTTGCCGTCGCGTTCCGTGCCGAGGGCGGCGGCAGCTACCAGGTGGCGGTGAACGCCAATGCGCCGGAAACCTATGGTCCGTTCCGGCTGCGCGCGGAAGTGCTGAAGCCCCATGACGGCTCGCCGATCATCAACGCGGGCCATGTGTCCGACCTGCTGCTGGAGTCGTCGCAGGCGTACACGCTGCAGGTGGACACGGCCGGCCTCTACACCATCGACCTGCGTTCGGACGTGTTCGACACCCTGCTGGCGCTGGAGGGCGAGGGCCAGGATGCCGAGAACGACGATGGCGGCGAAGGCAGCGATTCGCGCCTCAGCCTGCTGCTGCAGCCGGGCCGCTACACGCTCAACGTCAGCAGCCTGGATGAGGAGGAGAACGGCGCGTTCACCCTGGATGTCCAGCGCAGCAACGCGCCGGCCGCGATGGTCGAGCAGGACGGCACGACACTTCCAGCGTCGGGCAGCGTGTTCACCACGCTTGATGGCGAAGGCCGCCGGCGTTTCCTGCTGCGCCTGGACGCGCCGAAGCAGGTGCAGTTGGATGCGGTGTCCAGCCAGGTCGATACCGTGCTGCACCTGGTTGGCGGCGATATCGACATCGAGGACGATGACGGCGGCAACGGCACGGACGCGCGCCTGCAGGAGACGTTGCCGGCCGGCCACTACACGGTGGACGTGTCCAGCGTGGAGGGCGATTCCGGCCTGGTGGAGCTGCGCATCCAGTAGATCCACGCCATGCGTGGATGGCCTTTCATCCAACTGCGCTGCCGCACCTCAATGCGCGGCGACGTACCCGGCATCACCCAGCGGCGGCAGCGGCAGGATGCGTTCGGCCTCCACCGCCTGGCCGGCCGCACTCAGCGCCTGCTGGTAGGCCTTCGCCGTGGCGGTATTGAACGCCACCAGCACGATGCGCATCGGCTGCGCATGGCTGCGCTGCCACGCCAGCGTTTCGGTCACCGCCACCTGCGCGGCCTGGTACAGCGGGTAGCCGTAGACGCCGCAGCTGATGGCCGGGAACGCGATTGACTGCACGCCCAGCGATTCGGCCAGCTGCAGCGATTTCCAGTAGCAGTTGGCCAGCAGGGCGGGTTCGTCGCGTTGGCCGTCATGCCAGACCGGGCCGACCGTATGCAGCACGTGCCGCGCGGGCAATGCATAGGCGTCGGTGGCACGCACTTCACCGGTCGGGCAGCGCACACCCGGGCGCAGTTCCGGCAGGCGCTCGCACTCGGCCAGCAAACCTGGGCCAGCCGCACGGTGGATGGCACCGTCCACACCGCCCCCGCCGAGCAGGGTTTCGTTGGCCGCGTTGACGATCGCATCCACCGCCAGGGTCGTGATGTCGCCCTGCCACACTTCGATCTTCATGCGTCCGTCTCCTGCCTGTTGTTGTTGCGCGCCGTGCCCGCGCTGGCTGCACCCACCGTAGTGGAGAGGGCATCCATGCTGCGTCATGACCGTCTCACGCGCTGCGATTACGGCCTTCACGCACGATGGGGGCAATAACCTTCACGCAGGCTGAAGTGGTAGCGCCGGGCCATGCCCGGCGGAAAAAGAAAACGCCGGGCATGGCCCGGCGCTACCGTGGGTTGACGACCCCGTGCCGCTTACGGCAGGCCGGCCAGCCAGTCGTCGTCGGAACCTTCGTTCACATCGGCGAACAGCGGCGTGGAGAAATAGCGTTCACCGGTGTCGGGCAGCATCGCCAGGATCACCGCGCCCGGTTCGGCGCGGGCAGCTACGTCCAGCGCGCTGGCGAGCGTCGCGCCGGCGGAGATGCCGACGAAGATGCCTTCCTCCGCCGCCAGGCGGCGCGCGGTGGCGATGGCGCGGTCGTCCTCGACGGTGAGCAGTTCATCGACCACGTCGCGGTTGAGCACGTCCGGCACGAAATCCGGGGTCCAGCCCTGGATCTTGTGCGGCTTCCAGTCATCGCCCTTCAGCAGGGCGGCGCCGGCCGGTTCGGTTGCCACGATGCGGGTCTGCGGGCGGGCGACCTTCAGCACTTCGCCGACGCCGGTGAGGGTGCCGCCGGTACCCCAGCCGCTGACAAAGTAGTCCAGGCGCTTGCCGGCGAAGTCGCGCAGGATCTCCGCCGCCGTGGTGTTGCGGTGATAGGCGGGGTTGGCTGGGTTGGCGAACTGGCTGGCCAGGAACCAGCCATGCTCTTCGGCCAGCTCGCGCGCCCTGCGCACCATGCCGCTGCCGCGTTCGGCGGCCGGGGTCAGGATGACCTTGGCGCCATAGGCGCGCATCAGCTTGCGGCGCTCCACCGAGAAGGTCTCGACCATGGTGGCGACGAATTTGTAGCCGCGCGCGGCGGCGACCATCGCCAGGGCCACGCCGGTGTTGCCCGAAGTAGCCTCCACGATCGTGTCGCCGGGCTTGAGCAGGCCGCGTTCCTCGGCGTCGAGGATGATGGCCAGCGCCAGGCGGTCCTTCACCGAGCCGCCCGGGTTGAACGACTCGACCTTGGCGTACACGGTGACGCCCTGCGGGGCCAGGCGCTGCAGTTTGACGATGGGGGTGTTGCCGATGGTGTCGAGAATGGAGTCGTACAGGGCCATGGAAGCGCTCCGGAAGCGGGCCGCGCCGGGGGCCGGCGGGCGGAAGGGGGAGGCTGGCCGTTCAGGCCAGCGGCTGCCGGCTGACCGTAGCGCCGGCTTATGACGCCCGGAAATGACCAGATACCTTTCTTAAACAACGTTTGGTTATAAGCTGGTGATGGCAATAGACCCTAGAGTGGACCTCCGCCCCCCGCGCCCCCGCCCGCCATGACGCTTACCCAGCTGCGCTACCTGGTCGCCATCGCCGACGCCGAGATGAACATCACGCTCGCGGCCTCGCGCGTGCACGCCACCCAGCCTGGCTTGTCCAAGCAGCTCAAGCAGCTGGAGGACGAGCTGGGCTTCCTGCTGTTCGTGCGCAAGGGGCGCAGCCTGGAATCGGTCACCCCGGCCGGTACCGAAGTGATTTCCCGCGCCCGCGCGGTGCTGGCCGAGGCCAACAACATCCGCACCTATGCCGCCAACCAGCGGCGCGAGAGCCAGGGCCAGCTGATCCTGACCACCACCCATACCCAGGCGCGCTTCGTGCTGCCGCCGGCGGTGGCGGCGATCAAACAGGCCTACCCGCAGGTGAGCGTGCACCTGCAGCAGGCCGGTGAGGCCGATGCGCTGGACCGCCTGAACCAGGGTGATGCCGATATCGCGATCATCAGCACGGCCGGTGGCGAGCCGACCGATGGCATCGCCGTGCCGCTGTTCCGCTGGCGCCGGCTGGTGGTGGTGCCCAAGGGCCACCCGCTGGACCGTGCCGGCCGCGCGCCGGACCTGGCCGCGCTGTCCCGCCAGCCGCTGATCAGCTACGAATCCTCCACCCGCCCCAATTCCTCGCTGCAGCGCGCGTTTGCGGCCAACGGGCTGGTGCCGGACCTGGCGCTGACGGCGCTGGATGCGGACCTGATCAAGACCTATGTGCGCACCGGCCTCGGCGTCGGCCTGCTGGCCGAGATGGCCGTGAGTGCCAACGACGAAGACCTGCGCGCGTGGCCGGCACCGGAGCCGATCACCGAGTGCATTGCGTGGGCGGTGCTGCCGCGTGACCGGGTGCTGCGCGATTACGCGCTGGAGCTGGTGCATGTGCTGGCACCGCAGATTGATCCGCGCGACCTGCGGCGGGTGCTGGATGGCAACCAGGCGGCAGCGTGGCCGGTGCCGCCGACGTGGGAGTCGCTGACCCAGACCATCACGGTCTGAGGGGTGGGTTTTCGGCAGGGCTTGCAGCCCTGCACCTGCCGGTAGTGCCGGCCGCTGGCCGGCAACCTCAAGAGCAACAGCGGGCATTCCGTGGGATGGCGGGGCACTGTGGGTTTGCGGGGACGCCGTAAACCCATCCATGGGGGCTTGGTCGCCGCATCCATGCGGCTCACACCCCGCAAACCCACAGTGCCCCGCCTTCGACAGTTGGCCGGCGGCTGTTGGAACCTGCTGCTGCTGGTGGGTGCCGACCGTTGGTCGGCACAACTGTCAGATATCGAAATTCTTCTGGGGTCAGAGCTCGGCCAGTAGATCCACGCCATGCGTGGATGAAATCTGTCAGATATCGAATGAATTCATCCGTGCCGACCAACGGTCGGCACCCACCATCAGCAGCAGGTTCCGACAGATCGCAGGAAACTGTCGAAGGCGGGGTGGGTCCGGTTGAGGGGGCGTGAGCCGCATGGATGCGGCGACCGAGCTTACATGGACGTACTTGCAGCGTCCCCCTCAACCGGACCCACCCCGCCATCCCACGGAATGCCGGCTTTTGAAGTTGACGTTGCCTTGGCTCGAAGCAGGTGCAGGGCTGCAAGCCCTGCCAGGACAAAAAAACAGGGCCGGACCCCGCCAGGGCCGACCCCCGCCTGGCGCCCTCTGCCAAGCAGCCTCGACTGTACGATGACAACGCACGACAAAGTGCGGCCGGATACATCCCGACATACGCCGACATTGCGCCCCCGAGCCTTGCATGGAACGGGTTCACGGCGCCACCGCAGCGCCGGTTCCACGCCGGTAAACGCTTGGCACATACCGCTTTCGCAGGCGCTTGCCTACACTCGGCGGCCATGCAACAACCAGGACCTTTCATGTTGGCTCGTATTGCTTCGACCCTGGCCCTTGGCCTCAGCCTGGCCGTCCTGGCCGGGTGCGCAGGCAAACAGGAGGCCGCCGCGCGTCGGCAGGGCGAAGCCGTGCCGGTCACCGCGCAGGTCGTGCAGCCCTCGCAGTGGAACGACACCCTGCAGGCGCTGGGCACGGCCAAGGCCCGTGAATCCATCAGCGTCACCGCCAAGGTCAGCGAGATCGTCGACCGCGTGCACTTCGAAAGCGGCCAGCAGGTCGCCGCCGGTGCGCCCATCGTGACCCTGCGCGGGCAGGCCCAGGAGGCGGCGCTGGTGCAGGCGCAGGCGACCTTCCACGAAGCCGACCAGCTGTACAAGCGGCAGCGCGAGCTGGCCACCCAGCGTCTGGTCTCCAGCGCCACCCTCGATACCCAGAAGTCGATCCGCGACGCCGCCGAAGCGCGCGTGGCGCAGATGCAGGCGGATATCGGTGACCGTCGCGTGCGTGCACCGTTCGCCGGCGTGCTGGGCATCCGCCAGGTCAGCCCGGGCACGCTGCTGACCCCGACCACCGTCATCGCCACCCTCGATGACATCGAGCGCATGCATGTCGATTTCCAGGTGCCCGAAGTGGAAATGGCCGCGCTCTCCAACGGCGACAAGGTCAGCGCGACCAGCGTCGCCTGGCCGGGCCGCACCTTCGAAGGCGAAGTGACCACCATCGATGCACGCGTCGATCCGGCCACGCGTGCGGTGACCGTGCGTGCCGACTTCGCCAACGCCGACCACGCGCTGCGCCCGGGCATGCTGCTGGACGTGCGCCTGTTCCGCCCCGAGCGCCCGGCGCTGGTGGTGCCGGAAATCGCCGTGGTGCAGGTTGGCCGCGATACCTTCATCTACCGCATCAAGGCCGACGACACCGTCGAACGCGTTGATGTGACCACCGGCGCGCGTCGTGCCGGCGTGGTCGAGATCCGCCAGGGCCTGCAGGGCGGCGAGCGCATCGTCGTCGACGGCACGGGCAAGCTGCGCGCCGGCCTGAAGGTCGCCGCCACCGACGCCGCGCCGGCCAACGGCACCGCACCGGCCAAGGCGCCGGCCGCGGCACCGGCCGAGGGCAACGGCGGATGAAACTGTCGGACATTTCCATCCAGCGGCCGGTGTTCGCCGTGGTGATGAGCCTGCTGCTGGTGGTGCTGGGCATCATGTCCTTCACCCGCCTGACCCTGCGTGAGCTGCCGGCCATCGATCCGCCCATCGTCTCGGTGTCGGTGGACTACACCGGTGCTTCGGCGGCGGTCATCGAAAGCCGCGTCACCCAGGTGCTGGAAGATGCGCTGGCCGGCATCGAGGGCATCGACACGATCAACGCGCGCAGCAGCAACGGCCGCTCGCAGGTCAGCATCGAATTCACCTCCAACCGCGATATCGAAGCGGCCGCCAACGATGTGCGCGACGCCGTCAGCCGCGTGGCCGACCGCATGCCCGAAGAAGCGCGGCCGCCGGAAATCGCCAAGGTCGAGAGCGATGCCGACCCGATCATCTGGTTCAACATGTCCTCCACCACGATGGACACGCTGGAACTGAGCGACTACGCCGACCGCTACGTGGTCGACCGCTTCTCCAGCCTGGACGGTGTGGCGCAGGTGCGCATCGGTGGCCGCCAGCGCTATGCCATGCGCATCTGGCTGGACCGCGACCAGCTGGCCGCACGTGGGCTGACCACCGGCGATGTGGAGACCGCGCTGCGCAACGAAAACGTGGAACTGCCGGCCGGCCGCATCGAATCGGCCGACCGCGATTTCACCCTGCGCGTGGAGCGCAACTACATCAAGCCCGAAGACTTCGCGACCATTCCGCTGGGCAAGGGCCGCGACGGTTACGTGGTGCGCATGGGCGATGTGGCGAAGATCGAGCTGGCCTCGGCCGAACGCCGCGCGTACTTCCGCAGCAACGGCGAACCGGGCATCGGCCTGGGCATCGTCAAGACCTCCACCGCCAACTCGCTGGACGTGGCACGCACCGCGCGCGCTGAGGCCGAGCGCGTGGCCAAGACATTGCCGGAAGGCACGCAGATCTTCGTCACCTTCGACAACACCACCTTCATCGAAGCGGCCGTGGACCGCGTCTACGCCACCCTGGTGGAGGCGATGCTGCTGGTGCTGGCGGTCATCTGGCTGTTCCTGGGCAGTTTCCGCGCCGCGTTGATTCCCGCCGTCACCGTGCCGGTGTGCCTGGTGGCCGCGTTCATTGCGCTGTACGCCTTCGATTTCTCCATCAACCTGCTCACCCTGCTGGCGCTGGTGCTGTGCATCGGCCTGGTGGTGGACGATGCGATCGTGGTGGTGGAAAACGTGCAGCGCCGCATCGACCTGGGCGAACCGCCGCTGGTGGCGTCCAAGCGCGGCACCACGCAGGTGGCCTTCGCGGTCATCGCCACCACCGCCGTGCTGGTGGCGGTGTTCCTGCCGGTGGGGTTCCTGGAAGGCAACACCGGGCGCCTGTTCCGCGAACTGGCCGTCGCGCTGGCCGCGGCGGTGGCGTTGTCCGCGTTCGTGGCCCTGACGCTGACGCCGATGATGGCCTCCAAGCTGCTCAAGCCGCACACCGGGCAGGCCCCGCGCGGCCTGCATGGCTTCGTCAACCGCCGCCTGGAAGGCCTGGCGGGTGCGTATGGCCGCGTGCTGGAACGCCATGTCGACCGCACCTGGATCTACCTGCTGGTGATGCTGGCCGCACTGGCCGCCACCTGGGGGCTGATGAAGATCCTGCCGTCCGAACTGGCACCGGCCGAAGACCGTGGCTCGTTCCAGATCATGATCGACGGCCCCGAGGGCGCCGGCTACGACTACACCGTGCAGCAGGTGCAGCAGGTCGAAGCGCTGTTGGCCCCGCACGTGGGCCCGGACAAGCCGATCGTGCGCGCCAACCCGCGCGTACCCGGCGGCTGGGGTGCCAGCGAGGAAATGCATACCGGCCGCGTCAGCGTGTTCCTGCAGCCGTGGCGGCAGCGCACCGACAGCACGCCGGACGTGGCCAATGAACTGCAGCAGGAACTGAACACCCTGCGCGGCGTGCGTGTGCGCACACAGGTGGGTGGCGGCCTGGTGCGCAGTGGCGGCCAGCCGTTCCAGATCGTGCTGGGCGGCCCGGCCTACCCGGAAATCGCCCAGTGGCGCGACCGCGTGCTGCTGCGCATGGCCGACAACCCCGGCCTGGTCGGCGCCGATTCGGACTACAAGGAAACCCGCCCGCAGATGCGCGTGAACATCGACCGCCAGCGTGCGGCCGACCTCGGCGTGCCGGTCACCGCCATTGGCTCCGCGCTGGAAACCATGATGGGTTCGCGCCGCGTCACCACCTTCGTCGACAACGGCGAGGAGTACGACGTGCTGGTGCAGGCCGGCCGCGATGGCCGCGCCAGCCCCGCCGACCTGGCCGCCATCCGCGTGCGCGCCACGTCCGGCGAACTGGTGCCGCTATCCAACCTGGTCACCCTCAGCGAAGTGGCCGAGGCCGGCACCCTGAACCGCTTCAACCGCCTGCGCTCGATCACCATCAGTGCGGGTCTGGCGCCGGGCTATCCGCTGGGCGAGGCCATCGCCTGGGCGCAGCAGGTTACCCGCGAGGAGTTGCCGCAGTACGCGCAGATCAACTGGAAGGGCGAGTCGCGCGAGTTCCAGAGCGCGGGCGGCGCGGTGCTGCTGACCTTTGCCATGGCCCTGCTGGTGGTCTACCTGGTGCTGGCCGCGCAGTTCGAAAGCTTCATCCACCCGCTCACCATCATGCTGACCGTGCCGCTGGGCGTGCTCGGCGCGCTGGTTGGCCTGTGGGTGAGTGGCGGCACGGTGAACCTGTTCAGCCAGATCGGCATCGTGATGCTGGTCGGCCTGGCGGCCAAGAACGGCATCCTGATCGTCGAGTTCGCCAACCAGCTGCGCGATGACGGGCGCACCGTGCGCGCGGCCATCATCGAATCGGCCGTGGTCCGCCTGCGCCCGATCCTGATGACCTCGATCGCCACCGTGGTCGGCGCCATCCCGCTGGTGGTGGCCGGCGGCCCGGGTTCGGCCAGCCGCGGCACCATCGGCATCGTGATCATCTTCGGCGTCACCCTGTCCACGTTCCTGTCGCTGTTCGTGGTGCCGGCGTTCTACGCACGCCTGGCTCCGTACACCCGTTCGCCGGAAGCAGTGAAGCGCGAACTGGAGAAGCAGGAAGCCGAATCGCCTTCGGTCGGCGGCCATGCCTGACCGGCATGCAAGTGGGGTCGGATCCCTTTCCCAAGGGGAAAGGGCTCTGACCCCCAGCCTGCAGGGCCAGGGCTTCACCCTGCGCCCCTGGCACCCCGACGACCTCGAATCGCTGCTGCACCACGCCAACGACCCCGCTGTCTCGCGCGGCCTGCGTGACCGCTTCCCGTACCCGTACACCCGCGAGGACGGCGAGGCCTTCCTGGCCGGCCGCGTACTCGCTCCCGGCACCCTCAACCTGACCATCGAGATCGACGGTCACGCCTGCGGCAGCATCGGCGCGCAGCCAGGCACGGCCGAGCGCGGGCATACCGCCGAACTGGGCTACTGGCTGGGCCAGGCGCAGTGGGGGCAGGGCGTGATGACCCGCGTCGTGGCCCTGTTCGCTCCCTGGGTGATGGACGAGCTGCGCCTGTTCAGGCTGCAGGCCGAGGTGCTGGACTTCAACGAAGGCTCGGCCCGCGTGCTGCTGGCCAATGGCTTCGCCGAAGAGGGCACGGCCCGCTGCGCCGTCTACAAGCGCGGCGCCCTGCACGACCTGCGTCGCTTCGCGCGGGTACGCACACAGCTGCCATGCCCGGCGGAGAACATGCCCCGCATCTGGCGCTACCGCAGCGACCTTCGATCAGGGAGAATCGGTTCCGTCCCTTCCAGCCGACGGGACGTCCTCACAACCCGCCGACTGGAGAGAGCGCGCGTGGAAGCAACCGTACATTTCATCAACAGCATCATCTGGAGCAAGGCACTCATCGTGGTGTGCCTCGGCGCCGGCCTGTATTTCAGCCTGCGCACCCGCTTCATGCAGATCCGCGGCTTTTTCGAGATGTGCCGCCTCACCGTGCAGGGCGAGAAATCCGACGCCGGCGTGTCTTCCTTCCAGGCCCTGGCCATGTCGATGGCCGGCCGCATGGGCATCGGCAACATCGCCGGCGTGGCCACCGCCATCGCCTTCGGCGGCCCGGGCGCCATCTTCTGGATGTGGGTGATGGGCTTCCTCGGCGCGTCCACCTCGTACGTGGAATGCACCCTGGCGCAGATCTACAAGACCAAGGATGCCGAAGGCCGCTACCGCGGTGGCCCGGCGTACTACATCGAAAAGGCCATGGGCCTGAAGTGGTATGCGCTGGCCTTCGCCATCGCCACGATCATCGCCGCCGGTTTCCTGATGCCGGGCGTGCAGGCCAATGCCATCGCTGACAGCGTCATCAACGCCTGCCGCGGCACCGCCGTGTGCGGCCCGCTGGACGGCCAGATGCTGGGCATGAGCTCGGTCGAAGCGCTGAAGCTGGGCATCGGCATCGCCGTGGCCCTGCTGCTGGGCGTGGTCATCTTCGGTGGCGTCAAGCGCATCGCCAACTTCGCCGAAGTGGTGGTGCCGTTCATGGCGGCCGCCTTCATCCTGATGGCCATCGTCATCATGATCATCAACTACGACCGCGTGCCGGAAATGTTCGGCATCATCTTCGACAGCGCGTTCGGTACCCATGCTGCGTTCGGCGCGATGATGGGCCTGGCAGTGGAGTGGGGCATCAAGCGCGGCATCTACGCCAACGAAGCCGGCCAGGGCTCGGGCCCGCACGCGGCTGCGGCGTCGGAGGTCTCGCACCCGGCCAAGCAGGGTTACGTGCAGGCGTTCGCCATCTACTTCGACACCATGATGGTGTGCACCGCCACCGCGTTCCTGATCCTGGCCAGCGGCACCTACAACGTGTACTCGCCTGCGGGCGCCAGTGCGCCTCCGATTTTCCAGGGCCTGGCCGGTATTCCGGAGGGCGCCGGCTATGCGCAGGCGGGTGTGGAAGCGGTGCTGCCAGGCTGGGGCGCGGCGTTCGTCTCGATCGCCATCTTCTTCTTCGCCTTCACCACCATCATGGCCTATTACTACATGGCCGAAACCAACCTGACCTACGTCAACCACAACAAGAAGCGCCCGCTGACCGTGCTGGTGCTGCGCCTGGGCATCATCGCCATGGTCGTGTTCGGCGCATTCCATAATGCGACCCTGGCCTGGGCGCTGGGTGATATCGGCGTGGGCCTGATGGCCTGGCTGAACATCATCGCCATCCTCATCATCCAGAAGCCGGCCATGTTGGCGCTGCGCGACTACGAACGACAGAAGAAGCTGGGCCTGGATCCGACGTTCGACCCTGATGCCCTGGGCATCAAGAACGCGGACTTCTGGCGCCAGCGCAAGCAGGAGAGTGTGTAAGTGAACAACCCTTGGAACAACCGCCGTCCGTCCGCCCGTCCGCCGCGCGCAACGCCGTTGCCGCGCGCGGAGGTGCCGGCTACCGGCGGTGGCGGTGGCGGCCGCGGCGGCAACGATGAGCTGCGCCTTTTCGGCCTGAATGCCGTGCTGGCCGCCTTCGAAGCGCGCCCGCAGGCGCTGCGCAAGCTGTACCTGCTGGAGGCGCGCATTCCGCGCCTGCAGCCCTTGCTGAAGTGGTGCGTGGCCAACCGCGTGGGCTACCGCGTGGTGGAAGACGGCGACCTGAACAAGCTGGCCGGCACCACCCACCATGAAGGCGTGGTGGCCGATGTGGTGCGCGCCCCGGTGCTGCCGCTGGCGCAGTGGCTGCAGCAGGTGGGCGAAGGCCCGGCACTGGCGCTGTGGCTGGATGGCGTGGGCAACCCGCACAACCTGGGCGCGATCCTGCGTTCGGCCGCGCACTTTGGCGCGAAGGCGCTGCTGCTGCCGGCCGGCAGCACGCTGGCCCTGTCCGGTGCCGCCGCGCGCGTGGCCGAAGGTGGTGCCGAGGCGCTGCCGCTGGTGCAGCTGCCCGATGACGCGACCGCCATGGCGCAGCTGCGTGCGGCGGGCTTCGGCCTGGCTGCGACCCTGGTCGAGGGTGGCCAGGACGTGTTCCGTGCCGAGCTGCCGGCACGCCTGGTTTACGTGATGGGCGCCGAGAGCGAGGGCATGGACCGCGCGCTGGCCAGCCAGTGCGACCAGCAGGTGTCCATCCCCGGCAGCGGCGCGGTGGAAAGCCTGAACGTCGCCTCCGCCACGGCGGTGCTGCTGGCACAGTGGGCCAGCCGCCGCAGCTGAGTGCCCGGATCGGGGTCAGAGCCCTCGCCACAGGCGAGGGATCCGACCCCCCAGCAGTTGAGCCCCCGGACCGGGGTCAGATCCCTCGCCAAGGGCGAGGGCTCTGACCCCATGCAGTTGCTAAGCATGCTTTGCAATCCGCAACGCCTGCTGGTTATTTGAAACTTTCCTTATTGGTCCGCCATTTCCGGCGACGCAGGGTGGAACTCCATCCCTCGTTGTAACCGGAGTGGCTGTCATGTCCCACCTGCAACGCACCCTGTCCGTCTCCCTGCTGCTGGCCTGTGCAGCCAGTACCAGCGCCCGTGCTGATGCCAGCGAGCACAGCCTGGAAAACGTAAATTTCATGGGGCCGCTGATCACCCCCAATCCCGCCGGCCTGCCGCAGGGCCGCTGGTTCCTCGAACCCTACCTGGTCCGCGTCGACAGCAACGCGCGCTACGATGCTGACGGCGAGCGCCAGCGCAGCGCGCAGGACAGCGGTGCATGGGCCGTGGTCATGCCGGTGATGTACGGCTTCAGCGACCGCCTGATGGGCCAGGTCAACCTCAGCGCCTCGCGCGCCGAATCCGGCAGCGGGCAAAGCGGCGGATTCCGTGCCGGTGATACCACCGCCCGCCTGCAGTACCTGCTGCAGGCGCCGAATGCCGATGGCACCCGGCCCGCGGTGTCGCTGGCGCTCACGCAGCGCTTCAGCACCGGCAGCCACGACCGCATCAGCGGCAATCCGCTGGATGCACAGGGCGATGGTGTGCAGCGCACCAGCCTGGCGCTGGGCGTGCAGCAGGTGGTGTGGATGCCGAACGGACGACCACTGCGCTGGCGCGGGCAGCTGATGGCTGGGCCTGCGCCCGCGCGAACGGCACTGTCCGGCGCCAGCATCTACGGCACCGGAGCGGGCTTCCAGGGCCACATCGCGCGAGGCTCGGTGATGGGGTTTTCGGTGGCCGGCGAGTACAGCTTCAACGACCGCTGGGTGGGGGTGATGGAAGTCGCCGCCAGCCGCGAAACCGGCCAGCGCCTGATCGGCTTCATGCCCACCGCCGACGGCAGCGGACGTCATGTCAATGAACTGCGCCCGGCCAGCCGCTCGCTGACCCTGGCGCCGGCGGTCGAGTACCACTTCAGTCCGTCGCTGGGCCTGATCGCCGGCGTCGAGTACACCGTGGCCGGCCGCAACACCGGACACATCGTCAGCCCCCAGGTCGCCCTGGGCGTGTTCTTCTGAGGGGCTGGCACATGATGAGCATCGAATCGATCGTCAACGTCCTGCTGGGCATCATCTGGAGCCCGTGGCTGGTCGTGCTCTGCCTGCTCGCCGGTCTGTATTTCAGCGTGCGCACGCGCTTCATCCAGCTGCGCGCGCTGCCGGACATGCTGCGGCTGATGTTCCGCCATGAGCGCTCTGCGGCAGGCGTCTCACCGTTCCAGGCGTTGTCGTTGTCCCTGTCCAGCCGGGTCGGTGTCGGCAACATCGCCGGTGTCGCCATGGCCATCGCATTCGGTGGCCCGGGCGCGATTTTCTGGATGTGGATCGTCGCCTTCCTCGGTGCCTCCAGCGCCTTCATCGAATCCACGCTGGCGCAGATCTACAAGGAGCGCGATGCCAGCGGCCAGTACCGTGGCGGCCCGGCGTACTACATCGAAAAAGGCTTGGGCCAGCGCTGGTATGCGGTGCTGTTCGCGCTGGTCACCGTGCTGGCCGGGGCGATGCTGGCGGGCACGCAGTCCAACGCCATCACCAGCGCGGTGAACGAGGCCTGGGGCATCCCGGTGGTGGGCACTACGGCGGTGCTGCTGGTCATCCTGGCGGCCGTGCTGTACGGCGGCGTGCGCCGCATCGCGCGGGTGGCCGAGTGGGTGGTGCCGATCATGGCCTTGGCCTATCTGCTGGTCGCGGCCGTGGTCATGGTCATCAACATGGACAAGGTCCCCGAGGTCTTCGCGCTGGTGCTGCGCAGCGCGTTCGGGGTGGACGCCGCGTTCGGCGCGATGATCGGTACCGCCATCCAATGGGGCGTGCGTCGCGGCGTGCTGTCCAACGAGGCGGGCATGGGCAGTGGCGCGCATCCGGCTGCGGCGGCGGAAGTCTCGCACCCGGTCAAGCAGGGCCTGGTGCAGTCGTTCTCGGTCTACATCGACACCATGGTGGTGTGCAGCGCAACGGCGTTCCTGATCCTGTCGACCGGGCTGTACAACGTCTACGACCCGGCGGTGAACGGTGTGCCCGACGAGGCGCGCCTGCTGCTGGCCAACCTGCCGGGTGTCGAGGCCGGTCCTCGCTTCGTGCAGCATGCGGTGGAATCGGCGCTGCCGGGCTTCGGCAAGTCGTTCGTCGCGCTGGCGATCCTGCCGTTCGCGTTCACCACGATCCTGGCGCTGTATTACATGGCCGAAACCAACGTCAGCTACCTGTGCCGCGATCGTCCCGGACGCGTGACCGTCACCGGTTTCCAGCTGCTGTTCCTGGCCGCCACCGGCTATTCGGCGGTCAACACCGCAACGGTGGCCTGGGCACTGGGCGATATCGGCGTGGGCATGATGAGCTGGTTGAACATCATCGCGATCCTGCTGCTGCAACGGCCCGCACTGGCAGCACTGCGCGACTACGAGCAGCAGAAGCGCAGGCAGCGTGACCCCTTGTTCAACCCGCAGGCCATCGGCGTGCGCAACACACGGGTCTGGGAGAGCTGAACGAAAGCGGGGTCAGAGCCCTCGCCCAAGGCGAGGGGTCTGACCCCGTGACTTCACCGCGACCGGGGTCGGATCCCTCGCGCATGCGAGGGCTCTGACCCCAACCACATCACCGCATCACTCGTTCGGCGGCGTGGTCGCCTTGGCTTCACTGCCGAAGCTGCCATCGGCCTCGGCCGCCAGGTAGGCGAACACGGTGTAGGCGGCCACGTTCTGCGCAAGCGCCTTCGGGTCGATCTTGTCCAGGGTGTCGTCAGCAGTGTGGTGCAGGTCGAAGTAGTCCGAGCCGTCCTGCGCCAGCCATGCCCACGCGCCGCCCTTGGCGGCCAGCGGGCCGACGTCCGGGCCCGGGCCGCCCTTGTCGGCCATGTACTCGATGCCCAGCGGCTTCATCACTTCAGCAATCTGCGCGGTGGCTTCGCGCGAACCTTCCGGGTTCGGCGATCCGGTGTTGAAGGCGTAGATGCGGCCGGCACCGAAATCGCTCTCGGCGGCCAGCTGATGCCGCGCCACGTCCTTGGCATGGGCTTCGGCGTAGGCCTTGCCGCCGTAGAGGCCCTGTTCCTCGTTGGCGAAGGCGACCACGCGGATGGTGCGCTTGGGCGCCTGCTTGAGCTGGCCGATCAGGTGGCCAGCGGCCATGGTGATGCCCACGCCCGCGCCGTCATCGATGGCGCCGGTGCCCAGGTCCCAGGAATCGAGGTGACCACCGATCACCACCACTTCCTTCGGCAGGCTGCGCCCGGTGATTTCACCGATGACGTTGTAGGAGGTGGCGGTGCCATCCCAGCCGCAGTCCAGGGTCACCTTCACGGTGGTGCTGCCGCGCGCCACCAGGCGCGCCAGCTGGTCGGCATCGGGCACCGACAAGGCAGCCGACGGCACCGGGGTCAGGCCGTCGTCGTAACGGGTGATGCCGGTGTGCGGCACGCGGTGCGAATCGGTGCCGGCCGAGCGCATCAGGAAGCCGACCGCACCCTTGCGGATCGCCTCGGACGGGCCCTTGCTGCGGATCGCGCCGCCACGGCCGTAATCACGGCCATCGCGGAACGGCAGCATCTGGTAGTCGACGAAGGCGATCTTGCCCTTCAGCGAGCCCTCCGGTGCAGCCTGCAGCGCGGCGAGGTCGGCAAAGCGCACGACTTCGGCTTCGACGCTGCCGCCGGGGCTGCCGCCCAGCGCGGTGATCTGCAGCGGCTGCTGGTGCTTGCCGGTCACGGCGGCGTGTTCACTGCGGCGTTCCCACTTGGGGAAGGTCACCGGTTCCTTCCACACCTTGTCGAAGCCGAGTGCCTTGAACTTGGCTTCGGCCCAGGCCACGGCGCGGGCATCGGCTTCGCCGCCAGCGATGCGCGGGCCGATCTCGGTGGTCAGCGATTCCACCACCTTCCAGCCGGTGTCATCGGCCAGTGCCTGGTCGCGCAGCTGGGCGGCCGTGGCCAGCGAGGCCGGGGGCAGGGTGGTGGTGCGCGGCGCCGCAAAGGCCGGCGCGGCCAGCAGGGCGAGGGAGGATGCGATGGCAAGGACGCGGCGACGCATGGACAGCTCCGGGAAGGGAATCAGCCTTGGAGCTTAACAGTCGTTCAGTGCCGCGCATGGGTGGGAGGTCACGGTGGCGGCGAACGCTGTTTTCCGGCCATGACCGGCAAAGCGAAAACCCCGCCGGGGCGGGGCTTTCATGCAATCACGGTAGTGCCGGCCGCTGGCCGGCTCCCCGCACGTTCCGAGGTTGCCGGCCAGCGGCCGGCACTACCGGTGGAACGCCTTACTTCTTCAGGCTGTCGCGGATCTCGCGCAGCAGCACCACTTCTTCCTTCGGTGCGGCGGGGGCGGCGTCCTTCTTGCGCGACAGGCGGTTGATCACCTTGATCACCATGAAGATGGCGAAGGCCACGATGATGAACTGCACCAGCGTGTTGAGGAAATCACCGTAGCCGATCACCACGGCCGGAATCTCCTTGCCATCCGGTCCGATACTGGCGGCCGACAACGTCCAGGCCAGATCGGAGAAATCCACCTTGCCGATCAGCATGCCCAGCGGCGGCATGATGATCTTCTCCACCAGCGCGGTGACGATCTTGCCGAAGGCCGCGCCAATGACCACGCCGACGGCGAGGTCGATGACGTTGCCACGCATCGCGAATTCCTTGAACTCGGTGAGCATTCCCATTCTTGTTCTTCTCCTGAGGGCGAGGGTTCGGGCGCAGGTTAACGCAGCCGATGTCAGCCTGCGATGACGCCGTGGCGTTCGGCCACGTTTTCCAGTCGTGCACTGAAACGGTCGCCCGGCTTCAATGCGGCCACGCCCGACGGCGTGCCCATGAACACCAGGTCGCCGGCGCGCAGCTGCCACAGCTTGGACAGCTCATGCAGGATTTCCGGCACGTTCCAGATCATCTGATCGAGCAGCGACTGCTGGCGCACCTCGCCGTTCACTTCCAGCGACAGGTTCAACGCGGCCAGGTCGCCCACTTCGCCGGCATGCACGATCTCGCTGATCGGCGCGGAGGCATCGAAGCCCTTGGCCGAATCCCACGGGTGGCCCTTTTCCTTGGCGGCGGCCTGCAGGTCGCGGCGGGTCAGGTCCAGGCCCACGGCATAGCCATAGATCAGCGCGTCGGCATCAGCTACGGCCAGTTCGCCGGCCGGCGCATCAACGCCGATGGCCACTACCAGCTCCACTTCGTGGTGCAGGTTGCTGGTCGCGGGCGGGTAGGGGATCACATCGTCGTGGCCGACCACGATGGCATCGGCCGGCTTGCAGAAGAACATCGGGCGGCCGCGGTCATCGGCGGCCGGCACCGCAGCGCCCATCTCACGCGCATGGTCGGCGAAGTTGCGGCCGACGCAGTAGATGCGGTGGACCGGGAACGTGCCACCACCGACCACCGGCACGCGCGGCACGACGGGGGCGGGGATGACATCGGAAACTACGGCAGTGGACATGCGGGGGTTCCAGTAGGAAGGCCCCTGCAGTCTAGAACGGTGTGGCGCCCACGTCAGCGGGCGGCCGCATCAGCGCGACATCGGCAAAGCTGACTTGCGCACCACGCGGTATTCGCCTTCGACGACGTTGGCATCGGCCGCACGGCGTGCGCCGACGGTCTTGCGCGAGGCCAGCAGCTTCCACGCCAGGCCGATCAGGATCATCGCCGCACCCACGAACACGCCGATGAACACCATCGCTGCCAGGATCGCCAGGCCGAGCAGGCCCACGGCAACGCGCACCAGCGGGTGGCGCGGCTTGCGCGGCGCGAACAGGGTGCGGAACTGGTTGAAGGCGGAAGCGCGAGTAAACATGGCGGCTCGATAGGGCTGGGATCAGCGAAACCAGAGTATCGGGATGCGCCACTGTCATTGAGTGAAAAACTCGTTAAATATAGCCTTTGCTTATTACGGATCAATGACTTGTATTCATGTCGCAGCCAGTCATATGAGCGGGCATGCGACAATCCTGTTTTCCGTAAGAGCCTCCCGCCATGACTGCCGCCGCTGCCCTGATCGCCCTTGATGCCCTTGCCGATGGGGCGTTTGCCGAGGTCGAAGCGGTGGTCGAAGGCGATGCCGAATCGCTGGTGCTGTACCGCGACGGCGCGCAGGTGCGCGCGTTCCTGAACATCTGTCCGCACGCCGGCCGCCGCCTGGACTGGGCACCGGGCCAGTTCCTCAAGAGCCGCGAAGGCCACCTGGTGTGTGCCGCCCACGGCGCCTCGTTCGCCCTGGACAGCGGCGATTGCATCGCCGGCCCCTGCAAGGGCGACCGCCTGCGCGCGGTGCCGGTCGACATCCGCGACGGCCAGGTCTACCTGGCCTGAGGCGAGGCTCAGGTAGGTGCGGACCGTTGGTCCGCACGAGGCTTCTCTGCAACAGAGCGTGCGGACCAACGGTCCGCACCTACCACACGCTTAGGGCCCTCAGAACATCAGGTTGATCATCACCACCACCACCAGCGTGTAGATCAGCGACAGCGGTCCGCCGACCCGCCACATCTCGCGCGGGGTGTAGTTGGCCGGGCCGGTGATCATCGAAATCACCGGGTTGGAGGCCGTCATCAGGTTGTTGGACGCCGACAGCGCCACGATCAGCGCGAATGCGGTCGGGTTGCCGCCTGCCGCCAGCGCCAGGTTCACCGCGATGGGCACCATCACGATGGTCGCGCCCACGTGGCTGATCACCAGCGAGAACACCGTGGTCAGCAGCGCCAGCGCCAGCTCCAGCACCCAGATCGGGATGCCGGTCGGCAGCTTGTCGATCGTGTGGCCGGCCACCCAGGCCGCCGCGCCACTGGAATCCATCGCCCAGCCGAGCGGAATCAGCCCGGCCATCATGAAAACCGTTTTCCAGTTGATCGAGGCGTAGGCCTCGTCCATGCGCAGCACGCCGGTCAGCAGCATGCCGGCCACGCCGGTCATCAGGGTCAGCGCCACCGGCAGCTTGCTGGTCAGCGCGATCAGGATGGTCAGGGCGAAGATCGCCATCGCGATCTTGAACTTGTGCGGGCGCTGCTCGCCGGTCGGGTAGTCGGTCACCACCACGAAGTCGCGGCTCTTGGCGGCCTGCGCCAGGTCGGTCCATATGCTGTGGAAGACCAGCATGTCGCCGGCGCGCAGCTGCACGTCGCGCACGTCCTCGCGGATTACCTGCTTGTCGCGGTTGATCGCCAGCAGGCTGATGCCGCGCTCCTTGCGCAGGCGCAGGTCGGCCGCGCTCTTGCCGATCACGTTGGAGGTGGGCGGCACCACTGCCTCGGAAATACCGGCGCGGCTGGGGTTGAACAGGTCGCCCAGGTGCTTCAGCCGCGAGGACATGCGCAGGAACTGGTTCTGCGCGAAATCGTGCACTTCCCCGCGCGGGCCCATCGCACCCAGCACGCTGCCGACCCAGATGCGCATCTCCGCCGGCGGCGCCAGGCGGGTGTCGTTGCCGGTCTTCAGCGCCAGCAGCAGCGGCGCATCGTGCAGGGTCTCGGCCTCGCCCAGGGTCATGCCCACCAGCGGGCTTTCGGCGGTCACCACCAGCTCGAACACATCGCCTTCGATGCCGTAGGTCTTGGCGAAATAGCTCTCGGTGCGCGCCGGGGTCACCCCGTCGTTGACCAGGCTTTCCTCTTCGATCAGCTTGCGGTCGCCGTAGTAGCGGAAATACAGCAGCGAGGCGATCAGCAGGGCCACGCCGATCGGCAGCGGCGCGAACATGCGCAGCGGCTCGATGGTGGCCAGGCCCGAGGGCAGGTTGTTGTTGGCCGAGGCCAGCAGATCGTTCAGCAGGATCAGCGGCGAGTTGCCGACCATGGTCAGCGCGCCGCCCATCACGATCGCCGCCGAGATCGGCAGCAGCAGCCGCTGCAGGGTCAGGCCGGTCCGTGCGACCAGCCGTGAGGCCACCGGCAGGTACAGCGCCATCACCGAGGGGTTCTGCATGAAAGACGAGTTCAGGCCGGCGATGGCCGTGGTCATCATCAGCAGCCGCTGTTCCACGCCATGGCCGCGCCGCAGCAGCCACGCCGCCAGCCGGTTCAGCGCCCCGGTGCGGTCCAGGCCCGCACCAAGGATGGTGGTGGCGATGATGCTCATCACCGCGTTACCCGAGAAGCCACCGAAGATTTCTTCCGGAGCGATCAGGCCGGTGACACCGAGCACCACCAGAACCACCAGCGCGACCACGTCGGCGCGGATGCGCTCGAACAGGAACATCGCCATCGTGAAGCCGACCAGCCCGAGCACGAGCTTCATGTCGTTGGTCAGCGTCAGCGCGGTATCCATGTGGGGCGCAGCGTCCTCGTGCGTGGGTCAGGTGCGGTCGTACAGCAGGTCCCAGACGCCGTGGCCCAGGTTCTGGCCGCGGGTCTCGAAGTGCGTTTGCGGGCGCCAGTCCGGGCGCGGCACGCTGCCACGCGGGCCGGCACGGTTGACTAGGCCGGCAGTGGCGTCGAGCACGTCCCACATCTGCTCGGCGTAGTCTTCCCAGTCGGTGGCGCAGTGCAGGCGGCCGCCCGGGCGCAGCTTGCGCACGATCAGCTCGGCGAACGCCGGCTGCAGCAGGCGGCGCTTGTTGTGGCGCTTCTTGTGCCACGGGTCCGGGAAGTAGATGCGCACTTCATCCAGCGCACCGTCGGCGATCTCGTTCTGCAGCACTTCCACGGCATCGTGGTGGTACAGGCGCACGTGGTCGGCGTTGTCATCGGCCAGCGCGTTCAGCAGGCGGCCCACGCCCGGGGCGTGCACTTCGATGCCGATGTAGTCGCGCGACGGATCGTGCTGCGCGGCGAAGCGCATGGCCGCACCATTGCCGAAGCCGATTTCCAGCACCTTGTGCGCCGGACGACCGAAGGTGGCGTCCAGGTCGCGCGGCTGGCCGTTGTAGTCGATGCCGAAGCGCGGCCAGCGTTCGTCGAACGCGCGCTGCTGGGCGGGGGTGAAGCGGCCCTGGCGCAGCACGAAGCTGCGCACCTCGCGGCGGCCCTCGCTCACGGTGAAGGGCTTGGGCGGGGCCTTGGAGCCGGCGCTGTCAAAAGGATTGGTCATCAGCCGATCAGCCCATCAATCGGGGAGGAGGCGCTGGCATAGCGCTTGCGCGGGATGCGGCCGGCCAGGAAGGCCTCGCGGCCGGCTTCGACGGCCTTGCGCATGGCGCTGGCCATCAGCACCGGGTGGCGCGCACCGGCGATCGCGGTGTTCATCAGCACGCCGTCGCAGCCCAGTTCCATCGCGATGGCGGCATCGGAAGCGGTGCCCACGCCGGCGTCGACGATGATCGGCACCTTGGCGTCTTCGATGATCTGCAGCAGGTTGTACTTGTTCTGGATGCCCAGGCCCGAGCCGATCGGCGCGGCCAGCGGCATCACCGCAGCGCAGCCGATCTCTTCCAGGCGCTTGGCCAGGATCGGATCGTCGGAGGTGTAGACCATCACGTCAAAGCCGTCCTTGACCAGCTGCTCGGCGGCCTTGAGGGTCTGCACCACGTCCGGGTACAGCGACTTCTGGTCGCCCAGCACTTCCAGCTTGGTCAGGTTGTGGCCGTCCAGCAGCTCACGGGCCAGGCGGCAGGTGCGCACGGCGTCTTCGGCGGTGTAGCAGCCAGCGGTGTTGGGCAGGATGGTGTAGCGGTCCGGCGGCAGCACGTCCAGCAGGTTCGGTTCGCCCGGGTTCTGGCCGATGTTGGTGCGGCGGATGGCCACGGTGACGATCTGGGCGCCAGCAGCCTCGGTGGCCAGGCGGGTTTCTTCCAGATCCTTGAACTTGCCGGTGCCGGTAAGCAGCCGCGAGCCATAGGTCTTGCCGGCGATCACCAGCGAATCGGGGGAGACAGGGAGGTTCATGACGCGATTATCGCTTATCCGCCTGAAGATGGGGTCACGCAGGATGCAGGGTCGGATCCCTTTACCCGCGGCAAAGGGCTCTGACCCGCTGATGGTGGTTCGGGGTCAGAGCCCCTCGCGATGCGATGGGATCCGACCCCTGGGCCTCAACCACCGCCCAGCGCGTGCACGATCTCCACCACATCACCTTCGGCCAGCACATGCTCGCCATGGCGGCTGCGGCTGACGATCTCGCCATTCACTTCCACCGCCACCCGGCGCTGCAGCAGCTGCTCGGCGGCGAGCAGGTCGTGGAGGGTCGCCGAAGCGGGCAGGGTGCGGGATTCGCCATTGAGCTGGATGTTCATCGGGGCATTGTCGCCGATGGCCCGCCGGGATCGGAACAGTTGCATCCTGGCCCGCACGCCACCTCCAGCACACCCCGTCCGCGCGGGTTCAGGCGACAATTCATGCGGCGGCGCAGCGTGAGCAATCGGCGGCACGGTGAAACCATTCACCGTGCGCCGGCGTACGTATGCGCTGGATCCCCAACATTTTCCCCCAGGAGTTTTTACATGCTGCTCAGCAAACGCCCGATCCGCTCCCTGATGGCGGCCGCGATCGCGCTCGCCGCGCTGCCGGCCATGGCAGGCGAATCCCCGTTCACCCGCACCGTGTTCTTCGGTGACAGCCTGACCGACAGCGGCTACTACCGCCCGCTGCTGCCGGCCGAAGTGCGTCCGGTCACCGGCCAGTTCACCACCAACCCGGGCTGGGAGTGGTCGCAGTTTGTCGCCGACTACTACGGCACCAACGCCAGCCCCAACGGCAACGGCCAGACCGGTGACAACTACGCCGTCGGTGGCGCCCGCGTGGGCGTCGACCTGACCCAGCCGGCGTTCGGCAACGTGCCGGTGCCGTCGCTGAAGACCCAGTTTGCCAACTACCTGGCCGCCAACGGTGGCAAGGCCGACCCGAACGCGCTGTACACCGTCTGGGGCGGCGCCAACGACCTGTTCTCGATCACCGCCCCGGCCCAGGCGCCGGCCGTGATCGGTGCCGCGGTCACCACCCAGATCGGCATCGTGGCCAGCCTGAAGCAGGCCGGCGCGCAGTACGTGATGGTGCCCAACCTGCCCGACGTCGGCATCACCCCGGGGTTCATCGACCGCGGCGCCGCCGGCCAAGCACAGGGCACCGCCCTGTCCAACGCCTACAACAACGCCCTGTACGGTGGCCTGAAGCAGGCCGGCATCGAGTTCATTCCGCTCGATACCTACACCCTGCTGCACGAAATCATCGCCAACCCGGGCATGTACGGCTTCAGCAACGTCACCGGCCGCGCCTGCCTGGTGGCCTCGTCGCTGACCTGCAGCCCGCTGGCCTACGCCACCCCGGATGCGGCCAACAGCTATCTGTTTGCCGATGACGTGCACCCGACCTCGGCCGCGCACCAGATGTTGGGCCAGTACGCCATCTCGATCCTGGAAGGCCCGCGCCTGCAGCAGATCCTGACCCATTCGGCGCAGACCATCGGCCGCTCGCGTGCCGACCAGGTCAGCCTGCACCAGGCCGGCCGTCCGGCCGACGGCATGTCCTGGTGGGGTGGCGTGCGCGGCGACATGCAGCGCTACGACCACGCCGATGTGTACGACGGCGTGGCTCCGGCCGGCCTGTTCGGTGTCGACTGGGCGCGTGACGGCATGGTCGTCGGCGGCTTCGCCGGCTTCGGCCGCATGAACGCCGACTTCGGCAACAGCCGTGGCGACTTCACCCAGAAGGACACCACCGCCGGTCTGTTCGCCGGCTGGTACGGCGACCGCATCTGGGTCAACGGCCAGGTCAGCTACACCTGGCTGTCCTATGACGTGAACCGCAAGGTCCAGCTCGGCCCGGCCACCCGCGAACACGGCGGCTCGCCGGACGGCAGCAACCTGACCGCAGCCCTGAACGCCGGTTACGAGTTCGGCACCGAAGGCGGCTTCCGCCACGGCCCGATCGCCTCGGTGATCTGGCAGAAGGTGAAGATCGACGGCTATACCGAATCCGCCGATGCCAACACCCTGGCCACCGCGCTGGGCTACGGCAAGCAGGACGTCGATTCCACCGTCGGCCGCATCGGCTGGCAGGCCCGCTTCGATGGCGGCGCCGTCAAGCCGTACGTGCAGGTGACCTACGACCACGAGTTCGAGGACACCAAGCAGGCCAGCGCCTGGGTGCAGAGCCTGCCGGACGTGGGCATGTACCGCGTGCCGGGCATGGACTTCGACAAGAACTATGCAACCGCCATCTTCGGCGCGCGCATGGAACTGTTCGGCCTGCAGAGCAACATCGGCCTGAGCGCCACCACCCTGCAGAAGCGTGCGCAGGACGCGACGCTGTTCGCCAACTTCAGCGGCAGCTTCTGATCCAGACGGGGTCTGATCCCTTTCCGCAGGAAAGGGCTCTGACCCCATTGCCCAACACGGGCCGCTCCGCATAGACTTTCACCCTGCAATGCGGGCGTAGCTCAATGGTAGAGCTGTAGCTTCCCAAGCTACTGACGAGGGTTCGATTCCCTTCGCCCGCTCCATGATTCCAACTCAGTCCGCAAGTGATTGACTGGGTTGAAGATTCAGTCCGATTGATGATTCCGAGCGATGCCCCTTGAGGTATCAATCGAGGTATCAATCATGCCCAAGCCCTTTTTGCTGGCACGCCCAGCTGGGCTCTACGCACGCTTCTTTGTGCCTACAGATCTGCGAGCCCTCGTTGGCACGCGTTACCTTGTCCGTTCGCTCGGGCCATGCCGAGGCGACCACGCCAGGTTGGTGGCGGCCATGATGGGAATGGCACTATGCTCAGCGTTCGATGCCATGCGGAAAGGGATTGCCGTGGACGTGGACGAGCTGCTGAAGAAGGTTCGCAACGGAGAAATTCAAGAGTTGATCCTGCACGATGTGAAGTTGCCTAACGGCACTCGCATTGCTCAGGCGCAACTGGAAAATCCGGCGGATGCAGCGCTGTTCGGTGACCTGATGGCCCGAGCTGCGACTGATGAGACCTCCGGCACCCCGGGTCAAAAGATGCCCAAGCGCCCGAAGATCGATTGGGACGCCAGTGAGTCGACCACGGGAAAGGCCGCAGGCGGGCTGATGCTGTCGAAGGCCGTCAGTGATCACTTGGCTGACCTTACAGCGGCTCGTCTTCATCAGAAGACCGTGTTGGAGAGCCGGCACACGCTGCGGTTGCTTGCCGGGATCATCGGGCAAGACGTGCCGGTGTCGACCCTCAGCCAAGACCACGTCCGACGCTTCTTTGAAGGCGCGCGCTGTTGGCCGTCCAATGCGACCAAGCGGCCGGCCTACCGCGACCTCTCGGTCCAGGAAGTCATCAAGTTGGCAAAAGCCAACGCCGAACCTGAGCCGGCCGCCTGGACGATGGCCAAGCATCGGCAGCGCCTCAGCGTCTTCTTAGTTTCACTAGTGCAAGGCAAGCATCTGACGGTCAACCCTCTGGATGGCATCCGGGCTATTTCCACCCCAGATGCGGAGGACAAGGGATCGCCCTTCACAGACGCTGAGCTGCAAGCAATCTTTGACCCGGTCGAGTTCCCCAAGTGGGCATCCAAATACGCTCACCGTTGGTTTGGGCCCATCTTGGGCCTCTATTCGGGAGCACGGGTCAACGAGATTGCCCAGCTCCGCTTGGATGACATCGAGACCATCGATGGGGTGCCCGGCTTCTTCATTCGGCAGGGAGCGAAGGGCCAGAGCATCAAGAACCGAAACAGCCGACGGTTCGTCCCACTGGCCAAGCCGGTCATCGAGTCGGGGTTCTTGGACTACGTGGAGGATGCGCGGCGTGCTGGCGGTGAGCAGCTCTTCCCGGATCTGCCCAACTCAACGGGGCTGGGGTTCGGGCGGCAGCTGAGCCGCCAGTTCTCCGTCTACATCAAGAGGCAAGGTGTTTCGGCAAAGGGGCAAGGGTTCCATGGTTTCCGCCACACGATGGCTTCTAGGCTGGACGAGGCCGGTGTATCAGCGTCCGCCATTGCTGCGATTACAGGGCACGGCACCGGACAGACCGTCTTGGAGAAGTTTTACATCGATAGGCGTAGCTTGCCGGACCGTGTCGCGAGCCTTGAAAAGTTCAGCGCATCCGTCTCTCTCCCCCCTTACGGCGCAGAGCAATTTCAGCCCTCTAAACGCTGCGATTGAACTGCAACCAGGGGCGGCGCTTACTTGTTAGGTGATTTGCAGATCAGACGCAGGTCAAGCGTATTTTTTTAGCTTCTATGGCGACTACCCACACCTGCTGGTTTCTAGAATGTTTAATGCGGGAAGATTACTGAGGACGGAGCAAAGATCATGGCTGATGATAATAAAAAACTTCTGGTTGTCGAGCTTGTAAAGCGACATCACGATGGGCAGGCTGATATTGCACAATATGTCCATAGCCATTGGATATGCGACGCAAGCGATATGATCGGATTCGACGGTAATGCCTCCAGCTTGGAACATGCATTTAATGCTTGCAGCCACCTTCTTGCCGCCGACGAATCGGAGGTGCACGACTCGTGGAGGAATCCTTTCGGCGAAGAGATTTGGGAGGTCTTGCAGTCAGCCGGAACGGTGGATGGATTGAATGGCGTGGCCGTCGTGGAGGTTGTGTTGCACTCGCGTGCCGGGCCGGTCTTTGTGAAAAGGCCTCGTCGATTCCTCGTTATCCAGCGAGGAATGAACAATGCAATTTATGCCTGCGACACCTTGGAGCTTGCTTTCAGTTTGGCTAGGCGTATTTTTGCCAATGAGCTCGCCATTGAAGGTGATTTTCTCGCCATTCGAAGGCCATCGCGCGCTAATCGCTATCGCGCACGCTGAAGTCCGTGCCGTCGGCTCTGACGACACGCTTCATGTCTTCAGGGCTCGGCCATCCGAAAAACCGATTTCCAATCCAGCGCGACGCGAGGGCTGCGTCGATAGGGTTGGTGACGAAACCTCTACTCTCTGCTAGAGCCAGCAGGGAATCCGCTTCTTCAGCCGCCTTGTGTGATGATGTCCGCGACAATGCAGTTAACGCGGCCGTAGTCCAGAAGTATCTGGCATCCATAACAATCTTCCAATGAGGAGACTGTCTTACTACCAAGAACGTTTTTTCTGTCAAGTGGCGTTTCTGCGCCGAACACACAGAGCGCGCTTAGCAGAGGCGGCGGGTCGTTACCCACCGCCATGACCATGTGGATGCGGTTTCCTGGCGCCGCTCTATGCCGCTCCAGACATGGCTTGGCGGAAATTCTAGTCCGCCAGTGCCTGATTGAGCTAAGCCATCAGGACTATGTGTCTCACGCGTGTCTTCAGGCTTATGGGGTGGGCTTACCCGCTTGCGGTAGGGCGTGACTTCAAGGGGAGTGGTTTTGAATGATCTCGGAAATTGGGTCCAAAATCCCGCTGAAACCAGAGAAGTCGATGTCCTTGTAATAAGGCTTCACGATCTTCTCCGCAAACCATGCTTTCCCATATTCGTCGTCCTTAAGCTTTTTGTTAGACAAGTTAAGCTTTTTCCCGGAAAGGGTCTTGGCTAACGTTGCTGCGCTGAAGAAGTGCTCAATGCAATGGCTTGCAGAGCCCTTGCTCGAAGTCAGTAGGACATAGAGATTGTCGTAAACCCTTAAATACTGGGTCCCATTCGGCATCTCAAGCTTATAGTGCTTTTTGATCGCTGCAATGACAGCATTGGATCCATTGTCGTTGTCGAAAATGACTATGACGGGATTCGCCCCTTTCGGGGCCTTAATACGCCGGTAGTTTTCTCGGTAGGAGATAATGAAGTTCGTCAAAGGGTTGTCGCCGCCGGTTAGGCTAAAAATTCTCTCCCGCGTCTTTGTATGGGGCAGTAGTTTAACGAGCAGATCCTTGGATCCTGGCGCCATGAGTAGTGGATAGGACGCCCCTAATCGCCTGATTGCGGCACTTATGTATATGTTGTCGGTCTTTCCTTCGAAAAGGATAACCGGCTTATCGTTGCTTGCGAATGTTGTAAAGAAAAGAAAGCGATGTAGCAGCAGCTCTGTAGAGCTCAAGGCTGGCGGAGGAAGCTCGTCTGACTGCCGGTAGCGCTCCACTTGTAGCAAAAATCCCAGCATGCCCTCGAGTTGTGGCCGAGTCCCGTCGATGGACACCATGGTCGTTTCGTCTGCTACAACAATGGATTTTTCTCGGTGATAGGTGCCGGTTGAGCATAGATTATTGACCATCGCCCGAACCGCTCTACGATAGTCAGCATTCACATTGACGTGCCTGTTGACGACAATGCCTGTTACATCTTGTCGGGAGCGGCGGTGGAGAAGTCGTGTCTTGGCGTGGTTGATTCTGAAGCCGCAGGCCACAACTGCTTGCTCAACTTCTTTCGCAAGTGCCCACTTTGACGCGGAATCTACTTTAGTGGCGATGCCATTGGGGAAATCAGGCTGCGAGGTGGACATTGTGATGTCGTCCGCGTAGCGAGAGTAGGCGCAGCCGTGAGCGCGGGCCATCTTGGACAACCTAATGTCCAGGATGTTCCCAATCAAGTTAGAGATTACAGGAGAAGTGGGGGCTCCCTGAGGAAGCATGTCCTCATGACAGGCTATCTGAGCAATCAGGGTCGCGACATCCGGATGCAGCCGAAAGTTACGATTGCCGATTAGGAATCCACGGACTCGTCCAAAGTTGATGGTTCCAAAGAAGTCTGACAGGTCGAAGTTGAGCACGTAACGCTGGCGTCGGTGCACGTCGGCGTTGGTAAGAATGGATCGGCCTAGCTTAAACCCGTGAGCGACGGTGCGCTTGACTCCCAAATCCTCTTCAATTTCCTTTTCGCATGCCTGCAGTAGTGTCGAGAGCTTTCCTTGAGCAAGCTTCAACTGTGGAGAAGGTGCGTGGATCGTCCGCTTGCCACCTGAGCGTTTGGGGATGTCGAAAGTGCTGTATTTGGCTGCAAATGGCGTTCCCCAAGCTATGTAGCCGAGAGTTTTTGCCTGAAAGCCCAGTAGTCGCGCCAAGTCGCCAATCGTGGTGCATGCTTTTAGCTTGGCCAACTCACTCATCTGACATCCTTGTGAGAAAGAGGAGGGGTTGCAGGAACTCCTTCGCACGCATGGCGAGCGTATAGCGGCACTCGGGCCATTCGGCAAATCCACCTAGCAAATGTTTCTGATGCCGCGAAACTACGGCAACCAAATCTTCCTGCAACCCCGACTCAAACATAGCTCATGTCGACTCGGAGCGCGAGAGCGCCCCAAACGTCGCATACCCAGAAGGCCGTGGGTGGCGGTGCCTGCTGCTTTGGCCTTGGATTGGACTACTGAGTCAACTGGGCATAGAGCACAAACAGGAACATCGGGAGTCCACTCAGCAGTCCGAAGACCCAGAACGCGCCCAGCAGGGTTAGCGGGGTCATGACCCACCACTGCCACCAGGTGAAGCCATGATCCCGCTGTCGAGCTTCCCAAGCGGCTCCAAGGTGAAGGCGTTCTACCTTCCTTGTCCCTCGCCGGGCCATGAGGGGCCCGACAATGAACCCGAAAGGTCCCAGGAGAAGCAGCGTTCCCGAATACCACCAGAAGAACCGGTCTCGGGGCGTCATGAGCTTTCGGCTGGCGGAGGGCGCTTGGTTCAGCAGGCGAGGGGGCTGAGAACTCATTTGGCGTAGGCCTTCCAAGTGCCCGATTCCTTGGCATACCGAAGATTCTTGCTGACCGGGACAGGCACCTGCTGGCCGCCAATGTCGATGGTCACCTTCCCCGAGGTGTCGCATCGGTAGCCCTCCGAGTCATGGGCCTCTACGCACCCAGTGAGTTGGAAGTCTTTGATGCTGGTGATCTGGCCCGCTCCGCTCTGAGTCAAAAGAGTGGCCATCGCCTTCTCGGCATCACTGTTGGAAGGCGGACCGCCGCAGCCGGTCAGGGTGAGTGCAAAGGCCAAGCCGGCCAGGGGGAGCCACTGTGCTTTCATCGTTCGTTCCTTGATTGGTGTGGTGGGGCGGCGGCGGCAGGCGCTTGCCGCCTAGGTGTCAGGCGATCGTCACGGGCTACTTATCGCGGTTCCCTTCCGGCTTGAACCCGGCAATCCACATTCGACCGTCTTTAAAAGGCGTCAGAAGCCCCGAGGCGCCCGGGTGCAGGTCAGCGGTCTGGATGAATCCAGAAACCCACGCCACCCGCAGCGCCACATCGACGGCTCGGTCGGATACACCCGGACGAGAGACGTTGACCACGAAAGGCTGGGCAGGCGGGTTCGGACCGGTAGAGCGGCTGGTCCCCGTGTTGGGCTTGCTCGACGGCACTCGGACGCCCATCAGGCTGTCGCGGCCTTTCCAGAGGGCGGCCGTGTTGAGTTCGGCGGTATCGCCCAGGTCGTCTGTCTCGGTCAAAGCGGCGTTGGCGCACGTTCGGAAGGTTTCCATCGTAGAAGCGCTGGGGCTGGTCCAGATCTTCGCTTCGACCGTCCAGCAAGGCAGGGACGCCCCCCATTCCTGGAACGTCAACGCCACGCGGGGCCAGTCGAGCCGTCCTTGCTGTGCCAGTTGGCGGTTGTCCGCCTTGAAGAGCCCAGGCAGCCTTCCCGACCCACTGACGGGGGTGTAGACGGACCCAGCGCTGGCACTCGGCTTGGAGCCACCTTGGCCCGGCTGGACCCCAATCATCTGCCCGCCAGCATTCTTCAGGCTGGTGCCCAGCTGCCTAAAGAAACCAGGACGGTTTGGCGCTTCCTCTTGCTCGGGGTGGCTCTGTGCGGCCGCCACTTGGGTGGCCAAAAGCAGCGCGGCAGCCAGGCCGGCAGCCATCCTCGTTTGGTTCTTCATTCGCAGCCCCTATAGACCGCCAAGTCAGCGGCATTTACGATAATCGCAGATGTGCAATCCGGTTCCAACCGTCAGACTTGGAGGGAGTTCAGCTGTGGTGCAAGAATCCAGATGCCGCAACCCAAGACGCCCGTCACGGTTTACGGAAAGCGCCTGCGCAGTGCGCGGGTGGCGAAAGGCTGGACTCAGGCCCAACTGGCCGAGCGCATTGGGATGGTGGACTCGGTGTCTGGGGCGACTCGAGTGAGCCGATACGAGACGGGGCAGCACGACCCGGACCCGGCTACCTCTCAGGCCTTGGCAAAAGCCCTCGGCCTACCGGTGGCCTATTTCCACGCAACCTCGGACACGCTGGCTGAAGTCATCCTACTGATCGCCAAACTTCCACTTTCCAAGCAGAAGGAAGTGTTGAAGAGGCTGCGTGAGATCGTTGACTAGAGCGAGAAGTAGTTAAGGCTGGCCCCAGCTGAGGATGGAGACACGCGGTTGGCACGCTCAGGATGATCTGAGGCCTCTGGCTTGAACTCTTCTCAAGACTCAGTCCAAAGAGGAGTTGGCGATGTCGGTAGAACAGCGACGGGGGCGATGGAGCCTGCGGCAGCCCTTGTGTTTTGGCTGCAAAGAGCAGTCGAGGCAGGTGAGCGGTCCAGGGCCAGCGCCCTGAGAAGCCCGTAGCAACGTGCCTTGTGGACTGAGCCGGGCCTTTTCAACTGTGCTATGTGGGTCCGGCAGCGGGTGTTGAACCACTCCAGCAACTGGCGTAAAAGTTGTATCCGTCAACGGGGCCAAGCATGGAGGCTAGATATGTGTTGGAAGTGCCAAGGTTATGAAGAGCCGCCGCTGGTGACATGCTGGGATCACTGGGACTGGCAAGCCGAACAGAATGGGGACCGGGAGGCACGGGTTCGTCGTATCGGGAGGGGGATGGCAGCGCTGGCAGCTTGCGAGCGCAAGAAGCTGGAGGAAGTGACGCTATCTGCGCTGAACAGCGCTCTGCCGCGCGGTCCGCGTCCTGGGTTGTAAGAATACTTGGCCGCCTCAACTAATTTCGATAGCTTCAAGTCATGAAGCACCATAGCTCCAAGGCCTCGTCATCGGTAGCCAGGATGGCGGCATTGCCCGGGTTACCGGGAATGAATCTCCAGCTGCCTACTGCGGCTGGTGGGGTCGCTTGACCATGCAGTGGCTGCTCCAGGGCGCCATGATGATGTCGTCGTGCTTGGGTTCCCGCGAGCGATCCATAACGAGGGTGTCAACGGGTGAGGTGCCGAAGTCCACCATAGAAGTGCCGGTATCGGTTTCCACAAGAAAGGTGGCGGCCGGGCTGCTGATCTCGCCCACGTAATCCTCAGCCGACGACGGGATCTGCACGTTACTCGGGATCTCGGGAGCGGGAGGGACATCGGCTCGCGTGCACCTCAGCTGCGCCGAGAACTGTCGAAGGGTCGAGCAACGGACCCGTCCCCAAGAAACCAGGAACACCGGGTGGGACCAGCACCAGGGCAGGCTACTATTGGGCCAAATCCCCGCGATTAGCATTTTCCTGAAAGGGCCAAGCCCCTCCGCCCCTCTGCGCCGCTCGAAGCAGAGCGCCGGCATGGAACCCGCGAGGCGACATCTAGTTCAACGTTTCACGTGTTATCAGCCCAGGAGCATCGAATGAGTTTGACGGACCGAATCATCGAAATGCAGAGCCGACCGCCTGAGCCGGACCCGGCTGCATTCTCAGATATGGCTACCCGAGAAGTGGATGATGGGTGGCTGGCCACCGCCCCTCAAAGTGAGCAGACCAAGGCGATGCGGCTTTGGTTCCTTGAGCGCTATTGCGACCCCCAGACCGAAACTCCATACAACTCTGATGCTGGCGCTTACTTCTTTCTGCGAGGCGGTCCCTACGATCCGAACGATGTCCTACAAGAGCGCTTTGACAACGTTGTGAGCTACGAGGTGATTGCAGAGCTTGTGGATGAGCTTCATCAGGAGGTAGGTCACGAGTGGGCACCAACGGAGCTCACTGCGGAGGACGAGTGGGATGATGTCTTCGTTGATCGGCCTGACGGACCGATTCAGCGGTTGGAAGAAAGGTTGGTTGAGCTTCGGACGATGACCGAGCTGCAGGGTCTTCCTATGACTCGAATTCTTTTGCGGCAGCTGGTGTATGCGGCAGTCATTACAACCCTGGAAACGTTTCTCTGGGAGCAGGCGGCGTATTGGCTGGAACGGGATGCTGCAGCGCTAGGTCGGCTCATTCAACAGCATCCGCAGACACAACAGCGGATATCTCAACTGGGTGGTGACAGTGAGGGCAACAGGGCCACGATTGCCGCTGAGCTCACTCAGGGGCTGAAGGCGAAGGTTTGGCACCGCTGGGAGAAGAACGGACCCTTCTTAGGGCATTTGCTTGGCATCACCATGCCATCGCATGCGGCCCTGGAGGCCCCCACCAAGATTCGTCATGATATAGCGCACCGCGGGGGGAAAGACACCGAGCACAACCCTCACAACATCAGCCAAGCAAGCGTTGATGAGTTGATTGCGGTTGTCACTTCATACGCCCAAGAAGTCCAGGCAGCGATAAACGGGCGACAAGCTTGACGCAGTGAGCAGCAAACGGGGGTCCACATCGCCACCAGCTACGCGCTGCTCCAAGGTGAAACCACCTGCTGGAGGTGCTTGGCTGTAACGAAGGTCATGGCTATATGCGTGCCGGGCTTCATCGACAACGAAGATTATGAATGCCCGGAGGAGATAGGCGCAGCCATGCAGTTACGACAATGACTATTCAAGTCAATCCACATAGATGCTGCTCGCCTCTTTCTGACAAATCCACCCAGCTAAGGAAGACAGAAGCGGCTATCTTCGTTTGCCGAAGTTCTACTCGAACCCTTCTGGCTCCCTCCTGCTAGATCTTCCCAGATCAGTCATCCACTCAATGCGGTTGGAAAGCTCTTTGCGGATCCGACGTCTTTCTTCAGCTTCCTTCTGCGTGGCGGGAGCTGGCAATGTATCCAGCATCTTGATGCCGGAACTCATGTGAGGAATCTCCCTGCTGGAGAATGAGCTGCTGATCAGGCGGCTGCCAAGGATAGCGACCGCTGAGAGCTTGTCTGTAGATAGTTCGTAGATCCTGCGTGCTAACGAAAAAGCGCCACCCTCATCTATTTCTTGGGTCGAGGTTGCGGCTTCCAAACGGCACATCCTCATCGCAAACTTAGCTCTCAGGTCCGGGTCTTTCATGATCCATATCAGAAGAACTTCGTCTGGAACGTGGTTGCTCAATCCCCGCTCTGCACTGGAGCTCTCGAGCAACAGCAGTTCGGCAGCATCCTCAGATTGGCTGAGCAACGGGTGGCTCATAAGATACGTCAGGCACTGTTCGGGAAATCTCATCAAGGCGGGACCAATCAAGCGCCCCTTAGAATTGCGATCGAAGAGGCCGCTTCCACGACGGTGCTTAATGACCTTGTCTATCAGATCCTTGAGTGACTCGAATCCACTTGCATGCCTCGCGGCGTAATCGAAGACCTGTTCCAACTCATGTTCGACCATGGTTTGGTCCACCTTCAAGCTGGTCCAGTCGTAGCGCAACAGGAAGCTTAAGCAATAGGCACCAAGTTCGGCCTGTTCAGATTTTGCCAATTCCTTAGAGCTGAAGACTTGCATGTGCAAGGTGTCGAGGGCGGTATGGACGCCACTCATCCCTCGTCTCGCAAGGGTGTCAATAAGCCTCCCAAACTCAACGACCCGATGCGGTGCCAGTGTGCGTCCCATGCTAAGCCAAGTGAAATCTTCAACAGGAGCCGCCCCATGTTCAATCGCATCTATAGTGCGCACTAAGGCGCGGTCATCAAAGACGACTGCCAACTGGAGTTCCGAATACCAGCGAGCCCAGATAGGGCTGCGTATAGAGTTGTCTAAGAAAGCGTTTGTCTGGTTCAGGTCGCGCTCCGACCACCCAGACATTACGCCCCGCAGGAAGAGCGTGCTCAAGCGCGACTCATCGGTGTCGCCTAAAATCCTGCCGATGGCGCCAAGAAGGGAGGGGATATCCTCAGCTGCGGCCGCGACCCCTTGGCCGAGGGAGAAAGGCATTCCGCGGGAGCCTCGGTCCATAAGCCGAGGAAGCATCTCCATCAGTAGCGCCTTATCCTTCCCGAGTTCCTTGCCAACAGATACTGCTTCGAACTGGGACTCCTGCTCCCGCTCGACGTATTGATCTACCTCAAAATCTTCATCGTCAAAGAGCTCTCGTGAGTGCAGTTTTGCCACCACACGTTGGCGCAGCCCGCGAGGGGCAACCGTCTGGGCAAACGTGGCGACCCGTCGGCGCAGGTCTTCACTAATATTTGTTCGGCGTAGCAACAGCTTTGCCGCAGTCCAAGCCTCCGGCCAGCCATCCTCCGTCTGGAAGACAGGCGTGAGCTGAACGAGCGAATCGATAGTCTTGTCGTCCAAGTGCAGAAGGTCCCTGGCGCGCTTTCCAATCGTAGAGCGGACAAGCGCCCCACGCTCGTTTGCGGACGAGGCGAAATCGCCCGCAACCGCCAAGAACTCGGCGAACCAGAGCTGCTGATCGTCCAACGATTGTGGCCTCCAGCCGTAGTCTCGACTGCGAGCTCCGAATCGATGGTTACCCGAACTAGACAGCCCAAGTGTCTGGAGCGAAGCATCAAGGCAATGCAGTCCTATCTCAAATACATCTTCGTCATGTGAACTAAGCATCTCCCGGATTGCGCTAGTGCGCATCCCAATGGGGGCGTGTGTCCCCGAGTGCACAACTTGGAACAGGGTGGTTAGGTTCTTTCTGGTGCCATTGTTGTCGCCCTTTGTGGACTGATCCAGCCCTACCAGCGCTTGCAACGCGGATACGGACCGGCTGAAAAGATTTGGGTCGTATGCGATGGCGTTCACCAAGCTAGAGAGATCCGGAATCTCATGTGCCAGGCGATTTCCTAGCTCGCCATCATGCAAGAAGTCTTCGACTGCAGCGAGTGCCATGGAGGGGTTTATTGGCGCAACCCTTTTGAACGTGAGCATCTCCTCGTTGTTAAGAGATGCTATCTTTGAAAGAGCACCGCCTTTCGATAGCCAAGACGTGACTACCTGACTGCCAACGCTAGAGTTACCTAGGTTGCTTAGGCGATTGCCAAAAGATGCCTTGACGCGCGATGTGGCGTTGTCAAAAAGGCTGTCTGTCACCTTTGATGGACTGATTTCTTGAAGACACTCATTGGCCAAATAGTTTGCGATCGCTTGGGGCAGAATCGCGCGCATCTTTCCTCGCGACTGTAAGAGCCCTCTTCGTTTGAGGTCAGCCATTTGGCGATAGAAGGTGCTGGGCGAGACTTCTGCGAGTTCGGAGAGCACCCTGAGCTCTGAGCCCTCCTCCATGTCTTCTCCGTTGAAGGAGTAGAGCAAGCTGGCAGCACGCGCGCAGCGCAGCAACTCATCGCCTGTGTCAGCCCGTTGATGAAACAAACGTCGGAATAGTTCGCCATCTTCAAGAGATGAGAGCTGGCCCGATTGAGGAGCCGTCTCGGCAATCGCCATGGCAAGGCGGGCGTTACCATCACTTGCTCGAACAATCACGTCGCGGTCGGGGTAGCTCAGGTGCTTATAGCGTTCCCGAAGGATCTCATCTATGGTCGCGTCAGATGCACCTTCCAGCTCGTAGGCCCGAGTTGACGGGGCTAGCTTGTCTCTGACGTCATATTCAATGGTAAGGAGGCCCAGGCTGATGGATGCCTTGATGCAAGCCTCCACTAGAGCGTTGTGGGTGTCCTGTCCGCAGTTGTCGATGACCAAGACTGTTGGGCCTGCTGACAGGGAAATCGCTCCTAACATCTCTTCAGGCGAGGGTGAGGGTCGGTCACCGATATCGGTATAGATCGCGCTGTTGGGCGACAGGGCTGGCTCATGCGCCTCAATCCGAGGGTCAAACAGAGCTTGGGCGAGCCTCGTTTTTCCCAAGCCTGAAAGACCCAAGAGCCGGACTGCGCTCCCAGCCCTAAGGTCGCGTCGTATAGCTACAACCGCTTCCGCAACCGTCCCCAGCTCCGTTCTCTCAGGAATTGAAACTCGGCCTTCCTCGTCCAAGATGAACTCTCGGTCGAGAGTTGTTTCCCTGTATGCCCAGGGCCCATATCCCTTCCAGCCTGACAGTGGCTGACCGAGCACTTCTCTTAGCCAAATCGCTATAGCTGGATGCGATTCGACCCAGCTCGCAACCTCCTGTGCCCCGTAGAAGTCCACTTCTACCTTCTTGGATAGGCCGTTGCTAGCTAGGACACCTCGCATGGCCTCAACTCGAGCCGTCCTGACCTTGAATGAAGGATTCTCTTTCGTTGAGACGATAAGATAGAGGCCATGCTCCTTGGCGAGGCCAGAAATGCACGGTCGCAGGCGACCTTTCGGCTGCATCTCGCCGTTAATTCTCTGTGGCCCGAAAGGCTTCTTCTCCGCTTTAACTTGGACCATCGCTACGCTGCGGGTGAGCTTCTCGTTCAATCGCTTCGTGGGCTTGCAGGTAATCTCGACATCCACTCCATCGTCAGTCGCCCTCTGATCGCCGCCGTAGAAGACACAGGGAGGCAACCCTGAGCGAGCTATGTCTCTCTCGCAAAGCCTGCCGATTAGTTGCCTGGCAGTCGTGTCATCCAAGCGCTGGATCATTTCTGGTTGGATTCTGAAGAAAGGATGCATGGCTTCAGCCTATAGCGGTCGCATGGATGATCGCAGTCAATCGGCCCCAGCTCAATGCCGGCAGCTCATGGCTCAAAGCAGACACGGTCTAGGATGCGAAACGAGTCTCCATTTAGAATTGCCTTAAGGTTGATTTTTCGCAAAGGACTTTGTGTGTTCGAGCGGACATGGCTGCGCGACGAATAGGTGCCGGGGTGCAAGGCTTGGATGTCCTCCCGCACTGGTGCTGACTGTTCGACCACAGTAGTTGAAGTTGAGAGAAGTCCCCGGCTCGCGAAGGACTTCACATCTTCTGCGGATGACTTAGGGGTAGAACTTGCGAGGGTCCGACAACGCCGCCTTGAACTGCCCCGTTTGGTAGACCGGAAGCACCACGTCAGGGTGATACTTCTCCAGGACTGCGATCTGCTTCGTTCGTGCCTGCGCTGGCTTCTTGTGGAAATAGGCCTCGTGCAGCACAGGGACCCGCTTGCTGATGGAGTGGCCGGTGACCAGGGCAATGTCCTCATCTGCCACCCCCATGTGATGCAGCTCCGTGGCAAGGGTGTGCCGGAAGGCGTGGAACCCAACGCCTTTAGGAAATCCGAGATCCTTCATGTATCGGCTGAACTGATTGAGGACGCCTTGGCTGTAACGGGCATTGGTGTCGCCATTGTCGCGTCGCACGCCGGCAGACAGGTGGGGGAAGAGGCGAGGATGGCCACAAGCGCGGATGTCCTCCACGAACGCCAGGAAACCAGCGTCGAGCAGCGGTTGGGGAATGGGGAGCGTTCGGAGGGCTGCTTTGCCTTTTAGGCTTTGGCGGCTTCGATTCCGGTCTTTATGGCCAAGGTCGCTGTCGATGGTCTTTTGGATGCGGATGCACCATACGCCGCTCTCCTGAACGATGTCGTGCAACTTGAGCTGAGCCACTTCATTGATACGTGCGCCGGTATATAAGCCAATCATGGGCACCCACCAACGATGCGGGGATTTCATTGCCCACGGGATGAAGGTCTGAGGGGCGAAGATGCGCTGCATATCCTGCTCATCAAACAGCCTCTCGGCTTTGTTGGGGTCAATAGCCAGGTCTTTCTTGACCTCCGCGAAAACGCGCATGGGCGAGGCGATGATGGCCTTTGCTTCTTCCAATCGCCCGAAGAACGTAACCAAGAACCTGCGGTGCTTTTCAGCTGTGGCGGGAGCAGGCGGATCGACGCACAACTTCTTGCCTCGAGCTACCGCCTGCTCGAACGTCCAATCGCGATACATCGGGTCCGACAGTAATAGCGGCGGAGACCAGCGCAGAAGGTCCCACAACCTATAGATGTGGGTATGGTCGATTCGAGAAACAGGAATGTCCCCGCAGGCCATCTGGAGCAGCTTCAATGTCCGCGCCGTGGACTCGATGGTGTTGCGTGTCAGGCCCATGCGCTCGCGGTCAGCCAAGTAGTCCCGGATCTCGATAGACAGCAATCGAGCAGGGGCGGCCACGGGGAGCGGCTCGGGGTAGCGCGTGCCATTCTTTCCAAGGTTCGCTCGACGGGTCCGTTCACAGGCGTCGTTGATGATCTCTTGAGCGTGGATGGCTGCTTCTCGGCCAGTCACGATCATTTCGCCGATGCGGACGCGGCCAATGCGAACGTCTGTCAGCTTGAGCGTGCCGGTTGGGTCGGCCAAGTAGGAGTTGAGGTGTTGGGAGGAGGAGGAGGTCACTGCGTTGCTTCCATCTGAAGGATGGAAGTACAGATACTGCGGGCCTAAAAATCGTCAACGAAAAACGGGCTTTTTATTCATGGCCTTAGGCATTGCCTGAGAGGTGCCGTTTTGCGTCTCGGCCTGGCCAATCGTACCGCCCCCAAATGCGCACGCATTTGTATTTAAATCAATGATTTGCGTTCGGATGAGCGGCCCATTTTCGGAGTCATTACCGTACTGTTTAACCGAAATAAGCTAACCATTCATTTTTTGAAAGATGAATGAGTGATAAACGGATGGAAATATTGGTGAGATGTAACCAATGTTTTTCCTATCATCCGGCTGCCACAAGTGGTGGTCAGGAGAGACGTTATGGCGAAGAACGAGCAGACGAGCCCGAAGGCGGCGAAGGCCGCAAGTGCAGTTTTGCGTGACGATCGAACCGGCAGTAAATCCAAGACGGCGGCGGGCTCTGCCCTGAGTCAGGCCCCGGACAAGGCCAAGAAGGGAAAGAAGTAGTTTCAAGGACCGGCACCGGTCGGTGCCGGTCTCTATTGCACCACAGGGCAAGGGAGCCAAGATGACAGGGATTGCGTTGCTTCCGTCGTCATCCAGAGGTGAGTCAACGCCGGATCTAAATAAGCACGAGTGGACCGATGAAGTTCGATTTCTCCCGTATTGCGGTGACCTTTACTGGGATGGCATGAACGGGCAGCGGACCCTACTGTTGGGGGAGTCGCACTACCGGAAGGAGGGGGTGACCGATTCGCTCGATGTCACCCGTCCCTTCACTCGAAATACTTTCCGGGGGATGGCGGAGCCGCTCCGGGAAGGCGAGGATAGTCCCTTCTTCAGGGCGCTGGACCTGGTGCTCACCGGGCGACACGACTTCCCACTGGGGGAAGCTGCGGACGCATGGCGGCGAGTAGCGTTCGCCAACCTGTCTCAAGCCTTCGCCGGTTCCCAGGCCAATCACCGCCCGCGCAATGAGGCGCTGAGGAAGGGGGGTGACGCGCTGGTGCGGGAGATCTTGCCTGTTCTTAGGCCAACTGTTGTCCTCGTGCTGGGCAGGACCACTTGGCGGTTCCTTCGGCATGGCCGTCGCGAGGGAGGCATTCCTCCATTTGTGGCGGAGCAGGTGAACCGTGGACACAGCAAAAGGCGATACCTTGAACACCGGGATGTTTGGTCGCTGGACTATGTTGGGGGCTCAGCGCTCATGACCTGGGTCTATCATCCCTCTTGGAATGTGGACACGTGGCAGGACAGGGCCGGAGCGCTGCGTTACCTGGCATCCCTGCGGTGCCAGTCCTGAGAGTGGTAAGAGTGGTTTTTGGGCCGAGGACTAGTGCATGAGCGAATCAGCCGAAGTGTCAAAAGTGGTCCGAAAAACAGCTCAGAGTGGCAAGCTGGACTATGTCCCTGTCGTTGTCCTCAACGAGAACACGAGGACCAAGTTGCACGTGGTCGGGTGGCTGATTCCTCACACTAGCCACACTGAGTTCTCCATAAAGCTCGAGGGGTTCAAGAAGACCAAAGCCTCGCCCTGGGAGGAGGATCCGATCAAGACCATCACCTTGACCGAGACCTCCACGCTCAAGCTTTTCAAATACCTTCAGACCCACTTGCCTTTGGCCCAGCAATCTGAAGCAGGGGAGTTCATTCTCATCAGGGTGGCGAACGGGACCGTCGACCTCACCGGGCATGACCCGCAATCCTTGGTCGGCGCGCTGACCAAGGTGTTGTCGCAAGCAGAGCTGGTCAAGCACTTGGCCAGCACTGAGCTGACACATGAGTTGACCGAGGCGCTTCGGGGATCCATTCGGCTCAATGAAATGCGCTCAGCGGTTGCTGAGCTGCGTGCAAACTTGGGCCGTGGTGAGTCGGCCGAGCAGGTCTACCAATCTTGGTGCGAAAGGCACTGCTGGGCCTTTGGGAACGCCTACGTGGTCAGGGACGAGGTGAGGGCAATCACCACAGGAGACAACATCGACTTGATGTTGCCTAGCGTGATTGCTGGATATAGGGACATCGTCGAGCTAAAGCGGCCGGATATGGATGTGCTGCTCTATGACAGGGGTCACAAGAACTACTACTTCTCTGCGGACGTTTCAAAGGCCATCGGCCAGTGCCACCGTTACCTGGACATGCTTCATGACTTTGCAGACAAGGGATTGGTTGACCACAAAGAGGTAGTGGCCTACCACCCCCGGGCCACGATCGTCATTGGGCGCTCTTATGACTGGACGGATGAGCAGCAGCGAGCACTTCACGGCCTCAATCGGCGTATGCATGGAATCACGGTCATCACCTACGACCACCTCCTGGCTCAGGGAGAGCGGTTGATAGAGATGATGGTGCCGACGGCGGGCCTTGAAGCTGCGGCGGTCGAGGCCGTCGAACCCGACGACGACATTCCTTGGTAGGCCATGTCCAGGTATAAAGAGATTCCCCAACCCGAAGGACGTCGAGATGAGCGTTGCAGTCTACAAAGATACCCCTCATCTAAAAGTATGCGAGGGAAGCTCGGAGTTGGGCTCGACTCCATACATCTCGTTCGAGGAATATTTGACTATTCCAGGACTGGAGGACGCGGATATTCGCTTGGAGTTTGCTAACAAGCCGGGTCTGGAAGAAGTGGAAGACCTGCGGCGCAGGCTGAAGAGCGCCGGGCTGGTCTTTGTGGTCCAGCGGGGAGCTTAGGCTGCTGAGAGGGGAAGAGAGGGTTGTGGGCTGCGTTGAATGCAGCCCGCCGCGTTTGTGTTCAAGGAGGCTGCTCTGCCATGGAGTGGGTCAGGAGGCGGGATGGATCATTTCGAGAGCGTAGTGCTGGACTTCCTCCGGGCGGACCGAAGGTTGTTCATCAATGCACAGTGTTGCATCCAGCTGAACCCTGGGAGCAATCCTGATACCAGTGGGCCTCACTGGTATTGCGACGCGGTCGCTGTGAGCGTCCGGGACCGAGCGGCCTACCTTTGCGAAATCTCTTATGCGGACCGCCTGCCTGCGCTGTTGAACCGCCTGAAAAGCTGGGATCAGCACTGGCTTGCCTTGAAGGAGGCGCTGGCGAGGGATTGTGGTATCCCCGTCGATTGGACGGTTCAGCCATGGCTGTTCGTTCCCAACGACCGCTTGGATCGCTTGCTTTTGGGCACGCGTGCGCTATCAGTGATGCCAGAGCCGCGGATAACGGCCTTGGAGGATGTCCTCCCTTGGCGCTACCGATCTTGGGACCGTGGAGACTACCAGGATTTTTCATCATGACCGATGGTTACATTGCTGCTCTCCACCCTACGTTGGTCGGATCATCGTCGAGCTGCTGGAAGCTGGCTTGCGCTCACATCTACACGGATATGTGGTGCGGGAGGCGCGGTTGAAGATGAAAAACCGAGACATTGGAGCGGAGATCGCGGCCGCGCGAGCTGCTTATCGACCGCCGACGCTTCACGCGAAGGTCAATCTTTTCGCTATTCGATGTTTTCGGGACACAGGAGACGGGGACTACATCGCTGCGCGGTTGGCCATGAGAGCGAGGCTGTATCCGCAGTATCTGGCGGCAGCGGAGCAGGCTGTCGAGAAGTATCTGAAATGCATCCTCATGCTGAATCGTTGTGACACGAAGCGCCTAGGTCACAGAGTAGCGGACGCTTTCGCCGACGTTCGATCCAAGCTCTCAATCGATCTTGAGCTCACCGAGGTGGAACAAGAAGCATTGGACAATCTGGTCCGCTGGGACTTTGATCGCTACCTGGTTCGGTCTTACCATGTGGAAGATAGCGAGCTGGGTGGCTTGGATTTGCTCGTCTGGCGTCTACGTCAGTATTGCGAGCCCCTTGACGTTGCCCACTATGCTGACACCCCGTCTTCGGAGCTCTTCAGGAACAGTGTCGCTGCGATTGCCGCCCGAAGCATCGCAGCCCCGAGAGTGGGGCACCTCCCCAATGGCGATTTGGAGAAGATCTTGGCCGATAAGAAGCACCCTGCCAGGGAGGGGTTGGTGTGGCGCAATCTCCGATTCAACAGTGCCAATCGAAGGCGCACGCGCGTCTCTGCGGGCTGGCGCGTGGTGAACTCGCCTCTTGATATGACTGATGATCAGGCTGTCGTGGACGACGCTAAGCGTTGGATGAAGCTGGGCTGATGCTGGGCCTTGATTGCAGACCGCCTGATAGAATGCAAGATGAAGGCTAAAGCGATGTCTTATTTCCCACCCGCCTCCTGCAGGACACTACTTGGCGGCTCTCTAGTCGCGGCAAGGTGGAGCCGAGCTTAGAGTCCTTCATCGCCCGAAAGGTCACTCGAGGGGAGAGCAAGCGGCGCTATATCGAGCGCCGGGACATCTGGTCGCTGGACTACGCCGGAGGCTCAGCCCTCATGACCTGGGTCTATCATCCTTCCTGGAACGTAGACACGTGGCAGGACATGGACGTGCTGCTTTACGACAGAGCCCGCAATAACTTCTATTTCTCTGCGGACGTTTCCAAAGCGGTGGGTCAACGCCGCCGATACCTCGACATGCTCCACGACTTCGCAGACAAGGGCTTGCGAGACCACGAAGAGGTAGTGGCCTACCACCCACGCGCCACCATCGTCATTGGGCGCTCCCATGATTGGACTGATGAGCAGCAGCGCGCATTCCACGGCCTCAATCGGCGGATGCATGGAATCACGGTCATGACCTACGAACACCTCTTAGCTCAAGGAGAGCGCCTATCGGAGATGATGCTGCCAGAGTTCGGTGAAGAGCCAAAAGCTGCAGCTGAACGTGAGGATGACCTTTGCGTTCAATGGTAGGCTCCGCGAAGGCGCGAGCGCATCCCGCGACTCACCCAGGCTACGTTCAGATAAACAACGTGCCAAAAGCGGTAGGTTTCTTGTCCATCTGGCAAGGAAAATCCTACACCGGTTAGCCCCGCTGACGCAGACAGGTGAATAAACGGCGCACGCCCTAGCATAAAAAAGCCCAACACCTCATAAAGGTATCGGGCTTTTTCCGCTGCTAAAATTCCACCAAGGCAAACTAGGCGTTAAATTTCTTGAACTCCGCGCATCACAGCCTCCCAAGAAGATTAATCTTTATAGTAGACAACACTAGCGAAGTTCATTCCATTTGTCAAGGTGGTGAGGTCGACTTCGGAAATGAGTGACTTCCACCCGGCTTTATAAGAAGGGTCAATCCGAGTTTTCGTTTTTAGTTGGTTGCCCTCGCCAACTTCTTCGTAAACTTCTCTATGATTAATTTCATCGGGTCGTGCGTCTCCGTGATGCTTCGGAAAATTTGCGTCCCTGAAGTGGGTAACAATCTCAAGTCTGTCTGTGGTCTTGCCTGGTGTCATTCGAAATGATTCCCAGCACAATCCTTCTTGCTCGTAGCGAGCGAGGCCGTTGTATGTTTTTTCAACTTTGACGATTCGAATCATATCTCCACTTGCCAACGGGCGATCTAAACCTACTAAGTTGGTAATGCCCATCCGAGAGCCTTCAATGCGGAAGGGGAGAAGGAGGGCCATCCTCGAATTTCCGTTTGAATCGTAAACCTGAAGGTCGACATCTCTAAGGAGTGAGCTGTCAGATCCGGCGTAATAGTTAAATTGAAGAAACTGAAGTCCAGGATTTCTTTCTCCGTCGATGTGAACTTCCATCTGGATGCTCTCGACTACATTCAATCCCAGTGCCTCGTACGTTACCTCATGTCGAACGAGGCTGGCGTGATAAGTGGCGCTTTTAGCTTTGGTGAAAAAATCTAGAGCTCGTTTGCGCACAAGGCTCGAGGCAGCTGCTACATCTACGGGGTGCGTAGAGTGCAGGTCGTGGCCTGACGCTCCATAGTATCGATCTTTCCAAGCTAAGACTTTGCTCTTGATGGAGACAACTTCATCATTGAACCCTCTCCTAGAGTTTTCGGTAAAGATGCTCTTAAAGTCGAGCGTTGATCTGTGCTGCGGAAGTCTAATCACATTAGACTCCTTGATTCCTAGGACGGAGCTCTCCACTCGCTCGTCGACTAAGCTGTCTATTATTGCTTTTCCGTATTCCAGAAGTGTTGTTTTTTTGGAGACCGCTCGCGAGGCTTTGTCGAAAGAAAAGGCCAGGACAGCACAGCCCTCAGGGAGATTCTTCGCTGCTTCAATCGCTGGCAGGTTCTGGAAAATGCCTCCATCGATTAGTTCAGGCCTATTTGATTTTTTTGGCGTTCGAAAAACAAAGGGGATTGCGGCGGAGTCCACGAGTGCATCCACGAGGCGCTCTGATGAATTCTGGCTGATATCTCTAGAGGTGTTGGCTCGAATGTCTGAACGAAGAATCCGCAGTTCATAACGTTTGTCAACCAGGTCCTCAAGTGGAAGTAGGGCATCTACACCGCCAAAGGCGAATATTTTTATTAGCAGGTCTTCCACATCCTTCTCGCTATAGATGGGAAGGCCCCGGAGCCAGCGGAATGCGATTTTTGCTTTTTTAAGTCGAGACGCGGGGAATGACTTGCTGACCTCCCGCTCAAGTTTAGGTAGCTCTTCAATAACCTTTGGGATGTCGCAGTTGGTGGCCAACATGGCGGCCGCAATCGCTCCTGCCGAAGTTCCTGAGGCGCGTATTATCTTTAGTTTTTTTTCTTCTTGGTGTGCGCGGCAAGCTTGCGCAGCTGCTAACAGCTCTAATACGCGGGCACCCCCGCCCTGAAATGCAATGGATACGTCCATATTTCCTTTGGAATTTTGATCGGTTGTCGATACTGCAAGTAGATCATATCGCGAGTCAACTGGAGAACTCGCAGTCACTACGTGTCCTCGGCAAGGTCATCTCGCGAGACAGTCGGTCGGCGAAGTTGGCAATAAGAGGCGAAGAGCGCACTTAGGCATCCTGACGGATGCGTGCGCCAAGGGCTTCGCCCCTGGAACCCCAAGCCTCTGGGAGGCTTGCCAAACGCAGAAGCTGATCCATAAAGACTCCTGTTTTCAGGAGTTTTTATGGCTATCTTCCACGCATCAGTCAAAACCTTCAGCCGAGGCAAAGGCCAATCCGCTGTCGCCGCGGCCGCCTATCGAGGTGGCTTGCTGCTGTCCGATCTCATCACCGGGCAGCAGCATGACTACCGCCGCAGGAGCGGCGTCGTTGAGACTTTCTGCCTCGCGCCTTCACATGCGCCCGACTGGGCACTGGTGCCCGGCGAGCTTTGGGCCGTGGCCGAAGCTGCCGAGCGCCGCAAGGACGCCACGGTCGCCCGGGAGTTTGAGCTGTCGTTGCCGCACGAGCTCTCCGACGAACAGCGCGCGCACTTAGCGTTTGCCATTGCCGAGGCGTTGGTGGATCGCTATCAGTTCGCTATCCAAGCCAGCATCCACTCCCCAGGAACCCCGGATGGGCTCAATCATCACGTGCACCTGCTTGCCAGCACCCGGCGCATTGGGCCGGAGGGATTCGGGGAAAAGACGCGAGAGCTGGACGGCGGCGTGTCTGGAAAAGTACAAGTCCAGTGGGTTCGGGAGATGGTCGCTGAAGCGACCAACGCACACCTTGAAGCGGCTGGCCTGACGGTCACGATTGACCACCGCAGCTTGGCAGAGCAGGCTCGGGCGGCGGCGGACCGGGGTGACGAGCTCCAGGCGATGGCATTGTCTCGAGAGCCGACCAAGCACTTGGGCAAGGCGGCCGCCGCGCTGTCCCGGAAGGGCATGGACAGCCGGCTGGTGGCAGAGAATGACGCCATCGAAGCGGGCAACACCGAACATCTGGACTATCTCACCCTTCAAGCTGGGCGTGAGGGCAGGGCAGTTCCCATGTCGGCGTCGGTCGGTCATGCGCAAGGTGGCCGACCGGCCTCCATGCAGGGCTTGGCTCCCGGACTCGATATTCGAGGCGTGTCCGGAATGCGGCTGCCTCAGGTCCTGGGCCGCCAGCACGAAGCAACCGAAGGCCCGCGCCCCATCAGTCTCGCCGAGCGCGTGGCTCAGGCCCTGCGTGACCTCCAGGACATCGCGCGCGCCAGGGCAGACCTCTCGACCCAGCGCATCCGTGCTGGTCTCGAATGGGCCCGAGCTGAACTGGCACGGGTGGGAGAGACGGTCCCATTGAGAGAGTGGATCACCACGGCGGTTCTCCAGGTCCGGGCACTGCGAGCCGCTATCCTCGGGCGCGCTTTACGGTTGGTGTCGCTGGGCAGGGCCGAACGCCTACATCACTTGGCTCAGCACGAGTGGGAGCGGTTCAACACTGACTACCCCCTGGGAACCAATGGCTATTCAAGGCCGGAATGGACGCAGCGACGGGAACGCCGCTTGTCGGCCCTTGAGCAGCGGACAAAAGAGTTGGAGAAGGCACGTTCGCGTGGGTCAGCTGACGCGCTGGCAGAGGTGGACGCGGACATTCTTCGCAAGGCGATCGAACTGGAGACCCTCCCTTCGCCGTCCCAGCTCGCTCTTGAACGGCAGACCATTTCGCCGGTTGCAAGGGACTCCCCCGCTCCCGTTTTGAAGCCACGGCCGCCCACCCTCCACTGAAAGACGAAGCCCCGCAGATGCGGGGCTTCGTCTTTCAGTGAATCGTCGGTCCAGAAGGCTTTCGAGGAACCGGCGCGGGAGCCAGCCCGCGTGCCTTGCGCCATTCGTCGGGCGAAACGAACGTTGGCGGCACCTGATCTCGGCTTACAGTCGCCGCCCGTGGGGCAGGTCGCGCCCCGGCGCTGGGCACATAGGCTTGCTGCGCTTGTCCGGCAGGTGATGCTGCGAACCGGCGCATCAGAGCGGCGGCTACATCCAGGGCGTGTTGAATATCGGCTTCGCGTTCGGCGACGTCTCTGGTCCCGCTTTGCGCCATGAGGGCGGGCAGGAGGCGGCTGGCGATGCGAAGTTCTACGTTGGCAGGCATTGGATCTCTGAAGCTCTCAGTATGAAGGGTCTTCACATCGAAGCACTTCGTCCCAGATTGGCAAGAGACGGAATCTGCGTTGGTTCACAAATATTGAATTTGACTCTCAATGCCTAGGGATGACAGAAGCCTGCCGGTAACAAAGTCATGCAGCTGTCGATTCGGGTTGTGGTGCCAGTCTGACTAACCAATGACCGCCGGGCGCTTGTGTGGCTGTCAGCAGGTCGTATGTCTGGATCATGTCCAGGAGGCCGGAGTGGCCGTACGCCTTCGGCGAGAAGGATGGGTCAGTCCGCTTCAGATAGTGGCCGAGTGTCCCTAGCACCACTTCCCCGTCCGTCGTCCCATCGGCCAGTAAGGCAACCGCGTCGACAAGGAAGCGAGGGCGGCGTTTGGGAACCGGCTTGGCCACTTCGGCTTTGCTGGGGGCGACTTTAGCGGTCGGGGCAGGCGACTCTTCGCAGGTCGCATTCGACTCCGTTGGTTGCCACTCAAAAAACTGGTCGCAGGCGTTACGCAACGCCTCTGGCGTCTTAGCTTCACCCACGATGCAAACCGTGGCGCCTCGCTCTCGAAGCTTACGACACAGGTAAGCGAAGTCAGAGTCACTGGTGACCAAACAGAAGGTGTCTGCGCGCTGGTCGAACATGGCTTCTAAGGCGTCCAGCGCCAACGCGATGTCCGCCGTGTTCTTGCCAGGGGCGTATTGGTATTGCAGGCATGGGGTAAACGCTTGCCGGACGAGTGTTTCCTGCCAACGCTTGGTCAGCGTGGAGTGGTTGCCGTAACCCCTCCGAACCACCACCCGTCCGAACTGAGCTCCCATCAGTAGGGCATGGTCAACGATCTCAGGATTTACATTGTCACAATCGACCAACACAGCCACTTTGCTATCGGGAGCGGCGGATCCGTTTGCCATTTTGTTGGTCCTTACGCTGCGATACGTGCATCAAGGCCTGCATGCTCCCTCAAGAGGTAGAGCAGGCCGCCTCCATCGATCAACTCGATGGGCTTATCCTTTGCGAACTCGAACGCCGCAGTGCCGTAGCCGCTGGTGCAAACTAGGATGCCTTTGCTGGCACCTTCGTTGAGCATGGTTCCGTAGAGGTCCCGAACCGCGCTGACGCCCGCTGTGTCCTTATAGCGCTTGGCTTGAATGACGACCTTTCCACCCAGCACCGGGCGGGTGTCGAAGGCCACCGCATCCACGCCGCCGTCGCGGGAGCTGCGTGTCAGCTTCGTATCCAACCCCATTTGACTAAAGAGATTCGATACCAGCGCTTCGAACTCACCAGGGGTCAGCTCCAGCAGATTGGGCCGCGACTCCAGGCCCGAGAGCACGTCTGTCTGGGCAATGAAGCGCTTATCGACCATGTTGAACTCAACAATCGGCTTGATGGCTTGTAGCTCATCCGGCCGGCTGGATACCTGAGCGCCCAAGTTTCGGAGGCATGGGATTTTTTCCACTCGGTCCAGCCGTAGTTGCAGGAAGGCGGCCTTGGTCGCGCGGACCGAGACCACAGGGACGCGGACCTCTTGCCCAGTGGTGGGGTCGTGTGCATCGACCACGCCATTGAAGGTCACCAACGCTAAGGCATCCGCTTGGTCGGCTTCAAACACCTCGTGCAGCGTGCGCAAGGTGATGGAGGCGATGATGTCCTGGTAGAGCGCTTTGATGTCGCTTGCCTTACGCGCCTTGGCGTCGATAGCATCCCGGGTCTTGACGTAGCGGTAGTCCGATTCGGCAGGAATGACGGACACCTCTGGGAGGTCATACTCTATGACCAGTTCCTTGAATTCCTCTGCGTAGGCCAGCTTGAAGGACTGCGGGAAGCCCTCGGCGGGGTATTCCGAGCGTGTCAGCACCATGTCGTTGTAGGCGACGACGGCGTCTGGCTCGTGCGCGTTGTAAGCCTGCTGAAAGGCATCAACTTCCGCGTTCCGACGAGCCACATCGGCATCGTAGAGGGCGCGAGCCGCCTCATGTTCGGTTCGTAGGTCGGTCAGGCGTTTTCTTTTTTGCGCTTCCGCACTCTGAAACTGCTCCAGAGCCTGTTGATGGGTATCTCGTGCTGCCGTTTGAGCCGCCAAGTGTCGCTTTCCAGCGCCCGGCCAGAACCGTGCAAGGCCGGTGGGGGCGAGCACGTCAACCGGGGCTGGGGCCACGCCTGGCATCAACTCCTTGGGTGTCTTGAAGGTGGGGTGAGGATCCGTGTGCCGCAGGCTGTCGAAGCTGATGGTGTCATTCACCGAGAGGGTGTGAAGGAGCAACCCCTCCAGCTCCTCCAGCCGGTCTTTTAGCTCGGCGTTGAGGTCGTCGGCCTCCGCCTGTCGATCCTGAAGGTATTCGGCCTTGGCCAAACGGGCTGCCGCCTTTTCTTCCTTTTCCATCGCGCGCAGCTCCCGCATCTGCTGAGCGGCTGCCATACGCTGATGGCGCTCCAACTGTCTCAGCTGCGTGGCCTGCATCCGCTCTCGGCGCTTGCTCTCCCGCTGCGCTGCGGCCGCTGCCCGGCCAGCTGCCCGCAAAAATCCTTCCAGGCCGCTCCGTCGTCCCATGGTGTTGCATCCCCCTGATGAGTGCCCAGAGAGTAGCGCGTTCCCATCTGCCCAAGAACACCGAGGGGGCTAGACGATGGGCTGAAGACATCAGGAAGGCCGTGGGGTATCATCCGAGGCATCATTTTGGATCACCCTCCTGCTGGGATAAGCTAGGGAAATCAATCGGTTGGCGTGGGAGGATTCTGTTCCCTTCGCCCGCTCCAGCTTCCAGAACCCCGGTAACGGCCGCGCCGTTGCCGGGTTTTTTTTTCGGCCGTGAGCGAGGGTTTCAACAATCCTCATGGCGGGCAGGGCCAGCGGCCCGCTAGCGTTCTTCAACGCCAAGGGAAACCCGAAGCATGAAGAACCACAAGGACATCGTCGCCCTGCTGCACCAGATCTTCCTGTCTGCTGGCACCGGCTCAAACAAGCAGCTCGAAGCGGTGCGCGCGCTGGGTCGGGCCGGGGGGCCGCAGGCTGCAGAGGTCATCGAACAGATCTACCGTGAAGCCTTCAGTGGTTCGACCCTGCAGATGACCTGCGTGGCGGCCCTGGGTGAAGCCGCGCGGGGCTGCGCCGCAGACGCGGCGGACAGCGACTGAAGGCACGTCGACAGGCCTGTGTCGGCAGCATCATCCCGCCGCAACGCCGCCGCGCTATGCTGCGCGCCTGCCGTCCACTGCCACCGCGATGAAGCTCGCCATCCTGTCCCGCAACAGCTCGCTGTACTCCACCCGCCGGCTGGTCGAGGCGGCCCGTGCACGTGGCCACACCGTCCGTATCCTCGACCCGCTGCGCTGCTACATGCGCATCGCCGCCGATGGCTTTTCCATGCACTACAAGGGTCGGCCGATGACCGGCGTGGACGTGGTCATTCCGCGCATCGGTGCCTCCATCACCCGCTACGGCACCGCCGTGCTGCGCCAGTTCGAACTGATGGGCGCGCGCACCCCCAATCCGTCCGACGCGATCCTGCGTTCGCGCGACAAGCTGCGCGCGCACCAGCTGCTGGCGGCCAAGGGCATCGACATGCCGGTGACGGTATTCGGCGACAACCCGGACGATACGGTCGACCTGCTGTCGATGCTCGGCCCGCCGCCGCACGTGGTGAAACTCAACGAGGGCACCCAGGGTCGCGGCGTCATCCTCACCGAGAAGGCCAGCGCCTCGCGCGGCATTGTCGAAGCCCTGCGCGGCCTGTACGCCAACTTCCTCATGCAGGAGTTCATCGGCGAGGCCAAGGGCGCTGACCTGCGCTGCTTCGTGGTGGGCGACCAGGTGGTGGCCTCCATGCAGCGGCAGGCGCCGGAAGGCGACTTCCGCTCCAACCTGCATGCCGGTGGCACGGCAGTGCCGGCCAAGGCCAGCCGGGCTGAACAGCAGGTGGCGGTGCGCTCGGCCAAGGCGCTGGGCCTGTCGGTATGCGGGGTCGACCTGATCCGCTCCGAGCGCGGCCCGCTGGTGCTGGAGGTCAACTCCACGCCGGGCCTGGAAGGCATCGAAGCGGCCTGCCAGGTGGACGTGGCATCGCGCATCATTGCCCACGTCGAGAAGATTAAAAAGCCTTGATTATCAATGCCTTGAAATTTTCCTGAAGGATCGCCGCCAGGTTTAACACGCCTTTAATCGGGCCCGGCGTAGGCTTCAGCGAACCGCAGCTCTGCCTCTCAGCAGGATCGGTAATCGGGATACGACTTCAGGCCCAGGCGGGTAGACCGCCTGGGTCTTTTTTATGCCCGGCCCAGCCCCGGCGGACCCCGGTCAAAGGTCCCTTGTGGCGGGGCGGGGCGGCTCGTAGAGTTGGGCCTTCGTTCCGGGATGGATCGGGAGGTTGGCGATGTACCGCATTACCGTGGTTGCGATGTTGCTGGGCCTGTCCGCGGCGGCCCAGGCCGCATCGGAAAAGCCCGTGGTCCAGATGGATCGGCAGGCCCCGGTGGCCGAGTAGGTGCGCAAGGTCGAAAAGGCGCTGGACAACGGCGAGTACGCCGAGATTTCAGCCGATGACCGTGCCCAGGTCCGGCAGTCGCTGGAGCGCATCACCCTGCGCGTGGGCGACCGGCAGACGGCGCAGGAACTGCCGCCAGCAGTGCAGAACGAGGTCTTCAACGACCAGGAGCGGATCAACACCATCCTTAGCCGCGCCCATGCGGACAGCCGCCTGGTCTGCCAGCACACCCGCTCCACGGGCAGCAACATGCCCAAGAGCCGCTGCCTGACCGTGGCCGAACGCCGCCGGATCGAGGAAAGGGGCAAGGCGCTGCTCAACGACCAGCGCAGCTACAGGACGCTCTCGCCGCCGCCTGCCGGGCGCTGACGGATGGCAATCGCACACCCTGCCGGCAGTCACTTGTAGGCGCATCTGCACGCTCGTAGAGTGGGCCATTCTTCACGGACGATAACAGGGGAAACTATGCATCGCATGACCACGCTTGGCTTGGCCTTGGGCCTGGGAATCACCTTGGCGTTCACTGCACATGCCCGTGCCGACAAGGATGGCCGGGTCGCGCTTGACGCGACCGCGCCGGTGGCCGAGCAGATCGACGCCATCGAAAAAGCGATGAGGTCCGACAATTACAGCGAGATCAGCCTGGAGCAGAAGAGCGAGGTGCAACAGGCGCTGGGGCGCATCCGCCTCAAGATGGGGGACCATCAGCGGGTGGATGAACTGAGCCAGGAGGCTCGCGTCGAGATCTTCAACGACCAGGAAAAGGTCAACACGATCCTGACCAACGCCCACGCCGACAGCCGCATGGTCTGCCGTCGCGAACGCACCATCGGCAGCAACCTGCCGCAGCGGGTGTGCATGACGGTGGCGCAGCGGCGCCAGGCCGAAGAGGTCAGCCGCAAGACGCTGCAGGACCGCCAGAACAACTACAACTACAGGAAGTGAGCCGGGCCGCCCGCAGTCCGCACGAAATGTTAAGACTGCAACCTGTATCGTTCAGCGGGTAGACGTGGCGTCCACCCGCTCAGGCGCATCTTGAGCGCGTTGGCATCCCCCGACGACCCTTAATGAATCAGAGGTCCCAGTGCGTATTCTCGTAATCGAAGACAACAGCGACATCGCAGCCAACCTTGGCGATTACCTCGAGGACCGGGGCCACACGGTGGACTTCGCTGCCGACGGTGTGACCGGGTTGCACCTGGCCGTGGTGCACGAGTTCGACGCGATCGTGCTGGACCTCAACCTGCCGGGCATGGACGGCATCGAAGTCTGCCGCAAGCTTCGCAACGAAGCGCGCAAGCAGACCCCGGTGCTGATGCTGACCGCGCGCGATTCGCTGGACAACAAGCTGGCTGGTTTCGATTCGGGTGCCGATGACTACCTGATCAAGCCGTTCGCCCTGCAGGAAGTGGAAGTCCGCCTCAACGCCCTGTCGCGCCGCGGCAAGGGTGTGCAGACCCGGGTGCTGGAAACCGGCGACCTGGAATACAACCTGGACACGCTGGAAGTGCGCCGCCAGGGCAAGCTGCTGCAGCTCAACCCGACTGCGTTGAAGATCCTGCAGGCGCTGATGGAGGCCGCTCCGGCCGTGGTCACCCGCCAGGAACTGGAAACCCGCGTCTGGGGCGAAGAGCTGCCGGATTCGGATTCCCTGCGCGTACACATCCACGGCCTACGCGCCGTGGTCGACAAGCCGTTTGAAGTGCCGCTGATCCAGACCCGCCATGGCATCGGATACCGCATCGCCCTCCCGGAAGCCTGATTCGGTGGCAACCAAGGGGGAGCGTCGGCGCACGCCCTATCGGCGGCGCCTGCGCAGTCGCATCATCGTCTCGTTCGTGTTGTTGGGCTTCTGCCTGACGACACTGTTCGCATTCGCCACCAACTGGGCCCGCATGCGTGTGGAAACCCAGCTGGTAGAGGATGTGATGAACCGCAACATCGACGAATACGCTCGGCGTTATTACGAAGATCCCCTGCGCAGCCCCGACCTCCCGGTGCAGCAGATCCGCGCATTTGCCTATCCAAAGGACAAGTTCGAGCGGGTGAGGGAGGAGCGTGCGCAGTGGGCGGCCTTCCCCGATGGCATCCATACCGTCACCGGTGACGAGCACGGTGAGCAGTATTCTTACAAACTGGCCGTGCGCAAGACGCCTGACGCCTGGTTCTTCCTCGCCTATGACATGACCGACAGCGTGCGCGGCGGGCAGCAGCTCAACCGCGCGCTGGTGCTGTCGGTGCTGGTCTTCAGCCTGCTGTCGCTGGTGCTGGGCTGGTGGTCGGCGTCGAAGGTGATGAAGCCGGTGTCCGACCTGGCCGCGCGGCTGCGTGCCTATCGCGGCGGCACCAGCGATCCCGAGCCGCTGGCGCCGCGTTTCCCCGACGACGAAGTGGGCCAACTGGCGCAGGCGCTGGATGACTATTCCTCACGCCTGACCGAGGTCGTGCAGCGCGACCGTGAGTTCAATGCCGACGTCAGCCACGAACTGCGCACGCCACTGGCGGTGATCCGCGGCGCGACCGAGCTGCTGCTGACCCGCCCCGGCCTGGACGAGAAGGTGCTGCAACGCCTGCAGCGCATCCAGCGTGCCGAACAGCAGTGCAGCGATCTGATCGGCGCCTTGCTGCTGCTGTCGCGCAACGAGCGCGGGCAGGGCACCAGCAACGTGGCGCGGGTGGCCGAGCAGCTGCTGGATGCACATCGCGCACAGCTCGGCGGCAAGCCGCTGGAGCTGGTGCTGGAAGGCGAGCGCGACCTGGTGATCGATTCCCCCGACGCCGCCCTGTCGGTGGCGCTGGGCAACCTCATCGGCAATGCCGTGAAGTATTCGCAGGATGGCAGCGTGCGCGTGCACGTCAGCAGCAATGCGGTGTCGGTGACCGACAGTGGTCCTGGCCTGAGCGAAGAAGATGCCGCCAAGCTGTTCCAGCGCGGTTATCGCGGCACCCATGCCGGCCACTCGCAGGGCGGCGGCATCGGCCTGTCGATCGTCAGCCGCCTGTGCGATCTGTACGGGTGGCAGGTGAGCGTGCGCCCCGGTGGCGATCGCGGTGTGATCGCCACGCTGACGTTCTCGCCGAAGCCGCTCTGACGCCAGCTTGCTGCGGTGGGTGCGGCGCGGGGTGAATGGTGGGTGCGGACGCCCGATATGTGGTGGGTGCGGACCGTTGGCCCGCACTATGGATGACCGCGCCGGGTGAATGGTGGGTGCGGACGCCCGATATGTGGTGGGTGCGGACCGTTGGTCCGCACTGTGGATGACCGCGCCGGGTGAATGGTGGGTGCGGACCGTTGGTCCGCACTGTGGATGACCGCGCCGGGTGAATGGTGGGTGCGGACCGTTGGTCCGCACTGCGGATGACCGCGCCGGGTGAATGGTGGGTGCGGACCGTTGGTCCGCACTGCGGATGACCGCGCCGGTTGAATGGTGGGTGCGGACCGTTGGTCCGCACTGCGGATGTCCTCATCCACGCATGGCGTGGATCTACTGAGTTGCTCCATTGTCGTAACTGGCATTCATGGCCTCGGCTTCTGTCGACGGACCAGCGTGCTTTCCCGTGCCACGGACCGCTGTGACGCATTTGCCTCCTGACATTCGCCCGCGCGGATGGCCAGATGCCCCGTCACCTGCGAGGAGCCCGGCCATGTCACACCGTACCCGTTACCCCAACCTGCACCAGCTGGTCGGCGATTCCATCGACGTGCTCTCCGCCGATGTCGCCACACGCATCGAGGCCGTGCTGAAGGATCCCGGTGACCTGATGTCCATCCTGCAGGAGAGGGTGGAGGCCGACGATGCCACCGACCACGCGGCGACGCGTGCCGGGCTGACCGACCAGCAGAGCGGTACGGTGGCCGGTCTCAGGCGCACCGTGTCCGGCATCAGCACGCTGACCAGGCTGATGCATGCCGCGCACATCGCGCGCACGCATGGTGGTCCGCTGCAGGCCGTGCCGCCGGAGACGATGGAGGGCCTGATGGTGGCCGCACGCGAGCTGGCCCGTCATGTGCAGCAGCAACTGCAGGCCGAGCGCATGCGGGGTGCAGCGACGCTGCAGTAATGTAGAGCCGAGCCCGCGTCACGCACTTCCGGGGCCGGATCCCTTTCCGCAGGAAAGGGCTCTGACCCCATGCGGGGACAGCGCTATCCACGCATGGCGTGGATCTACTGGGTTTGGGGACAGCGCTATCCACGCATGGCGTGGATCTACTGGGTTTGGGGACAGCGCCATCCACGCATGGCGTGGATCTACTGGGCCTTCGTGGCTGCGGTGTCGCCGGGAATGGGTGTTGGCGTGCCCAGCGTCTCAACCACATACAGGCGCTTGACCAGCACGAACAACACCACGGTCAACGGTGCGGCCAGCAGTATCCCTGCCGGCCCCAGCAGTGCACCGATGCCGAACAGCGAGAACAGCAGCAGGGCAGGGGGCAGGTCGACGGCACGCTGCTGGATGAGCGGCTGCAGCAGATGCCCCTCCACCTGCTGCACGACCACGAACAGCGCCACCGTGGCCAAGGCGATTTCCGGGCTGACCGTAAACGCCAGCAGGATGGCCGGTGCCGCTGCCAGGATCGGGCCGACGATTGGGACGAAGTCCAGCAGCGCGGTGATGATGCCCAGCCCGAACGCGACCGGCACACCCAGCGCCCACAGCCCCAGCCCGGTGAGCAGCCCGACCACCGCCATCGCCAGCAACTGCCCGCCCAGCCAGGCCTTCAGTGCATTGCCGCTGGCGTGAAGCGCGTCCTCCACGGCCGGGCGCTGGCGCGTGGGCAGCAGCTTGAGCAGGCCCGTACGGTACAGGTCCGGTTGCGCTGCCAGATAGATGCCGCCGATCAGCACCAGGAACAGGTCCGCGACGCCACCGGTGGCCGACATCGCCAGCGCCCCGGCCCGGGCCGCCATCGTCGAGACGCTGGACTGCGCGTTCTGGGTCAGCTCGTGCACGGTGGGGCCGATGGGGCTGTCCGACAGCCACGCCTGGAAGTGTTCCCAGGCGGCGGGCAGGGTCTGCCGCAGCGTCGCAATCTGGTCGCCCAGCTGCGAGCCGAACAGCCACATGGCCCCCGTGAACAGCACCACCAGCAGCAGCACGGTCAGGCCCAGTGCCCAACCCTCCGGGAGCGGCGTGTAGCGCAGCACCGCGCCGACGATCGTCCGCAGCAGTGCCGCCACCACCACCGCCCCGAAGATCAGCAGGACCAGTTGCGACAGCTGCCACAGCAGCAGGCCGAGGGCGACCAGCGCCAGGGTCACTGCCACTCGGGCGGTGTAGGAACGAAGAGAGGCGGTCGGCACGGTCGATCTCACAGGCAGGCGCAATGACAGGCGCAGGACCATAGCGAGGCGCGTGAGAAGACGGTGTGTGTCTGCGGGGTTACAGCTAGGCGGTTGCCAGCGCCTTAGGTCGAGGCGAGCTGCAGATACCGCGCGTGCAGCGCTTCCACCTGCGCCTGCAGGTCATCGGGATGGCCGTCGTTGACCACCACGTCATCGGCCAGTGCTTGGCGCTGTGCCCGGCTGGCTTGGGCGGCAATCATCCTGTCAGCCAGGGCAGCATCGATGCCGTCGCGCTGCATCAACCGCGCGTGCTGCACCGCTTCGGGCGCATCAACCAGCAGGATCCGGTCCAGCCAGGGGTAGGCCTGGCGGCCGCCGACCTCGGTCAGCAAGGGAATGGCGGCCAGTGCATAGGGGCTGGCCGCCTGCTCGCACTGCTGCTGCATCAAGCGCCGGATCGCCGGGTGGGTGATCGCCTCCAGGGCGACCCGTTCGGCAGGATCAGCGAATACATGGGCCCGCAGGCGGGCCCGGTCCAGGCTGCCATCGGCCAGCAGCATGGCAGCACCAAAGCGTTCGGCGATCATGGCCAGGGCCGGGCTCCCGGCCGCGACCACGGCGCGGGCGGCCAGGTCCGCGTCGGCCACCACGATCCCCAGCGCCTCGAAGCGCCGGGTCACCTCGCTCTTGCCGGCGGCGATGCCGCCGGTCAGGCCGACCACATAACGGCTCATGGCGGCAGCGTCAGCGCAGCCCGCTCATGACCAGGTACTGGTTCACCACCGGCTCGCCCCACATGAAGTACACCCAGCCAGCCAGCGCCAGGTAAGGGCCGAACGGGATTGGCGTGGCCTTGTCGCGGCCTCGGGTGTACAGCCAGATCGAGCCGATGACGGCACCCAATATCGACGACAGCAGGATGATGGGCAGGATGCCCTTCAACCCGCACCAGGCGCCCAGAGCGGCCAGCAGCTTGGCATCGCCGCCGCCCATGCCATCGCGGTTGGTCACCAGTTTGTAGGCCCTGGCCACGATCCACAGCACAAGGAAGCCCGCCGCGGCACCGATCAGGGCCGGTTTGGCCGGCATGTACAGGTTGTCCATGCTCCCGACCAGGCCCAGCCACATCAGCGGCAGGGTGATCTGGTCCGGCAGGTACTGCGTGCGCAGGTCGATACCCGACAGGGCGATCAGGAAGCAGGTCAGCACGATCGCGCCAAAGCCCTGCCAGCCGAAGCCGAACTGCCAGACGCAGCCCAGCACCATCACCGCAGTCAGCGCTTCCACCAGCGGGTACTGGATGGAGATGGGGGCTTTGCAGTGGCGGCACTTGCCGCCCTGGACGATCCAGCTGAACAGCGGGATGTTCTCGTACCAGGACAGCTTGTGCTTGCAGTGCGGGCAATGCGACGGCTCGACCACGATGCCCGGTGGTGGCGGGTCGTAGATGTCCGGCTGCTCCAGGACCTCGCGGGCCTCGCGCTTCCACTCCCACATCATCCGCTTGGGCAGGCGCAGGATGACCACGTTGAGGAAACTGCCCAGTAGCAGCCCCAGGGCGGCCGCGGCGGGGTAGCCGAGGCCGGGATGCTGGTCGAGAAATGCCATTGTTACCTTTAGCCGACGACGGCGCCGAGTTTGAAGATGGGCAGGTACATGCCGATGACGATGCCGCCGACAATGGTACCGATGAACACCATGATCATCGGTTCCAGCAGGCTGCTCAAGGCGTCTACGGCATTGTTGACTTCCTGCTCATAGTACTCGGCCACCTTGAACAGCATGGTGTCCAGGGCGCCAGCCTCTTCACCGATGCCGGTCATCTGGATGACCATGTGCGGGAAGATGTTGGTCTGCTTCATGGCCATGTTGACCGGGTAGCCGACCGACACGTCGTCGCGCATGCGCAGCACGGCCTCTTCGTAGACCTTGTTGCCGGTGGCGCCGGCCACGATGCCCAAGGCTTCCACCAGGGGCACGCCGGCCTTGAAGGTAACGGCGGTGGTGCGGGCGAAGCGGGCAATGGAGCTGTTGTTGATGATCTGCCCGATCACCGGCACCTTCAGGATCAACCTGTCGAACGTGTGCTGCATCTTTGGTGAGCGCTGATAGGCCATGAACAGGCCGACGCCGCCACCGCCGAGCACGATCAGGAGCGCCCACCACCAGGACATCATGAATCGCGAAGCGGCCACGATCATCTGGGTGAATGCTGGCAGGTCCGCGCCGAAGCTCTTGAATACCTCCTCGAACTGCGGCACCACGAACATCAACAGAATGGCAGAAACGACAAAGGCCACGAGGACGATCATGGCCGGGTAGAACATGGCCTTCTTGATCTTGCCCTTCAGGGCTTCCATGTTTTCCTTGTAGGTGGCCACCGTATCCAGCACGGTTTCCAGAACGCCCGCGCCTTCACCAGCGCGCACAAGGTTGCGGTAGAGCTCATCGAATTGCACAGGGTGCTTGCTGATAGCTTCGTGCAGCGAGGAACCGCCTTCGATATCGGTGCGGATGGTGTCGACCATCTTTTTCATCCGCGGATTCTTGTGTCCGCTGCCGATGATCTCCAGCGCCGACACGATCGGCACACCGGATTTCATCATCGTGGCCATCTGCCGGCTGAAGAAGGCGATGTCCTTCGGGCCGATGCGGGCGCCGGCGGCACCAAACAGCGGCTTGGGCTTGACCTTGACCTGGCCGGGGTTGATCCCCTGGCGGCGCAGTTCTGCACGGAGCAGGTTGGCGTTCTTGGCCAGCTGCTCGCCCTTCATTTTCACGCCCCGCTTGTCGGTCCCCTCCCAGACAAACGGCTGCAGCTCCGTGGTGCTACGCGCCACGGGCTCTTTCTTGATCGCACTGCGGCTCACAGACATGTTGGCTCCCCAAGGCCCGCCATCCCCAGGCGGGCATCATGACCGGGGATGTTAGCCGGTTCCGGGCCATTCGTGGGGGGTGCCAACGTGACGTGCCGCAGGGTTTTCGGCGCGCTGGGGCAGGAGGTGACGCACTGCGTCACATTGCCGGGTCCATCGCATTTCGTGTTCAGGGGGCTTCACATACAAGAATTTGCTGCCATCATTGGCACCGGGGAAATTCAGGGGGAGGCGTGCCGGGGTTGGCACGCAACCTGCGTTGATCCACCTGCAGGGCGCAGGACCTGCTCAGCCGGCTGTTGGCCGGACCGCTCCGGCGCACTGAACTCAACCACCATCTATCTTGGGGATGTACACATGAAGAACCAGAAGGGCTTCACCCTTATCGAACTGATGATCGTCGTTGCGATCATCGCGATCCTGGCCGCCATCGCGCTGCCGGCCTACCAGGACTACACCATCCGCGCCAAGGTGTCGGAAGGTATCGTCCAGGCTGACGCCGCCAAGCTGGCCGTCGCCGAAACCGCACAGGCTCAGGGTATCCTGGCTACGTCCGTGACCAACAACGATGCCGCTGGTTTTGCGAGCAAGCAGACGACCAATGTCAAGGCAGTGACTATTGCCAATGGCGTGATTACTATCGAAACCAAGGACACCGGCGCGGCGGCTGATCCGACCCTGGTCCTGACCCCGACTCAGGCCGACAAGGACTCGCCGATCACTTGGGCCTGCAGCTACACCACTGGTGAGTCCAAGCACGTGCCGGCCAGCTGCCGTACCAAGGGTGCTGCTGCTCCCGCTGCCTGATCAGTTAGTATGGTTGTATAAAAGGCCCCGCGCAGCGGGGCCTTTTTTTTATGTCGGCCCTTAAGGAGGGCCACTTCTCAGGAAATGGGGATCTTGGGGGAGTGATGAAGCGACAAACGGGGTTTACCTTGATCGAACTGATGATCGTCATTGCGATCATTGCCATCCTTGCAGCCGTCGCATTGGTCGCTTATCGCGACTACACCGTGCGGGCACGTGTGTCTGAGGGGATTGCCTTGACGGCGCCGTTCAAGATCGCAGTGGAGGAAAACGTCGAGGCCCACGGTGAACTTGATGCCCGCGCCTGCGCGGACGTTCCGGCCCTGCCCGCCGCGACCGCCAACGTCGCGGCTCTTTCATGCAGCGGCAATGGAGTACTGAGCGTGCAGACGACCGCAGTAGCGGGGGGCCTTTCGCTGGAATTCACCCCGGCCCTAAACAGCGACGGAATACTGGTCTGGGCCTGCCGGATCGAGGCCGGTAGTTCACGCCACGTGCCATCGATCTGTCGGTCCCCCTGAAACGGCTGCGCTGGCAGGCTATCGGGTTTGGAATTGCCTGTTTTCCAACCGTTGGCAGTCCGGTAACCTGCGCAGGGGAGTAGGAGTGCACAGATGAATACAGTTGTTAACGCCAACCTCGTCGGCATCACCGGCCTGGCCCGCCGCCTGGTCCAAGACGGCGCGCTGGATGAAGTCGCCGCCCGAGACGCGATGGCCAAGGCCGCAGCGGCCAAGCAGCCGCTTCCGACCTGGTTCGCCCAGAACAAGCTGGTGAGCGCCGCTCAGCTGGCCGCAGCCAATTCGGTCGAGTTCGGCATGCCGCTGTACGACGTGTCCACGTTCGATGCTAGCCAGAATGCGATGTCGCTGGTCAGCGAGGAGCTGCTCCGCAAGCACAACGTGCTTCCGCTGTTCAAGCGCGGCGGCCGGCTGTTCGTCGGCACCAGCAACCCGACCCACTCGCTGGATGAGATCAAGTTCCATACCAACCTGGTGGTGGAGCCGATCCTGATCGATGAGGACCAGATCCGGCGCACCCTGGAACAGTGGCACGCCAGTCACGACACCATGGGCGACGCGCTCGGTGGTGATGATGAGGCTATGGCCAACCTCGACGTCTCTGGCGGCGACGAGGACATGTCCGCCAGCGACAGCGGCATCGACGCCAAGGGCGACGACACCCCGGTGGTCAAGTTCGTCAACAAGGTGCTGGTCGACGCGATCCGCAAGGGCGCATCGGACATCCACTTCGAGCCCTACGAAGATGATTACCGCGTGCGCCTGCGCATCGACGGCCTGCTGAAGATGGTCGCGCGCGCGCCGGTCAAGTTGAACCAGCGCATCGCCGCGCGCCTGAAGGTGATGGCGCAGCTGGATATCGCCGAAAAGCGTGTGCCGCAGGACGGACGCATCAAGCTGAATCTGTCCAAGACCAAGCAGATCGACTTCCGCGTCAGCACCTTGCCGACGTTGTTCGGCGAGAAGGTGGTGCTGCGTATCCTTGACGGCAGCGCGGCCAAGCTCGGCATCGACAAGCTGGGTTACGAGCCGGACCAGCAGAAGCTGTTCCTGGATGCGATCCACAAGCCCTACGGCATGGTGCTGGTGACCGGCCCGACCGGTTCGGGTAAGACCGTGTCGCTGTATACGGCGCTGGGCATCCTCAACGACGAGACCCGCAATATCTCCACCGCGGAAGACCCGGTGGAAATCCGACTGCCCGGCGTCAACCAGGTGCAGCAGAACAACAAGCGCGGCATGACCTTTGCCGCCGCGCTGCGCTCGTTCCTGCGACAGGATCCGGACATCATCATGGTCGGCGAAATCCGCGACCTGGAAACGGCCGAGATCGCGATCAAGGCGGCGCAGACCGGTCACATGGTGCTGTCCACGCTGCATACCAATGACGCGCCGCAGACCATCGCGCGCCTGATGAACATGGGCATCGCGCCATACAACATCACCAGCTCGGTGACCCTGGTGATCGCGCAGCGACTGGCACGACGGCTGTGCAGCAACTGCAAGCGGCTGACCAATCTGCCCGCCCATGCGCTGCTGGCCGAGGGCTTCACCCAGGAGCAGCTCGATGCCGGCATCCAGCTGTACGAAGCGGTGGGCTGCGACGAGTGCACCGAGGGCTACAAGGGCCGTACTGGTATCTACCAGGTGATGCCGATGACCGACGAGATCTCGACGATCATCCTGGCCGGTGGCAATGCGCTGCAGATTGCCGAGGCGGCACAGGCGATCAAGGTGAATGACCTGCGCCAGTCGGCACTGAAGAAGGCAGCGGCGGGCGTGACCAGCCTGGCCGAGATCAACCGCGTTACCAAGGATTGATGCGGTTGGGGTCAGAGCCCTTTCCTGCGGAAAGGGATCCGACCCCGGCATGTAGATCCACGCCATGCGTGGATGGCGCGGTCCGGCACCAGTAGATCCACGCCATGCGTGGATGGCGCGATCCGGATGGGGTCAGAGCCCCTTCCTTTGGAAAGGGATCCGACCCCTTACTCCATTCCCAGCTTCTTCAGCTTGTAGCGCAGCGCCCGGAAGGTGATGCCCAGCTGTGCGGCCGTGCGGGTCTTGTTCCAGCGGTTTTCTTCCAGTGCACGCTGGATCGCGCTGCGCTCGAGCTGCTCGATGTAGGAGGGCAGGGCGGCGCTGCCGGGGTGCAGGTCGACCACGGCTTCGGGCGCGGCAGGGCCGCCGGCGGTGCGCGGGGCGTGCTGCGGCAGGCGCAGGTCGTCGGCGCCGATGCGGTCTTCCTCGGCCAGGGCCAGGGCGCGCTCAAGGATGTTCTCCAGCTCGCGCACATTGCCCGGGAAGCCGTAATGAGCCAACGCATCCAGCGCCGAGGGCGCCAGCAGCGGAGTGGCGCGGCCGTGGCTGCGGGCCAGCCGGGCGAGGATCGAACCGGCCAGGTCCGGCAGGTCCTGGCGGCGTTCGCGCAGCGGCGGCACCTTCAGTTCGATGACGTTGATGCGGTAGTACAGGTCGTGGCGGAAGCGGCCGTCCTCCACCAGCTCGGCCAGGTCCTTGTGGGTGGCCGAGAGGATGCGCACATCCACCGGTTCCTCGTTGGCCGCGCCCAGTGCGCGCACCGACTTTTCCTGGATGGCGCGCAGCAGCTTGACCTGCATCTGCAGGGGCAGCTCGGCCACTTCATCCAGGAACAGGGTGCCGCCGTGCGCCGCCTGGAACAGGCCGGGCTTGTCGGCGTGGGCGCCGGTGAAGCTGCCCTTGCGGTGGCCGAAGAATTCGCTCTCCATCAGCTCGGTCGGGATGGCGCCGCAGTTGACCGGAATGAAGGGGCCCGAGGCGCGTGCGCCCTGCGCATGGATGGTGCGTGCGACCAGCTCCTTGCCCACGCCGGACTCGCCAAGGATGTAGACCGGCGCCTGGCTGCGGGCGACCTTGCCGATGGTGGTGCGCAGCACATCCATGGCGGGCGAATCCCCGAGCAGGCGGCCGGCCTGTTCGCTGGCGGCCGCGGCGACTGGGCGCTCGCTGTTGTTGAGTTCCAGCGCGTGCTTGACCAGGCCACGCAGCACGCTGATGTCCACCGGCTTGCTGACGAAGTCGAAGGCACCGGCCTTCAGCGCTTCCACGGCCAGGTCCATGCTGCCGAAGGCGGTGATCATCGCCACCGGCGTACGCGGGTAGTTGTGGGCGATCTCGCTGACCAGTTCGATGCCGTTGCCGTCCGGCAGCCGCATGTCGGTGATGCACAGGTCGTACGGGTTGCTGGCCAGCAGTTCGCGGGCTTCGGCGAGGTTGGCGGCGGTGCTGATGCGAAGGCCCATGCGGCCAAGGGTCAACACCAGCAGTTCGCGGATGTCGCGTTCATCGTCGACGACGAGGGCGCTGCGGGTTTCGTTCATGGGCAGGGAAGATAAACGAGGGGGGCTGGGAGCGACAAATGTTTGGCGCGGCGGATCACTGCGGAAGCAGGGCGTGCGGGCCGGGAAGGACCAGGCGGAAGCAGGAACCGCCGGCCGGCACGGGGATGTAGTCCAGGCGCGCCTGGTTGGCCCGGCACAGCTCGCGGGCGATGTACAGCCCCAGGCCGGTGCCGTGCTCGGAGGTGGTGAAGAAGGGGCGGAACAGCTGCGCAGCCACGGCCTCAGGGATGCCCGGGCCGCGGTCCATCACATCGATCACCGCGCTGCGCTCATGCTGGGCCACGCGCAGGCGCACGCGCGCCGGCTGCTCGCCGATGCGGCCGTACTTCAGCGCGTTGTGCACCAGCACGGTCAGCACCTGGTAGAGGTGGCGGGTGTCGACCAGGGCGGGCACCGAGGTGTCGTTGATGATCGGCTCGATGCTGTCCGTTTCCAGGGTCTGGCCCTGCTTGTACTCCAGCACGAAGCGGCGCACGAAGGCGGCCAGGTCGACGTTTTCGGGGTTGGCGCGCTCGCGCCGGGCCAGGCCCAGCACGCTCTCGACGATGCCGTTGGTGCGCTGGCACTGCTGGTGGATGATCTGCAGCAGGCGGCGGTCGCTCTCGTTGAAGCCGGTGCCTTCCTCCAGCAGCTGTACGGCGTAGTTGATGGCCGCCAGCGGGTTGCGGATCTCGTGCGCCAGGCTGGCCGAGAAGCGGCCCATGGCCGAGAGGGTGAGCGACTCGGCGCGGCGCGAGACCACGCTGGAGTCGTCCAGGAAGACCAGGGCCAGCTCGCTGCCGGCCAGCAGGCGGGCAAACCGCGGCTGTACCTCGGGCTGGTCGGGGTTGAGCTGCAGCGGCAGTTCGTCCTGGGCCCAGCCGTTGCGCCAGCGGTTCAGGCGCCGGGCCAGTTCGGGGGCGATGCTGGCAAGGTCCAGCTGGCCGCTCTCGCCGACCCCGTCGCTGTCACCCAGCAGCAGCGACGCGGCCTCGTTGGCCAAGGTGATGCGGTTGTCGCCATCGACGACGATCACCCCGGTGCGCATGCGGCGGATGATCAGCTCGTTGATCTGGAACAGGTTGGCCACTTCATCGCCGCGCTGGTTGGCCAGCTGCTGGTTGCGGCGCGCGCGGTTGCCGACCTGGTAGCTGATGAAGGCCAGGGCCAGGTAGCTGGTGGCGAACATCGCCAGTTCGGCCAGGGTGCGGGTGGGGTCACCGCCCTCCAGCACCTTCCACAGGTATTCGGCGGCGGTGGCGACGCTGGCGGCCAGGGCCAGCACCAGGCCCCAGCTGAGGGGCAGCAGGGTGGCCGCGGCGGCGATGTTGAACAGCAGCGACATCGAGATGCCGGCGCTGGCACCGGGCAGGGCGTGGGCCAGCAGGCTGGCGGCGATGATGTCCAGCAGCACGCCGGTGACCACGATCGGCAGCAGCCAGCGCTCGCTGCGGCCCACCACCAGCAGCAGCAGGGACAGCGCCAGGTAGGCGGCCCCGACCAGGTAGGCCAGGCGCGGGTGGTGCGCTTCGCCGACCATGGCCGACAGCGGGCTGTACAGCAGCGCGGCGATGACCGAAGCGATCAGCACGCGGTACAGCGCGAAGAAATACAGCTCGCGCCGGGGAATCGATTCGATGCGGTCGATCAATGAAGCACTGGGTGACACGCCGGAACTCCCCTTCTGGCTGCCTGGAACTGGATCTGACGGCGTTGGCACTGCAGCGTACCCGATGTTCCCCCGACCACCGGACACTTGCCCCGTAGAGTCGAGCTTGCTCGACTGTGTTTTCCGTAGAGTCGAGCTTGCTCGACTGCTCCAGACATCAGTCGAGCAAGCTCGACTCTACGCCTCCCAGTATAGGCCTGTGGAAGCCGTTTCCTGCGCAATCGGACCGGGCCGGGCCCACGGGCCCACCCCGCCGGGGCGGCGCAACTGCCTGAATGAACGTGGAAATCTGGCCGGGTCTGGCCGTTTGTCCCGGGTTCTTTGCGCCCCGGCGCTGGCTCGGCCACAATAGTGGGCCCGCCGCGGTCCATGCCGGCGCCCCGCCGGGGCCCCTGAGGAATTGCGTGCGGTCGTTCCTATTCCCACGGTGACGCATGAATTTCCACGAATACCAGTCAAAACAGCTGCTTGCCGAGTACGGCATCCCGGTCCCGGCCGGCAAGGTCGCGGCGACCCCGGACGAAGCAGTCGAAGCTGCCAACTCCCTGGGCCAGGGCCCCTGGATGGTCAAGGCGCAGATCCACGCTGGCGGCCGCGGCAAGGCTGGCGGCGTCAAGTTCTGCAAGACCACTGACGACGTGAAGGCCGCTGCGGCCAAGATGCTCGGCACCAAGATGGCCACCTACCAGACCGCAGGCGTTGAACTGCCGGTCAATCTGGTGCTGGTGACCACCGCCGGCGAGATCGTCAAGGAACTGTACCTGTCGGTGCTGGTTGACCGTGGCACCAAGACCATCACCTACATCGCTTCTTCGGAAGGCGGCGTGGAGATCGAGCAGGTCGCAGCTGAAACCCCGGAGCTGATCCACTCGCTGAACGTCGACTTCGTCGAAGGCGTGCAGGGTTACCACGGCCGTGATTTCGGCTTCAAGCTGGGCCTGACCGCCAAGCAGGCCGGCCAGTTCGCCAGCATCATGGTGAACCTGTACCGCCTGTTCAACGAAAAGGACCTGGCACTGGTTGAAATCAACCCGCTGGCCATCCTGGACGACGGCAACCTGTACGCGCTGGACGGCAAGTTCGACAGCGACGACAACGCCGCCTTCCGCCAGAAGGCTCTGGTCGCCATGCGCGACAAGACCCAGGAAGACCCGACCGAAGTGATCGCTTCGGAGCTGGACATCAACTACGTCACCATGGACGGCAACATCGGCTGCATGGTGAACGGCGCCGGCCTGGCCATGGCCACCATGGACGTCATCAAGCTCAACGGCGGCGAGCCGGCGAACTTCCTGGACGTGGGCGGCGGTGCCAACAAGCAGCGCGTCATCGAAGCCTTCAAGCTGATCCTGTCCTCGGACAAGGTCGAAGGCATCTTCGTCAACATCTTCGGCGGCATCGTCCGCTGCGACATGATTGCCGAAGGCATCATTGCCGCCGTGAAGGAAGTGGGCGTCAAGGTTCCGGTCGTGGTCCGCCTGGAAGGCACCAACGTGGAAGAAGGCAAGCAGCTGCTGCGTGACAGCGGCATGGCCATCATCCCGGCTGACAACATCAACGATGGCGCCAAGAAGATCGTTGAAGCTGTCAAGAACGCTGCCTGATACCGACACCAAGGAATTCCAATGTCTGTTTTGATCAACAAGAACACCAAGGTGATCGTGCAGGGCTTCACCGGCCAGCAGGGCACCTTCCACGCCACTCAGATGATCGAGTACGGCACCCAGGTCGTCGGCGGCGTGACCCCGGGCAAGGGTGGCACCACCCATATCGACCTGCCGGTCTTCAACACCGTTGCCGACGCCGTGCAGAGCACCGGCGCCAACGCTTCGGTCATCTACGTGCCGCCGCCGTACGCGGCTGACGCGATCCTGGAAGCCGCTGCTGCCGGCATCTCGGTCATCGTCTGCATCACCGAAGGCATCCCGGTGCTGGACATGCTGCGCGTCAAGAACGTGCTGACCCGTGCCCACCCGGACACCGTGCTGATCGGGCCGAACTGCCCGGGCGTCATCACCCCGGGTGAGTGCAAGATCGGCATCATGCCGGGCCACATCCACAAACCGGGCAAGATCGGCATCGTGTCGCGTTCGGGCACCCTGACCTATGAAGCGGTCAAGCAGACCACTGAAGTCGGCCTGGGCCAGTCCACCTGCATCGGCATCGGCGGTGACCCGATCAACGGCCTGAACTTCGTCGACTGCCTGAAGCTGTTCAACGAAGATCCGCAGACCGAAGGCATCATCATGGTCGGCGAAATCGGCGGTGACGCTGAAGAAGCCGGTGCCGAGTACATCAAGAACCACGTGAAGAAGCCGGTCGTCGGTTTCATCGCCGGTGCGTCGGCTCCGGCCGGCAAGCGCATGGGCCACGCCGGTGCGATCGCCTCGGGCGGCAAGGGCACTGCTGAAGGCAAGTTCGCCGCCATGGAAGCTGCCGGTGTCGTCACCGTCCGCTCGCCGGGCGACCTGGGCGCTGCCATCGCCAAGCTGGTGAAATAAGATCGACTGCCTCCGGCAGACGATTCGGTAGAGTCGACTGTTAGTCGACTGCTCTACCTGCATCAACAGAAAAGCCGCCTCCGGGCGGCTTTTCTGCATCTGGCGGTGTGCCGGTCGGCCCCATCCACGCATGGCGTGGATCTACTGGGGATGGCCCGGCGCGGGCATGGCCCGGCGTTACAATGGGCCATTGCAACCACAGGCTGGATTCCCATGGCTTCGATCCGCATCGCGATGGCGCAGTTCGACTTTCCCGTCGGAGATGTCGCCGGCAACACCGAGCGCATCATCGAGATGATCGGCCAGGCGCGCGAGGAGTACGGCGCCGAGCTGGTGATGTTCCCCGAGCTGGCGGTGAGCGGCTATCCGCCGGAGGACCTGCTGCTGCGTCCGGGCTTCCTGTACGAGTGCGAGCAGGCGCTGGGCCGCATCGCCGCCGCTTGCCGCGGCATCACCGCCGTGGTCGGCTGGCCGCAGGCCGCCGGTGCGGTGGTCTACAACGCTGCCAGCGTGCTGCGTGACGGCCTGGTCGAGCGCACCTACCGCAAGCGCGAGCTGCCCAACTACGCCGTGTTCGACGAGCGCCGCTACTTCGACGTGGACCCGGACGGCGGCAGCTGCGTGTTCGAGGTCAACGGCGTGCCGGTCGGCCTGCTGATCTGCGAAGACCTGTGGTTCGCCGAGCCGCTGGCCGACACCGTGCGCGAGGGTGCGCAGCTGGTGGTAGTGCCCAACGCCTCGCCGTATGAGCGCGGCAAGCATGCCCAGCGCGACGCCGTGCTGGCCGCCCGCACCCGCGAGAGCGGGGCGGCGATTGCCTACCTCAACGTGGTCGGTGGCCAGGATGCGCTGGTGTTCGACGGTGCCTCGGTGGTTGCCGACGGCGACGGCACCGTGCACCCGGCGGCGGCGGCCTTCGTCGACCAGTGGCTGGTGGTGGACTACGACGGCGAAACCCGCCGCTTCCTGCCGCACGTCTGGATGGACGATGGCGATGAGAGCATGGATGCGCTGGCCTGGCGTGCGGTGACCCGCGGTATCCAGGACTACTGCCGCAAGAACGGCTTCAAGAAGGTGTGGCTGGGCCTGTCCGGCGGCATCGATTCGGCCCTGGTGCTGGCCCTGGCCGTCGACGCGCTCGGTGCGGAGAACGTCACCGCCGTGCGCCTGCCGTCGCGCTATACCGCCGGCATGTCCAACGACCTGGCCGCCGAGCAGTGCGAGGCGCTGGGCGTGAAGCTGGAAGCGGTCTCGATCGAGCCGGCCTTCAAGGGCCTGATGGAAGCGCTGGCGCCGATGTTCGAAGGCACCACGCCGGACGTGACCGAAGAGAACCTGCAGTCGCGCAGCCGTGGCGTGATCCTGATGGCGCTGGCCAACAAGTTCGGCGGCCTGCTGCTGACCACCGGCAACAAGAGCGAGTACGCGGTCGGCTACGCCACCATTTACGGCGACATGTGCGGTGGCTACGCGCCGCTGAAGGACCTGTACAAGACGGAGGTGTTCGGCCTGTCCAAGTGGCGCAACACCGTGGGCGGCGCGCCGGTGATCCCACCGGCGGTGATCAGCCGCCCGCCGTCGGCCGAGCTGCGCGACAACCAGCTGGACCAGGATTCGCTGCCGGCCTACGACGTGCTGGACGGCATCCTGTACCGCTACGTGGACCAGGAGCAGTCGCGCACGGAGATCGTGGCCGCCGGCTACGACGCGGCCGTGGTCGACCGCGTGCTGCGCCTGGTGCGCATCAGCGAGTGGAAGCGGCACCAGGCCGCGCCGGGCCCGAAGGTCTCGCGCCGGGCGTTCGGCCGCGAGCGCCGGTACCCGATCAGCAACGGTTACAAGGGGTGAGGTAACGAGGGCGCCGGGCATGGCCCGGCGCTACCGGGCTATCCCATCCACGCATGGCGTGGCTCTACTGGGCCATTTACGCATGGCGTGGCTCTACCGTAGATCCACGCCATGCGTGGATAAAGAAGAAGGGCCCCTTGCGGGGCCCTTTTCTTTATTTCTTTTCCAGCCGCGCGTTGCGCTGGCCGGTGCTGGCCGACTTCTCGCCGGCAAACGGGTTCAGCTTGCGGATCATCCACGGGTACTTCGGCCAATTGCCTTCCAGCCACGGGTGCTGCGGCTGGTTCAGCGTCAGCACGCGACGGGCGTCGTCGGCCAGCGTCTTGTTGCCCAGGTGGGTGTAGGACTCGCCCAGCACCGCCACGGCGTCGTACTGGAAGGCGCTCTGCGGGTAGGTTTCCAGCAGGTAGTTGGCGCGGCCGGCGGCCGAGACGTAGGCGCCGCGACGCAGGTAGTACAGGGCGTTGTCCAGCTCGTGCTGGGCGAACACGTCACGCAGCTCGATCATGCGCTGGCGCGCATCGGCGGCGTAGCGGCTGTTCGGGTAGCGGTCGACCACGATGTTGAAGTCCGAATACGCCTGGTGCGGCGTGGACAGATCGCGGCGGCTCGGGTCCAGGGACCATACGCGACGCAGGAAAACCGTATTGCGGTTGGAGTTGGCCAGGCCGCGCAGGTAGTACAGGTACGCGATGTTGCGGTGGGTCGGGTAGGTACGGATGAAGCGGTCGATGCTCGACACGGCGTCATCGTGCTTGCCGGCCTTGTACTGGGCGTAGGCGGTTTCGATCATCGCCTGCTCGGTGTACGGGCCGTACGGGTACTGGGCCACCAGGCGGCGGAAGCTGGCTTCGGCGCCACTCCAGTTGCCACCCTGCATCAGCGTGTGGCTCTTGTCGTACAGTTGTTCGACCGGCGTTCCTTCATCGGGGCGATCACCCTTGGCGCCGCGATGGCAACCAGTGGCGGCGATGACCAGCACCAGCAGCAGGGCGGTGAGGCGGACGGGCGCAGAGAGCATGGAGGAGCGTCGGATCATGGGGTCAAGGCGGGACGCGTCTGGAATACGAAGGGTCGATGATAGCCTAGTGTCCTGTCCAGCGACTGAAACCGGTCGACCGGACCCCAAAATTTCGAAGATACCCCCCTGCCATGTCTGAACAATCCTCCGAATCGGCCCGCCAGGCCATCGTCCCCGACACCTCCGCCGGCCGTCGTTTCGACGCGGTCGTGGCCGAGCTGTTCCCCGAATACTCGCGCTCGCGCCTGACTGAATGGATCAAATCCGGCGATGTGCTGCTGGACGGCGCCCAGGCCCGCCCGCGCGATCCGCTGCGCGGCGGTGAAGTCGTCACCCTGACCGTGGTGATGGAAACCCAGACCGACGCCCAGCCGGAGGACATTCCGCTGGACGTGCTGTTCGAGGACGAGCACCTGCTGGTGATCAACAAGCCGGTCGGCCTGGTGGTCCACCCGGGCGCCGGCAACCACAGCGGCACCCTGGTCAACGCGCTGCTGTACCGCGACCCGTCGGTGGCGGTGCTGCCGCGCGCGGGTATCGTGCACCGCCTGGACAAGGACACCAGCGGCGTGATGGTCGTGGCGCGCACCCTGGAAGCGCAGACCGCACTGGTCGAGCAGCTGGCCGCCCGTGACGTGCACCGCCAGTACCTGGCCATCGTGATGGGCGCCCTGGTGGCCGGCGGTACCGCCGATGCCCCGATCGACCGCCACCCGCGCGACCGCCTGAAGATGGGCGTGCGTGAGGACGGCAAGGAAGCGATCACCCATTACCGCCTGCGCGAGCGCTTCCGTGCGCACACCGCGCTGGAGTGCCGCCTGGAAACCGGCCGCACCCACCAGATCCGTGTGCACATGGCGCATATCCGCCACCCGATCGTGGGTGACCCGCTGTACGGCGGCGCGCTGAAACTGCCCAAGGGTGCCAGCGAGGAGCTGGTTGCCGCCCTGCGCGGTTTCAAGCGCCAGGCCCTGCACGCCGAGACCCTGGAATTCGTGCACCCGATCACCGGCGAGCAGGTGCGCAACACCGCACCGGTGCCGGCCGACATGCTGCACCTGATGAAGGTGCTGCGCGAAGACAGCGCGGCCTTCGCCGAGCGCGAGCGGGACCGCTGGTGATGGATACCGCGCTGCCGCTGCTGCAGGCCGACTGGCCGGCGCCCCCGGGCGTCCGCGCGCTGACCACGCGTCGGCATGGCGCGGGCATCTCGCCGGCGCCGTTCGCGCAGTTCAACCTGGGCAACCGGCACGCAGCCGATGGTGATACCCCGGCCAACGTCGAGCACAACCGGCAGATGCTGCAGCAGGGCCTGTCCCTGCCGTCGGCACCGCACTGGCTGCGCCAGGTGCATGGCACCACCGTGCTGCGTTTCGACGCAGCGCCGGTGGCCGGCGCCAGCGAGCCGGTGGCCGATGCCGCGGTGACCTCGGTGCCGGGCGTGGTGCTGGCCATCCTCACCGCCGACTGCCTGCCGGTGGTGTTCGCCGCCGTCGACGGCAGCGAGATCGGTGCGGCGCATGCCGGCTGGCGTGGCTTGGCCGACGGCATGCTGGAAGACACCGTGTCCGCCATGAACACGCCGGCGGCGCAGCTGCGGGCGTGGCTGGGTCCGGCGGCCGGCCCGCAGGACTATGAGATCGGCGAAGAGGTCTACCACGCCTTCGTCGGCCATGACCCGGGCGCGGAAGAAGCCTTCGTGGCCACCCGCGAAGGGCACTGGAAAGTGGACCTGTTCGCGCTGGCCCGGCAGCGGTTGCAGGCGGCAGGGCTGGACCCGCTCAACATCCATGGCGGCACGGTCTCGACCATGGCCGACCCGGACCTGTACTCGCACCGTCGCGACCGCCGTACCGGGCGCATGGCGACCCTGGTGTGGATGGAATGAAGCCGGCTGGCGGTCCTGTGGGGTCAGAGCCCTTTTCTGGCGAAAAGGGATCCGACCCCATATCTGACCCCACCAAAACAGCCGTGATCGTCTTCGACGGCGTCTGCGCCCTGTGCAGCCGCTGGGTGCGCTTCCTGCTGCGGTTCGACCGGCAGGGGCGCTACCGTTTCGCGGCGATGCAGGGCGCGCAGGGCAGTGCCTTGCTGCGCGCCCACGGTCTGGACCCGAACGACCCGCTGTCGTTCCTGCTGGTGGACGCGCAGGGCGCCTGGACCGATACCGATGCGATCCTGCGCGTGCTGACGGGGCTGGGTGGCCCGTGGCGCGTGGCAGGTGTGCTGCGCCTGCTGCCGCGCGCCTGGCGCGACGTGGCCTACCGTGCGCTGGCCCGCAACCGCTACCGCTGGTTCGGCCGGCACGACACCTGCTACCTGCCCAGCCCGGAACAGGCCGCGCGCTTCCTCGATTGACCGCCGCGGTCCGCTCTTTTGTAGAGTCGAGCCATGCTCGACTGCTCCATCATCAGTCGAGCATGGCTCGACTCTACAGAAGCAGGAGCGGTCAGGCTTCCAGGGCTTCGAGGTAGCTGCGGCGCCAGTGGTTGATGTCGTACGTGCGCAGGTGGTCCATCATCGCGTGCCAGCGTTCCTGGCGCCGGCGCAGCGACATCGTGGCCGCGGTGGCGATGGCATCGGCCACGCCGTCCAGGTCGTGCGGGTTCACCAGCAGTGCCTGCTTCAGTTCGTCGGCCGCACCGGCGAGCAGTGACAACACCAGCACGCCGGGATTTTCCGGGTCCTGCGAGGCCACGTATTCCTTGGCCACCAGGTTCATGCCATCACGCAACGGGGTCACCAGGCCCACGGCCGCAGCGCGGTAGAAGCCGGTCAGCGTGGCATGGGTGAAGTTCTGGTTGACGTAGCGCAGCGGCGTCCAGTCGGGCTCGGCGTGGCCGCCGTTGATGTGCCCGGCGATCTGTTCCAGCTGGCTGCGCAGCTGCCGGTACTCTGTCACGTCGCCACGCGACACCGGGGCGATCTGCAGGTAGGTCAGCGAGCCGCGCTGGTCGGGGTGCCGCTCCAGGTAGCGCTCGAAGCCCTGGAATCGTTCGGGCAGGCCCTTGGAATAGTCCAGGCGGTCCACGCCGATGGCCAGCTGGCGGTCGCGCAGGCTGCTGCGCAGGTTCTTCACCGAGGGCTTGGTCGCTGCCGTTGCCGCCTGGCGGGCAATCAGGTCGGTATCGATGCCGATCGGGAAGGCGGCCGCGCGGAAGCGGCGCCCGCCCGGGGCTTCCAGCCGGCCATCCTCCAGCACGCGGCCGCCGCCGAACAGGCGCAGGTAGGTCTGGAAACGGTCGGCATCGCGCTGGGTCTGGAAGCCGACCAGGTCGTAGGCGTACAGCGAGGAGAACAGCCGCAGGTGGTCGGGCATGGCCTGCAGCAGGTCGGCCGACGGCATCGGGATATGCAGGAAGAAGCCGATCCTGCAGCCGATGCCGCGCTCGCGCAGCATCGCGCCCAGCGGAATCAGGTGGTAATCGTGGATCCAGACGATGTCGTCCTCGCGCAGCAGCGGCGCGAGCTTGTCGGCGAACAGCGCATTGACCTTGTGGTAGGTCTCGCGGGTGCCGCGATCGTAGTCGACCAGGTCCAAGCGGAAGTGCAGCAGCGGCCACAGCGTGCGGTTGGAAAAGCCGTTGTAGTAGCCATCCACATCACGCTTGGCCAGGTCCATGGTGACGTACTCGATGTCACCGTCCTTCTGCTGGTGCAGCGTGCCGCTGGCATCCTTCGCGTTCTTGCCGCTCCAGCCGAACCACATGCCGCCGCGCTCCTTCAGCGCGGCCAGCAGGCCCACGGCGAGGCCGCCGGCGCGGCTTTCACCGGGCACGGCGACCCGGTTGGAGACAACCACCAGACGGCTCACGAGGCCTCCTGCCAGGAACGCGACAGGCGCATGGCGGCGGTGATCAGGCCGACGTGCGAATAGGTCTGCGGGAAGTTGCCCCAGGCTTCGCCACCATCGAAGGCCAGATCCTCGGAGAGCAGTCCGAGGTGGTTGCGCTGGTTCAGCAGCAGCTCGAACATCTCGCGCGCTTCATCCATGCGGCCGATTGCCGCCAGTGCGTCGATGTACCAGAACGTGCAGATGGTGAAGCTGGTTTCCGGTTCGCCGAAATCATCCGGCGCCACGTAGCGGTACAGCGAATTGCCATGCTTGAGATCGCGGCCGATTGCCTCGACGGTCGCGATGAAGCGCGCGTCCAGCGCATCGATGAAGCCGATATCGGCCAACAGCAGCAACGAGGCATCCAGGCGATGGCCGTCGAAGGTGTCGGTGAAGTGGCCGAGCTCCTCGCTCCACGCCTTGTCCATGATGTGCGCGTGGATGGTGTCGGCACGCTCGCGCCAGTAGTTCGCGCGGTCGTCGAGCTTGAGGCGCACGGCGATCTTGCACAGGCGGTCGCAGGCCGCCCAGCACATCGCGCTGGTGTAGGTATGCACTTCGGTGCGACCGCGGAATTCCCACAGGCCGGCATCGGGCACGTCGTGCAGGGCGAACGCCTGCTCACCCAGCGGTTCCAGGCGCGCGAAGGTGTGCGCATCGCCCGGATCCTGCAGGCGGCGGTCGAAGAACAGCTGGGTCGATGCGAGGACCACGCTGCCGTAGACATCGTGCTGGCGCTGCACCCAGGCCAGGTTGCCGCGGCGCACCGGGCCCATGCCGCGGTAGCCGGACAGGCTGGGCACTTCGTCCTCGTCCAGCTTGGCCTCGAAGCCGATGCCGTACAGCGGCTGCAACGTGCCATCGGTGGTGGCCAGGTTGAAGATGTAGCCGAGGAACTGCTCCATCGTGCGGGTGGCGCCGAGGCGGTTCAGCGCACGCACCACGAACGCCGCATCACGCAGCCAGCAGTAGCGGTAATCCCAGTTGCGCACGCTGCCGGGCGCCTCGGGAATGGAGGTGGTCATCGCCGCGATGATCGCGCCGCTGTCCTCGTACTGGCACAGCTTCAGCGTGATCGCGCTGCGGATGACCGCGTCCTGCCATTCCAGCGGAATGGACAGGTAGCGCACCCATTCGCGCCAGTAATTGGCGGTGCGCTGGAAGGCTTCCTGCACGTAGCCGCTGATGGAACGGTTGAGCGATTCATCCACGCCCAGGATCAGGTGGACGGGGTGGTTGAGCACGAACGGCAGGCCCTCGCGCACCATGCGCACGGGCACGTCGGTGGTCAGCCGCAGCACGTGCTCGGGCAGGATCCAGCGCACGTGGTTGCTGCCCCAGGTCGATTCGGGCACGCGGGCGCCCCAGTCGGCCAGCGGCCGCGCCAGCACGGTGATGCGCGGGCTGCCGGTAAGCGGGCGTACCTGGCGGATCAGGCTGACCGGCCGGTAGAAGCGGTCGTTCTGCCGCCAGCGCGGGGCGAAATCGAGGATTTCCAGCGAGCCGCCGTGACTGTCATGCAGCACGGTGCGCAGGATCGCGGTGTTGGTCAGGTATTCCTGCTCGCTGCGGGCGAAGTCTTCCAGCTCGATGGCGAAGTCGCCGCCGGTCTGCTGGTTGGGGCCGAGCAGGGCGCAGAAGGTGGGGTCGCCGTCGAAGGTGGGCAGGCAGCTCCAGACAACGCGGGCATGTTTGTCGACCAGGGCGCCGAAGCTGCCGTTGCCGACCACGCCCAGATCAAGATCGGGTTGGGTCATCACGCGGTACATCTCGGTTGCGGCCGTGGGGTGGCCGGGTCAATACGCATTCTCACGCAGCCAGGCGTGCACGCTGCGTATGTCAGGCAGCGCGAACACGGCCGCGCTGGGTTCACGTTCGCCGATCAGCACGCTCCAGCCGTGCTGTCCGTTGGCGGCCTCGAAGCCGAACTCATCGGTGAGGTCATCACCAAGGAACACGGGCAGGCGGCCACGGAAGGGCAGGTATTGCATCAGCCGGCGCACGGCGCGGCCCTTGTCGGTGCCGACGGGCACGAATTCAATCACGTGGTCGCCGGGCTGCAGCCGATAGCTTGGCCGGCCGCGGGCATGGCGTTCGGCGAACGTGCGTACCTCGTTGGCGGCATGTGGCGCACCACGCCAGTGCAGGGCCAGGCCAGCGCCTTTTTCTTCCACGAGTACGCCGGGGTAACCATGGGCGAAGCGCATGGCCTGCTGATGCAGGGCATGCAGCCATTCGGCGGTGTCGTCGTCCTGCTCTTCACGCAGCACGCGCCCGTCCTCGCCACGCAGTTCGTGGCCGTGCAGGCCGGCGGCCGGCAGTTGCAGGGGGGCAAACAGCTGGTCCAGCTGTTCCAGTGGGCGGCCACTGACGAGGGCGACCGCGCCTTCGAGGCGGTCGCTGATACGGCCGATGGCTTCACGCACATCCGGCAGGAGCTGCACGGCATCCGGGCGCGCAGCGAATTCTATGAGGGTGCCGTCGACATCGAGGAACAACGCACAGGCGTCGTCCAGCAATGGCGGTGGCGGACGCAGGGGGAGCGGTTCAGCCATACCGACCAGCTTGCCAGCAGCGGCGTGTAGGGCAGGTCGAGGCTGGGCGACAGCTGCCTGATCGGTGGGTGCCGACCGTTGGTCGGCACGGAATGGCCGTGCGGACCAACGGTCCGCACCCACCAACCATGAATCCGGTAGGTGCCGACCGTTGGTCGGCACCGAAGGCAGTGCGGACCAACGGTCCGCACCCACCAGAAGGGGTGGGTTTCACACCCACCGAGGGCGGTCAGAACGTGTAACGCACGCGACCGTAGTAGTACGCGCCGTTGCTGCCGATCGGCGACAGCACGTCGTACGGCAGGTTGCCGTAGTAGTAGATATCCTCGTTGGACTTGTCCGGATAGTTGTCCGTCAGGTTCTGCCCGCCGATGGCCACGCTCCACTGCTTGTTGAAGCGGTATTCCACTTCGGCATCCAGCTGCCATTCGGCCTGGTAGGTCTGGCGCGGGATGTAGCCATCACCGAAGTTGAACACGCGGGTGGCACTGCCGTAGCGGTTGACGCGGCTGCTCAGCGACCAGTGGTCGTTGCTCCAGGCGGCCGACAGGCTGGCACGGGTACGCGGGGTTGCGTCGGTCAACGTGTTGGTTTCTTCGATGCCGAACAGCACGTAGTCCGCGTCCAGTGCCTGCAGCTGGGCCGGTGTGGCCAGCACGTTCTTCAGCGTGGTCTTGGTGTAGGCGTAGGTGCCGGTCAGCAGCAGCTGGCCATCGCCCAGTGCCTGGCGCCAGTTGGTCACCAGCTCGGCACCGCGGGTGCGGGTGTCGGCGGCGTTGACGAAGAAGCTGGCGCTCTGCAGGCCGGTGACGCCGTAGTTGGCAGCCACGAAGTCGGTCAGAGCATCGCCGGTGATGCTTTCCGACAGCGCGATGCGGTCGTCGATGTCGATCTGGAAGAAGTCCAGCGACAGGTCGAAGTGCTCGCCGATGCGGCTGGTGAAGCCCAGCGAGGTGTTCAGCGACTTCTCCGGCTTCAGGTCCTGCGCGCCGAGGCCGCGGGCGATCGGGTTGTTGACCGACAGCAGGCGGCCCTGCACCAGCTGGCCAGCGGCGTTGTAGCCGGTGGAGGTGGATTCGTAGCCGATCTGCGCCAGCGACGGCGCGCGGAAGTTGTTGGAGATGGCACCGCGCAGGGCGAAGGCCGGGGTGAACTCGTAGCGCAGGCCCAGCTTGCCGGTCAGCTCGCCACCGAAGTCGTCGCTGTGCTCGTAGCGTGCGGCCAGGTCGGTGGAGAAGTGGTCGCCGAACTGGCTGGCCAGGCTGGCATAGGCACTGGCCACGTCACGCGCCAGCGACGCAGCATCCTGCGGGGTCAGGCCACCACCGGCCTGCGAGCCGGTCGGGCGATCGGTGTACGGGCCGGCCGCATAGCTGGACGGGTCGCCCGGACGGGTCTGGTAGCGCTCGTGGCGCACTTCCGCGCCCAGGCCCAGGGTGTGGGTGATGCTGTCGCTCTGCGAGAACACGCGGCTCAGGTCGAGGTTGCCCACGGTCTGTGCGTACTGGTAATCAGCGGTCTTGAAACGGGTCGGGCTGGTCGGGCCCAGCGAGGCGTTGATCGAATCGCGCAGGCGGTAGGTGAAGTCGTTCTGGCCGTAATCCAGGCTGCCGTCGTAGCTCCACTCGCCCCACTGGCCACGCACGCCGGCCACGGCCTGCACGTCGCGGTTCTCGCCTTCGGAAATCGGGCGGTAACCGTTCGGATATACCTCCTTCCAGTTGGCGTCGCTGTCGGGGTAGCGGAAGTAGTTCGCGCCTTCGGTATCACGCTGGTTGAAGGTGCCGAACGCATAGAACGTGGCGGTCTTGCCCACCGGAATCTCGGTGTTCAGCCACAGGTTGATGTCCTTGCTGGCGCCATCGCCGAGCACGTAGTTGCGCTTGCCCTGCAGCGCCAGGTTGGCCTCGGTCTGGTCCCACGGCGGAATCAGGTCGTAGCCGGCGCGGTTGGTGCCGTTGCGCTTCTTGTATTCCAGGCCCACGCGCAGGAAACCGCCATCCTCGCCCAGCGAGGTGCCGACCTTGGCGCTGATGTTGCCGGCCTGGCCATCGGTGAGGGTGCGGCCGATCGGCTTGAGGTCGGTGTGGTTGGCGCCGTAGCTGGCTTCGATCTCGCCGCCGTCGCCGCCGTTGTCCAGGATCACGTTGATCACGCCGGCCACCGCATCGGAGCCGTACAGCGCGCCGGCGCCATCACGCAGCACTTCGATGCGCTTGATGGCGCTGACCGGGATCGAGTTGAAGTCGACCGGGGTGGTGCCCTTGCCGATCTTGCTGTCAGTGTTGACCAGCGCGGTGTGGTGGCGGCGCTTGCCGTTCACCAGCACCAGCACCTGGTCCGGCGACAGGCCGCGCAGCTGCGCGGCACGCACGTGGTCGGCGCCGCCGGAGTTGGACTGGCGCGGGAAGTTGAACGACGGCAGCAGGGCCTGCAGCGCGCTGCCCAGCTCGCCGTTGACCACGCCGGCCTTGCGGATGTCCTCGGCGGTGAGCACGTCCACCGGCGAGGTGGATTCGAGCACGGTGCGGTCGGCGGCGCGGGTACCGGTGACGATCACCGTGTCCAGGTTGGTGGCCGCATCCTGGCCAGAGGCCAGGGCGGGGGACAGGGCGAGCGCGATGGCGAGGCCGAGCGGCGACGCGGATAGGCGGGGGGACATGCGGACTCCAGCAACTACGACGTGGGGAAGGGGCGGGGGAGAGATGGTTTCACTTACATCCATCCGGATGAAGCGATATATTATCTTGGCGTGAGGAGGGGGTGTGACGCAAGCCCCGCTTCCGATCGCATCAGCTGATGCCCCTGTGGCATGAGTGATTGGTTGCAACCGCAACCGAAACGCAGGTGTACCCTCCGTGCCCCTTCGACCCGCTTTTTCCCCTTCCCCGGAGTGCTGTCCCCCATGAAACACCTTGGCCTGATCTTTGCCGTGCTGCTGGCCACCAGCGGCTGCGCCAGCCTGTCCTCGAAGACACCCAGCGCCTACGCCGCCACCGCCGAGATGCAGGGCGATGCCGCGCGGCCGTCCAACGGCACGGGCTGGGTGCGCAGCGAGCTGTACTTCGGCGTGGGCGAGGAGCAGGGTGCCGGCGACCGTCCGCAGGCCGATACGATCAGCGAGGCGCAGTGGCGCGCGTTTCTGGACAAGGAAGTGACCCCGCGCTTCCCCGATGGCCTGACCGTGTTCGATGCCTACGGCCAGTGGCTGTTCCGCGGCGATGCCTCGCCCAACCGCCTGCGCACCAAGGTGCTGGTGGTGCTGCATGAAGACACCCCGCAGCGCCGCGCCGACATCGAAGCGATCCGCCTGGCGTGGAAGCAGCAGACCAAGCACCAGTCGGTGCTGTGGTCGCGGCAGGCGGTTGACGTATCGTTCTGACCTGGAGGCGCCAGCGTGGCGCCGCAGGGAGTGACGATGAAACACAGGGAATCCGTGGTTGGCCTGCTGCTGGCGGGCCTGCTGGTGCCGCTGGCGCACGCCGCTGACAGCGATGCGCCGTTGCGCTTCGAGGCAGCGCCCGGCGTTCGCGTGCAGGCCGAGGTCACCGAGGACGGCAGCATCGACGTGCAGCTTCTGCCCTCGGGCAGACGGCTGAGCCTGCCGGGCGCCCCCGATGCCGACGGCAATTCCCGGCTGTCGGCCGAGGATGTCGATTTCGACGGGCGTCCCGAGCTGGTGGCGCGGGCGTCGGTCGGCATGGTCAACGAAGCGGTGGCGGTGTATCGGTTCGATCCGGCCAGCGGCGGTTTCCGCGCGCTGCAGGCCGAAACCCACGGGCATGACAACTGTGGCGGCCTGATGGGCCTGACCGTCGACGCCGCCACGCGCACCCTGACCAGCAGCTGCCGCAGTGGACCGATGTGGTACACGGATCAGTATCGGTTCGACGGTAGGAAGTTGTACCTGTATCGCTCCGAAGACGTGCTGCGGCTGGGCGATGCGCTGGATGCCGCCCTGCAGTGGGAGCAGACCGACGAGCAGGGGCCGCTGGCGGTGTGGCGTACGCACGATGCATCCGGCCACGTGCTGGAAAGTGCCATTGCCGATGGGTTGAGCGCGCCCGCCAGCGGCGAACCGCTGCGTGGCCATCAGGCCACGGTGGTGTCCGCGCGCCTGTTCCTGTTCGACCGGCCCGGTGCCGCCAGCACCAAGCGCTACCTTGTGCAGGGCGATCGCGTGGAGATGCTCGATGAGCAGGACGGCTGGGTGAAGGTTCGTTACCGCAACCCGAAGCACGGCGCGATCGAGGGTTGGATCAACGTCAACGATTGACGCCTCGCCGGTCCGCAGTTTGCTCAACAAGGCGGTCGGCTTCTTGCCCACGGCGGCATCACTTGGCCGGGTCTAGCCTCGGGTTTCTCCCCCGAACCGGCTGTGCCCCCATGAGCAAGCGCGTTGCAGAGATCGTCATCGACACCCTCCAGCAGGCGGGTGTCCGCCGCTGTTACGGCATCGTGGGCGATACCTTGAACCACGTGACCGATGCGATGCATCGCAGCGACATCGAATGGGTGCACGTGCGCCACGAAGAGGTGGCCGCGTTTGCCGCCGGTGCCGATTCGCTGGTGAGCGGGCAGCTGACTGCCTGCGCGGGTTCGTGCGGGCCCGGTGGCCTGCACTTCATCAACGGCATCTTCGAAAGCAACCGCAACCGCGCGCCGATGGTGCTGATCGCCAGCCAGATCGTCACCAGCGAACTCGGAATGGAGTTTCCGCAGGAAGTGGATTTCAAGGCGGTGTATGGCAGTTGCACGGTGTTCTGCGAACAGGTGCACAGCCCCGAGCAGGCGCGGCGCGTGGTGGCATTGGCCTGCCAGGCGGCGATCAGCCGCCGCGGTGTGGCGGTGGTGATCCTGCCGGCGGATATCAGCGAGGCCGAGGTGAAGCACGATGTGCCGTTCTCGGTGCACTACGCCCAGCCGGTGCTGCGCCCGTCCGACGCTGAGCTGCAGCGCATCGCCGAGCTGCTGGGGCAGGGCAAGCGCATCGGCATCTATGCCGGTGCCGGCTGCCAGGGCGCGCATGCGCAGCTGCTGGAACTCGCCCGGCGGTTGCAGGCACCGGTGGCGCACACCTCACGCGCCAAGGATTTCGTCGAGCCGGACAACCCCTACAACATGGGCATGACCGGCATCTTCGGCATCGAGTCGGGCTTCCACACGCTGATGGAGTGCGACACGCTGCTGCTGCTCGGCGCCGACTTCGCCTGGGGCCAGTTCTATCCGGACAAGGCAACGATCATCCAGGTCGACCGCGATGGCAGCCACCTGGGCCGTCGCCACCCGGTCAACCTCGGCGTGGTCGGCGACATCGCACCGACCCTGGACGCGCTGTTGCCGATGCTGCCGCCACGCGAGGACAGCACCTTCCTCGACGAATGCATCACCCACCGCGACAAGGCGCTGCAGAAGCGCGAGCAGGAAGAACAGCCCGGCGAAGGCGAGCTGATCCATCCGCAGCACCTGACTGCGCTGCTGTCGAAGCACGCCAGCGACGATGCACTGTTCACTGCCGATGGTGGTTCGCCGATGGTCTGGGTGCTGCGCCATATCCGGGTGAACGGCCGTCGCCGCACCCTGACCAGCCTGCTGCACGGCACGATGGCCAATGCGATGCCGCAGGCGCTGGGCCTGCAGAAAGCGTTCCCCGGCCGCCAGGTGATTTCGCTGTCCGGTGATGGTGGCCTGGCGATGCTGCTGGGCGACCTGCTGACGGCGGTGCAGGAAAACCTGCCGATCAAGGTGGTGGTGTTCAACAACGGCTCGCTGAATTTCGTCGAGCTGGAGCAGAAGGTGGAGGGCCTGCTGGACAACTACACCGACCTGAAGAATCCCGATTTTGGCCGCCTGGCCGAGGTGATCGGTTTCCACGGCCGCACGGTGACCCGCAGCGAGGATCTGGAGGAGGCGGTGCTGGACTTCCTTGCCCAGCGTGGCCCGGCGCTGCTGGATGTGCATACCAGCCGCGCGGAGCTGGTGATGCCGCCGCAGATCGAGGCCAAGCAGGTGGCCGGCACGGCGTTGTACGCGGCCAAGGCGGTGTTGAATGGCCGCTTCGATGATGTGAAGCACCTGCTGGTGGACAACTTCCTGAAGAAGTGAGGGGGGTCTGAGGCAGGGCTGCGCCCTGCACCTGCCGAGGCAACGTCAACATCAACGTCAAAAGCCTGCATTCCGTGGGATGGCGGGGTGGGTCCGGTTGAGGGGGGCGCCGTAAACCCGTCCATGGGGGCTTGGTCGCGGCATCCATGCCGCTCACACCCCCTCAACCGGACCCACCCCGCCTTCGACAGGTTCCCGCTGCTGCTGTTGGTGGGTGCCGACCGTTGGTCGGCATGGGGGACGGATCTGGTAGGTGTCGACCAAGGTCGACACCTACCAACAGCCTGTCGGATCAGCGTTCTGCTCTGGTAGGTGCCGACCGTTGGTCGGCACAGTAGAGCCACGCCATGCGTGGATGATTCATTCGGTGTCTGACATGCTTCATCCACGCATGGCGTGGATCTACTGGCCCAGCCACGGATCCCGCTCCGGCGACCAACCCAGCCACGAGGGGCCCCGCCGTTGGCTGGAACCCATCATTCCATGACGGAATTGGCGCCCGGGCCCCGCTGGGCCTACCATCGGCGGTCCCCACCCCCACCGCCCCTTCCATGTCCGCTCCCGCTCCCGCCGCACCACGCCGCTGGTTCGTCGCTGGCGACTTCAATGGCTTCTTCGGCCTGGTCGTCGACAACCTTTCCATCCTTGGCTTCATCGCCATGGCCCTCATCGGCATGTTCCAGTTCCCCGCCGACGTGGTGTTTGGCCGCATGTTCCCCGGCACCGCCTTCGGCGTGCTGGTCGGCAACCTGCTGTACACCCTGATGGCGCGCCGCCTGGCCGCGCGCACCGGCCGCGATGATGTCACCGCCATGCCGCTGGGCCTGGACGCGCCGACCAGCATCGGCATGGCCCTGCTGGTGCTCGGCCCGGCTTTCGCCGCCTTCAAGCAGCAGGGCATGGACCCGCATGCCGCAGCCATCGCCACCTGGCAGCTGGGCATGGCCGCGCTGGTCATCATGGGCGTGCTGAAGCTGATCCTTTCCTTCTTCGGCGAAGCGGTGACCCGCGCGCTGCCGCGTGCGGCGCTGCTGGGCTCGATCGCCGGCATCGCGCTGGTGCTGATGGGCCTGCTGCCGCTGCTGGAAACCCTGCGTTCGCCGCTGGTCGGCTTCACCACGCTGGGCCTGCTGCTGTACGTGCTGATCGCCAAGGGCAAGCTGCCGATTCGTGGCCCGGGCGTGCTGCTGGCCTTCGTGTTCGGCACCGTCCTCTACTACGGCCTCGGCCTGGCCGGGCTCGGCGTGCCGGGCTTCCAGGTGCCGGCCTGGGTGCCGCCGCAGGTGGTGCTGCCGCTGCCCACGCTGGGCTTCATCGACGGCCTGCCGACGGCGATGACCTACCTGCCGCTGCTGCTGCCGTTCGGCCTGCTGATGGTGGTCGGTGGCATCAACGTCTCCGAGAGCGCACGCGCGGCCGGCGATGACTACCGCACCCGCGACATCCTGCTGGTGGAAGCGGTGGCCACGCTGGTGGCCGGTGTCTGCGGCGGCGTCGCCCAGACCACCCCGTACATCGGCCAGCCGGCCTACAAGCACATGGGCGCGCGCAGCGGCTACACGCTGCTGACCGGCCTGTTCGTCGGCATCGGCGGCATGCTCGGCATCATCTCCGGGCTGGTGCAGTGGCTGCCGCTGGCGGTGCTGGCGCCGATCATCGTCTACGTGTCCATCGACATCACCACCCAGGCCTTCCAGGCCACCCCGCGCCAGCATGCCGGTGCGATGGTGCTGGGCTTCCTGCCGTCGGCGGCCTACCTGCTGGCGATCAAGGCGCCGGGCTGGATTCCGGCCGACCAGATGGGCGCGCTGCTGACCCACGTCGACGGCCACGGCCTGCCGGAACTGGCGGTGATCTTCGCGTTGGGCAACGGCTTCATCATCACCTCGATGCTGTGGATCGCCACGGTGTCGGCCATGGTCGATGGCCGCCTGCGCCGCGCCTGCGGTTTCCTGCTGGTGGCGGCGGCGCTGACCCTGTTCGGCCTGATCCACTCGGTCGACCCGCGCGGTGGCATCTACCTGCCGTGGGACCTGCAGGGCCTGGCGCGCATCATCAGCTGGCAGTTTGCGGGTGCCTACGTGGCGCTGGCCGTGCTGCTGGGGCTGCTGTCGCTGCAGAAGCAGCCGGTGAAGCCGTTGGCTGACGCCGGACATTGACGGGGGACGCCGGGCATGGCCCGGCGTCAGGTCTCGCGATCCAGCTCGGGATAATGGCGGAAGATGCCGTTGGTGTTGAACGCCAGCCGCCGCTCCGACGCGAGATACGCGGCGATGTTCGGCCGCTTCGCCACCCGCTCCTGCAGCGCCCGCAGCAGGGGCAGGGTGGGTGCCAGCGCCTGCATCCGCTTCGGGAACATGTAATCCAGCCCGCTCAGCAGCTGGAACAGCGAGAGATCCACATAGGAGTGCTCGCGCAGCGGGTGGCGGCCACCGTTGGCCTCGATCACCTGTTCGAAGTAGCCGAGGAATTTCGGCAGGCGCTCGCTGCGCATCGCCGTGGCGCGCGCCTTGGCCTCGGCCTTCTGGTCTTCGTAGTACTTCGATGCGGCAATCGGATGATGGGTGTCGTGCACTTCCGCCACCAGATCGGCGATGGTCAACTGCAGCTGCAGGGCCTGCATCCGCCGTGAAGCAGCCTGCGGCACCAGATCCAGCGTGGGGCCGAGGAAATCCAGGATCGCCGCGACCTGCGCGATCACCTGCCGGCCCGCCTTCAGAAACGGTGGTGCGAAGGGCTGGCCGCCCTCGGTCTGGCCGCGCAGGAACGGCTCCATCACTGCATCGCCGTGGATGCGTGCCATGTCCTCGTACGCGGCACCGGCATCTTCCAATGCCAGACGTACGAACTCGCCACGGCCCTGGATGCCGGTCCAGTAATACAGCGCGTAGTGCATGTCGATCTCCGCGAAGAATTTCCTGCAGCCTCGCGTGTCGCGCGCAAAGCAGGCGTGAGCATGGCGTTCATGCCAAGCACAACGCAGGCCAAACAGCGGGGGAACCGCCTGCGGTGAAGCGGGTCATACTCGGGTCGTGCACGTGAAAAACGAGGTACTGCATCATGCAGAAGAGTGGAAAGGCAGTGTGGCCCTGGGTACTGGGCGTGGTGGTGGTAGGCGGTGCGGGCGCGTGGTTGTTCCGCGATCAGTGGCAGGACCTGGCTGATCGCGTGGAGGTGCCCACCCAGGCGGCCGCACCTTCGACGGCAGCGCCACCTGCAGCGCCCACCGCTGAACCCGCGTCGTCGACACCGGCCATCCAGCATCCGCTGGACACCGACGCTGCAGCCGACCCCGCGCTGCCGAAGATGGAAGACAGTGATACCGCAGCATGGACCGCGCTGAGTGGCCTGTTCAATGGCGAAGGTGGACTGGCCCTGTTGCTGCGTGACCACCTGATCCAACGCCTGGTCACCCACGTGGACAACCTGGACAAGACCAGCGTGCCACCGTCTGCGCTGGCCACGCGGCCGCTGCCCGGCAGCCTGCAGGTGGACGCCGGAGGGAAGGGCGAGCAGATCGCCGCAGGCAACGCGGCGCGCTATGCGCCCTACGTGCAGGCGTTCACCGCGCTCGATCCGGCAGCGGCGGGCACGGCGTACAAGCGCTTCTATCCGCTCATCCAGCAGGCCTACGTCGACCTTGGGCGGCCGCAGGGCTATTTCAACGACCGTCTGGTGGCGGTGATCGATCATCTGCTGGAAACCCCGGAACCGGCGCGACCGCTGGCCGTGGTGCGTGATGAGCGGGGCCGCTATCGCTTTGTCGATCCGGATCTGCAGTCGCGCTCGGTGGGGCAGAAGGCCCTGCTGCGCCTGGATGCGACGCAGGAGCGCGCGGTGAAGCAGCAGTTGCGCGCGATCCGCAGTTCGATCACACGCGGCTGATCGCCGGAGGGGAAGATGTCATCGCCAGCGTGATAGGGTCGGGATCGGGTAGACAGGAGTAACCTCGATGCATCCAGTGTGGTTGGGAGTGAGTGCGTTGTTCGCCACGGCAGTGGCATCGGCTGCGGCCGTGGACACGCGCGATGGCGAACTGAGCGATCCCTATCGCTACACGCGTAGCGTGCGCCTTGCCGAACTGGGCGCGCTGCAGAACCTGGGCAAGGCGCCGGGTGTGAAGGGCAAGCTGGGCCAGGCCGGTTTCTACCGCGTGCGCGGTGAGCTGGACCGCTCCAGCCAGGCGGCCCAGGAGTGCCTGAAAGGCGTGGCCAACGAACCGGCCGACAATGTGAAGGGGGTCGAATACCTGTGTTCGTCCACGTTGGCCGGCAACCTGCTCCTGCAGGGCGATATCGCCGGTTGGGCAACGCAGATGCTGCAGGTACGTACGCTGCTGGAGCGTGATATCCGGCCGATGCTGAAACGCCAGGTGGGCGACATCCACCTGGCCGGCGTCAGCGAACCCCATTTCGAACGGTTTACCGCCTGGCCGCGCAATGCCATGGCGGCGCAATCGCCTGCCAGCGACATCAGTGTTCCCCTGCAGTTGAACAACGAACTGCCGACGCTGAGCCTGAAGCTGCGCACCGCGGCCGGTGAGCGCGAGCTGCGCGTGCACCTGGACAGCGGCGCGGCGCATTCGCGCATCGGGCGTGCGCTGGCGGCCGAGCTGGGGCTGAAGCTCACCGAAGGTTTCATGGCGGTCGATGGCAAGCCCGGCCAGCTGTATGCACTGGCGGCGCCGGTCGAGCTGGACATCGGCGGCGTGGCGGTACGCGATGTCTCGTTCGCGGTGCTGGGCCAGGACGACCTGCCTCGCATCGGTCTGGACGTGCTGCGCGCGCTGGGCCGGGTGCGCATCGACAAGGACGCGCTGGTGATCCAGGCCCCATCCACCCCAGTGCCATGCACGCGGCGGATGGCCACACTGTCGACGCTGTGGGGTGATGCGTACGATGTCCGTTATCCGATCCGCGCCGGCAAGCAGAACGTGCTGGTCAAGGTGGATACCGGCTTCAACGGCGCCTTCCAGGCACGCGGCGTGCTGCCCGCAACACCGCCAGCCGCAGCGATACGGCGCAAGAACGTGATCACCACCGATGGCAGCGAAGACATCGAGTACATCGAGGTCACGACACCGGTGATGATCGGCGGGGAAGTACTGAACCTGCCGCTGGACATGGGCCTGGCACCGGGGCCGAATCCCCTGTTCAACCCGGACTGGCGGGTGGGCTTTGCCGCGACCCAGCGCTACAGCCTGTATATGGACGTTGCCGGTACCTATGGTTGCCCGGTAGCCGTTGCACCGGCGTCGCCATTGCTGCCGCCGAAGCCGGTTGCCGCAGCGCCCGCCGGCGGCTGATCGTTCGCTACAGGGTCTGCAGGAACGCTTCGATGTCCTGCAGATCCTGACGGCTCAGCCCGCGCGGCCGCAGCAGCGGATCAGGCTCCGGGAACGGCGCCGCACCCGGTGGCGGCGAGGCCGGTGCCCGCGGGCGCGCGCCGCCCACGTTGTAGAACGCCAGCACGCCCGACAGGCGCGGGATCAACCCGTTGTGCATGTAGGGCGCGGTGTTGGCCACGCCACGCAGCGTGGGCGTGCGGAAGCGGCCGCTGTCGGCCGGATCACCGGTGATCTCGTAGCGGCCCAGATCCTGCCGAGGGCGACCGTGGAAGTGCAGGCCGAGATTGTGGAAGCCGTTGTCGGTCAGCGCCGCGCCGTTGTGGCAGTTCATGCAGCCGGCCTGTGTGCGGAACAGGTGCAGGCCACGCAGCTGGGCATCGTCCAGTGCACTCGCATTGCCACGCAGGAAACGATCAAAGCGGCTGCTGCGCGGCGACAGGCTGCGCTCGAAGGCGGCGATGGCCTGGCTGAGCTGGGCGGCATCGATGCGCGGCTGCGCGAACACCTCGTTGAACTCACGGCGGTAGGACGGATCGCGGCGCAGGCGGCGCACGGCGCCCTGGGCGGTGAAGCCCATTTCGATGGGATCAGCGATGGGATGCAGCGCCTGGTCTTCCAGCGTGGCGGCGCGGCCATCCCAGAACAGAGGCGTCACATGCGCGCTGGCGGCCACGCTGGGCGCGTTGCGACGGCCGGCCTGGCGGTCGTGGCCGAACGACACCCGGCGGCCATCGGCCCAGCCCAGATCCGGGTCGTGGCAGCTGGCACAGGCCAGTTGCCGCGACTTCGACAACACCGGATCGAAGAACAGCCGACGCCCCAGCGCGACCTTGGCCGGCGTCGATGGATTGTCTGCAGGATCCACCGGTGCCGGCAGCGGCGCCAGTTCCTGCCAGGCCACACCGGGCTCGACCTCCGGCGCGGGCCAGCGCGTGCTGGGGCTGCTGTAGAGCGCGCGTAGGCAGGCGCTGTCCGGGCGTGCGGGCAGCACGTCCGGGCAGGGCGTGTCCTGCGCAGGCGCAGGCCCGCCCGCGCTGCCCAGCAACAGGGCAGCGAGGGGGAAGGCCAGGCGCAGTGGGTGCGGACGTTTCATCGGCAGTGGCCCGGCAGGTTGCCGCCGGGCCGCAGACTCAGAACGAGTAGCCCAGCTCCAGCCAGAAGCTGCGGCCGGGTTCGTAGAACATCGCGCTGGTCGAGGTCGAGGTGGCGGTCGTCAGGTTGCTGCGATTGAGCACGTTCTGTACCTCGATGCGTGCGTAGGCTTCCTGCTCGCGCGGAAGTGCAAGGCGATATTCAAGGTTGGCATCCCAGGTCCAGGTACCGGAGAAACTGCGGCTGGTGAGGTTGGGGGCAGTGATGCCGTCGATGGTCTGCGATGCACCGGTGGAGAAGCCTTCGTAGCCGGCGCGGTAGCGGAAGAAGTTGTTCCAGCTGAGGCCGAGTGCGGGAATCTCTGTGCGGGTGCTCAGGCGAGCGCTCCACGGGCGCAGGAACTGCGTGGCCGGCAGTTCGTAGCGGTACATCAGCTTGCCGTCCAGGCGTACCAGTTCGAACATGTCATCGGTGTCTTCGTAGCTGTTGTAGTTGCGCTTGACGTCGGTGTGGTCGGCCGAAAGCTGGAAGCTGTTGCGCGTGCCGAGCACTTCCCAAGGCCGCTGTGAAGCTACCGACAGGGTCCAGATCTCCGCGTCGCTACGGCCTTCGTTGGTGTATTCATAGGTGTTGAGGTTGTAGAGCGCACGGTCAGGGCCGTCGACCTTGCGGCGCAGGATGTCCTTGCGGGTCGCACGATTGACGTACTTCAGGTTGAAAATCAGGCCGGCGACACGCTGGTCCAGGCCCAGCGTCCATTCATCGGTATAGGGCGAGTCGACGTCGCTCAGGCGGTTGCTCGACACGTTGGTGGTGCGCGTGGCATCGGCCCACGTGGTCGATGCCTTGCTGCGCACCAGCGTTTCGCGCAGGCGCTCACGGCCATCGCGCAGCAGGTAGCTGTAGAAGCTGCGGCCGTAGTAGCGGTTCACGCCGGCATTGACGGTCGTGCGCTGGTCGCCGAGCACATCCCAGGAAACGGCCAGGCGCGGGGACAGGTTGGTCTGGCTCCAGACGTTGTTGCGGTCCAGGCGCAGGCCAGGACGGATGTTCCAGTTGCCCACCCGGATGTCATCCTGCAGCCAGGCTTCGTACTCTTCGCCGCTGACCTCGAACTTGCCCGCGTGGTAAAGCTGCTGCTGCTTGAAGTACTGCCCGGCGCCGCCGGCCCGCAGCGGCGAAAGCGAGCACGAGAACGTATCGATGGTGCCGTCGGAAAGCCTGCAACTGCTGGTAACCGCCGTGGACAGATACACCGAATGATCGTTCAGGCGCTCATAGCTGCCGTCGCGGTGCTGCACGCCCAGGCCGAACTGCACGGCGTGTTCGGTGCGCCCGATGGTGAATGCGTCGCGGTCGACCACTGCCCGGTAGCCAATGCGGCGATCGTTCTGGTCGACGTTGCCATAGCTGCCTTCAGAGCTGATCGGGGTCGGGCTCCAGTTGAATTCCTCTGAGCTGGACCAGTTGCGCATGTAGTCCAGGTCACTGCGGCGCGAGGATTCCACGTTGCTGTAATTGATCGTGTTGCGCAGGGTCCAGGCGCCGTGGCTCCAGTTGGCACGTAGGCTGGCGGTGGGGCCGCCGGATTTGATGTCGAACCAGGAATCGCGGCCGTTCATGATGTAGTAGCGGTCATCGGTGGGCGCATAGGAAAAGCTCGCGCCCAGTTCCAGCCCGTCGTCGTTCTTCCAGTCCAGGGCGACGCTGGCGCTGGTGTTCTCGCGTGTCTGGGTCTTCTGGTTGACGTCATCACCGGCAGAGTCGCGGCCGGCGGAATAGGCGCGCAGCGGAATGTCCGAGTGGGTGCGGGTGACCGTGCCGATGATGCCCAGCCCGAACGAGGTGCGGCCCTCCAGGCGCGCGCCCACGCGATACTTGTCGTACTGCGGCTGGTAGGCATACGTGGCCGATTCGGCGTAGGTTTCAGCCTGTGCGTCGTTTGCGATGATCTGGTCCCAGGCCGACCGGGCCATGCGCATCCAGACCTTGCCATGCAGGCCATCGCTGGCCGTGCGGCTGCGCGCATCGACCACGCCGCCGGTGAAGCCGCCGTACGCTGCGGGCACGTTGGCGTCGTAGACCGTCAGCGATTCGAGCAGGTCCACATCCACGGCGATGCCCTGTGCCGCGCTGGGCACGTCCACCGCGTTGTTGGGGTTGCCGGTGCCGGCTGCGTTGAAGGCCGGATCGATATCGTTGTTGATGGTCGCGCCGTCCAGCAGGAACAGGTTCTGGTAGTACGGCGCGCCGTTGATGCTGAAATCATCCGGGCGGATCTCGCCCATGTTGCGGCTGCTGCTGTTGGAATCACTGAACTGCACGGCCGGATTGCTGCGCAGGGCCGTGGCGATATCACCGTTGCCCTTCACCTGAGCGTCCAGCGCATCGGCGTCCAGCGTCACGCCCTGGCCGTAGGGCAGGGCGCGTGGCAGGGCAACCCGCCCGTCGGCACCGCCCACGCGCAGCGGCTGGGTCTGGCGAGTGGTGGTGGCGCGGCGCAGGGTGTAGCTGCCGTCTTCGCGGCGAACTGCGCGCAGGCCGCTGCCCTGCAGCAGCGCGGCAAAGCCGGCGTCCACATCCAGCCCTGCCGCCGCCGGTGCGGCCTGGCGGCCACGGGTCAGCGCAGGGTCAAAGGACAGGGCAACCCCGCGTTCGGCGGCGAAGGTGCTCAACGCGCTGCCCAGCGGCCCGGCTGTGGCAGGTGCTGCCGCAGGCGCGTCAGCTGTGGTCTGGGCGAATACGGGCGTGGCAACGAGGGCGGCGGCCAGCAGGCTCACGCGTAGGTGGTTGGAATTCATGGGCATGGGGATCGGGAGGAATAAAGGGTTTCACTCCCTCTGCCACCCGAAACAGGAAAAAGTGTCATCCGCGCGTGGCGGCGGGGCGCAGCTGGGTCCACAGGCCCGGCTGGACCTGCACAGCGTAGGTCGTCGCGATCATCGACAGGCTGCGATCAAGATCATCCAGCGGGTAGGCACCGGACACGGGGAGTGCGGCGATGGCTGGATCCACGCGCAGCCAGCGGCGGTGATAGCGGCCCAGTTCCTGCACCAGTTGCTGCAGTGGCAGGGCATCGGCCACCAGCATGCCGTGGGTCCATGCGTCGGTGCCGGCGCTGGCCGGCTGCGGTGCGGGCAGTGATTGCCGGCTCCAGCGTTGCTGCTGCCCGGCATCAACCCGGCGCTGCAGCGTGCCGATGTCGATGCGCACTGCCCCCTGCTGCACCACCAGAAGCGCGTCCTCGCTGAACAGGCGAACGCTGAAGCGGGTGCCGAGTGCCTGCAGCATGCCCTGCGGCGTAGCAACGAGGAACGGCCGCGCAGGCTGCCGTGGATCGGCCGCGGTCTCCACCAGCACCTGCCCGCGCCGCAGCCGCAGCAGGCGCTGCTGGCCATCGAAGGCGATGTCCACGGCGGTGTCGGTGTCCAGCTGCAGCACACTGCCATCGTCCAGCATGTGGCGGCGGCGTTCGCCCACGGCGGTGCGCACGCTGGCATCCCAGGCGGCACCGTCGTACAGGCGCCAGGCCAGCCAGCCACCCAGCGGCGCGACCAGCAGGGCGGCGATGCTGCGCAGCACAGCGCGGCGTCCTGGCGATGCGGGGCGCTGCAGCGCGCCGTGGGCGAGGGCAGGGGGTACCTGGCCACTCAGCGCCAGCAGCCGTTCGGCACGCTGCCAGGCACGCGCATGGTCGGGGTCGACATCGTGCCAGCGCTGCCACTGCGCGCGCTGCACGGCACTGCCATCCTCGTGCAGGCGCATCAGCCAGTCGGCGGCCTGTTCCAGCACCCGGGGCGGCAGCGCCCGCTCGCCTGCAGCATCGATGCCCATGCTCAGCAGGCGTGCGCCAGGCAGCCCATCAGTGCGCGCTTCATGTGCCGCTTCACCGTGGACAGTGACAGCCCCAGCTGCGCGCTGATGGCCTCGTAGCGCAGGCCATCGAACTGCGCCAGCAGGAACACGCGGCGCGCCATCGCCGGCAGCCCATCGAGCATCGCGTCGATCTGCTGCAGCGCTTCGCGCACCAGTGCCTGCTCCTCCAGCGAGGGCAGCACCGGTTCGGGGAACTGCGCCAGGTACTCCAGGTAGGCGCGTTCCAGTGCCTGGCGGCGGAACCAGTTGGCGGCCAGCCCGCGCGCCACGGTGGTCAGGAACGCGCGCGGCTCGCGCAGCGCGGCCAGATCGCGGCCCTGCAGCAGGCGCGCGAAGGTGTCCTGGGTGAGGTCATCGGCTACATCGCGATTGCCTACGCGGCCGCTCAGCCAGCCCTGCAGCCACCGGTGGTGGTCGCGGTACAGCGTGCCGAGTTGCTCGTCGTGTGCGTGCATGCGGAAGGCGCGGTCGCGCATGGATCGAAATGAGAAGGATTCGCAAGTATGGCATCGGCGGGTGCCGGGTGCCAGCCCCTGCGCACGGATTGCGCGGGATCAACGCGCTGCCCACGGCCGCAGGCGCATGCTTGCCGCAGGCTGACCGACCCCACGGTGCAGTCGCAGCCACCCTTGAAACCGGGTGGGGCAACCGCATCTTCCCTGCATCGCCGGCGCGGCCGGCACTGATGACCGATGAGGATTCGCAATGCGGATGGACAAGCTCACCTCGCGTTTCCAGCAGGCGCTGGCCGACGCGCAGTCGCTGGCCGTGGGCCGCGACAACAGCATCATCGAACCTGCTCACCTGTTCAGCGCGCTGCTGGACCAGCAGGGCGGCAGCACGCGCCCGTTGCTGGCCCAGGCCGGCGTGAACGTGCCGGTGCTGCGCGAGCGCCTGACTGAGGCGCTGGATGCGCTGCCGAAGGTATCCGGCCAGGCCGGCAACGTGTCGATGGGCAATGACCTCGGGCGCCTGCTCAACCACACCGACAAGCTGGCCCAGCAGAACGGCGATGCCTTCATCGCCAGCGAGTGGTTCGTGCTGGCCGCGCTGGAAGACAGCGGCACGCTGGGCATGGCGCTGCGCGCCGCCGGCGCCGACAAGGCGCGCCTGCAGACCGCCATCGACAAGCTGCGTGGCGGCGAGAACGTGCAGTCGGAAAACGCCGAAGAACAGCGGCAGGCGCTGGAGAAGTACACCATCGACCTCACCGCGCGCGCCGAGAGCGGCAAGCTGGACCCGGTGATCGGCCGCGATGAGGAAATCCGTCGCACCATCCAGGTCCTGCAGCGCCGCACCAAGAACAACCCGGTGCTGATCGGCGAGCCCGGCGTGGGCAAGACCGCGATCGTGGAGGGCCTGGCCCAGCGCATCATCAACGACGAAGTGCCCGAGGGCCTGCGCGGCAAGCGCGTGCTGTCGCTGGACATGGGCGCGCTGATCGCCGGCGCCAAGTTCCGCGGTGAATTCGAAGAGCGGCTGAAGGGTGTGCTCAACGACCTGGCCAAGAGCGAAGGGCAGATCATCCTGTTCATCGACGAGCTGCATACCATGGTCGGCGCGGGCAAGGCCGACGGCGCGATGGACGCGGGCAACATGCTCAAGCCGGCGCTGGCCCGTGGCGAGCTGCACTGCGTGGGTGCCACCACGCTGGACGAGTACCGCAAATACATCGAAAAGGATGCCGCCCTGGAGCGTCGCTTCCAGAAGGTGTTCGTGGGTGAGCCGTCGGTGGAGGACACCATCGCGATCCTGCGTGGCCTGAAGGAAAAGTATGCAGTGCACCACGGCGTGGAGATCACCGATCCGGCCATCGTTGCCGCCGCCACGCTGTCCAACCGTTACATCACCGACCGCCAGCTGCCGGACAAGGCCATCGACCTGATGGACGAGGCCGCCTCGCGCCTGCGCATGGAAATCGACTCCAAGCCGGAGGAACTGGACCGCCTGGAACGCCGGGTGATCCAGCTGAAGATCCAGCGCGAGATGCTGAAGAAGGAAAAGGACGATGCCTCGCGGCAGCGCCTGGCCGACCTGGAAAATGACATCGAGGGTCTGGAGCGCGAGTTCTCCGACCTCAATGAAATCTGGAAGTCGGAGAAGGCTGCGCTGCAGGGCGCGACCAAGATCAAGGAGCAGGTCGAGCAGGCGAAGCTCGATCTGGAAGCCGCGCAGCGCCGCCAGGATTTCGCCCGCATGAGCGAGATCCAGTACGGCCTGCTGCCGCAGCTGGAAAAGCAGCTGGCCGCTGCGCAGGAACTGGATGCCAACGACTTCAAGCTGGTGCAGGACAAGGTTACTGACGAGGAGATCGCCGAGGTCGTCTCGCGCTGGACCGGCATCCCGGTCAACAAGATGCTGGAAGGCGAGCGCGACAAGCTGCTGCGCATGGAAGACGTGCTGCACAACCGCGTGGTCGGCCAGGAAGAGGCGATCAAGGTCGTTTCCGATGCGGTGCGTCGTTCGCGCGCCGGCCTGTCCGATCCGAACCGTCCGGGTGGCTCGTTCCTGTTCCTCGGCCCGACCGGCGTGGGCAAGACCGAGCTGTGCAAGTCGCTGGCCGAATTCCTGTTCGACAGTGCCGACGCGATGATCCGCATCGACATGAGCGAGTTCATGGAGAAGCACAGCGTCGCCCGCCTGATCGGTGCGCCCCCGGGTTACGTGGGCTACGAGGAAGGTGGCTACCTGACCGAGGCCGTGCGCCGTCGCCCGTACTCGCTGATCCTGCTGGACGAGGTGGAGAAGGCCCACCCGGATGTGTTCAACATCCTGCTGCAGGTGCTGGACGATGGCCGCCTGACCGATGGCCAGGGCCGCACCGTGGACTTCCGCAACACCGTCATCGTGATGACCTCCAACCTGGGCTCGCACCAGATCCAGGACATGGGCAGCGATGACAGCCCGGAGGCCTACACGCAGATGAAGGCCGCGGTGATGGGCGTGGTGCAGGCGCACTTCCGTCCGGAGTTCATCAACCGCCTGGACGACATCGTGGTGTTCCACCCGCTGGACAAGCAGCAGATCAAGCAGATCGCGCGCATCCAGATGCGTGGCCTGGAGCGGCGCCTGGCCGAGCGTGGCTTGAAGCTGGTGGTGTCCGATGCAGCGTTCGACCTGCTCGGCAACGTCGGCTTCGATCCGGTGTACGGCGCGCGCCCGCTGAAGCGTGCGATCCAGGCACAGCTGGAGAACCCGCTGGCACAGAAGATCCTCTCGGGGGCCTTCGTCAACGGCGACACCATCGAGGTCGGCAACGAGAGTGGCCATCTGGTGTTTGCGAAGGCGTAATCACGTCGTGGCCGTCCCCGCCTATTGGCGGGGACGCACCACCCGGTACCGCCCGTTTTCACCCATGCCCGCGCCGCGCGTTTCCACGTTGGCGCACAACTGCTCCTTTCCGCACAGCACCACATCGGCGCGGTTGTAGGCGCGCAGCAGGTCGGCCTCGATCTGGCTGCGTTCGATCTCCGTCTGGTAGCGCCCCCCCAGCCAGACGGCGCCGCCCAGCAGCACCGCAACTGCGGCCACGGTGATGGCCAGGCTCTTCCACAGCACACCGCGTGAAGCCAGCTGCAGGCGCTTCACCTCGGCAGACAATCCATCGATGCTGCGACCGACATGGTCGGCCGATGCGGCCAGTTGCTGCTCATACGCACCCACCGGCCCCAGCAAGGCCTGCTTGACGGCCGCAGCGCCCTCGCCGCTGAGGCCGGCAATGGCGGCATCGGTGCCGGCACGAAGCTGGCCGGGCAGCGACTGCGTCAACCCGTTCAGTGCGGTTGAGAGCTGTGTCTGCTGCTCGCTCATTTCCGTGCACAGTCGTTGGTAGCGCTCCATCAGCAAGGCCGTCTTGCTGATCAGGTCTTCGAGTTGCCGTTCATCCATGAAGCTGTCTCCGGTACTTCAACGGCCCACGGCCGATGCAGCGTGTTCTTGTTGGCTTGTCTGCTGGGCGGCCTGCTGCTGCGGCTGCTGGGCCGAGCTCTGCGCGTGCTCGCGCGCCCGTTCCTCGGCGTTTGCCTGGTTGCGCACCTGGGTATCCAGCGCCTGCCCGGCATTGAGCGTGGACGCCTGTTGGTTGAGAACCTTGAAGCGATCGGGATCTGCGTTGAGCAGGTCATTCAATCGATTCCCCAGGGGGGACTCGCTGTGGAAGCTGGGGTTTTCCCGCCTGGGTCCGCCGTCGGAGCCGGGGGCATTGCGGTGCTCGGCAGGGTTGAACGCAGGAGTTGCGTGCTTGGCGGCTGCTTGGCGCTGTGCGTAGGCACCTGACTCATCCGGACCACGGATTGCATCCACGGCATCCATTGCAAGGCCGGGAGCCCCGCGAGCAATCACCGTGGCGGTGGAACGCACTTGGTGAATGCTGGTGCGATAGGCATCGACGCGGCGCTGGTCGTCAGGATCGGTGATGCGCGCCGAGGGATTTTCGAGCACCGATTTGACCTGTACGCCATTTTCAACGTGATCGACAAAGTGCTTCATCCGATGGGAATCACCCAGCGCACCTGCTGCGAGGGGTTTAATGGCCTCGCTGGCTACTCCGCCAAGCACGCGGGAAGCGAAATCGGCATGGCGCAGCGTCCTCAGCTCGCTGGGAAGCGCGTACATCTCGACACTGCCGTAATGCCTGCCCCCCGCACTGACGAAATCACCGGCCATTACATGATTGGTGAAAGGCGCAGCGTTCGTGGGCTGGCCTGCTGGAATGCGATAACCCAGGCTGTTGGCGCCATAGGGATTGAAGGCTTCGCCGGGCAGGTTGTAATGGTGCGCGGTGACCTGGGCCAGAGCTCCCCCGAGCGAGTGTCCGGTGACGGATACTTTCGTACCATCGCGGTCAGCCATTTCCTTGGCCTCACGCGTGAGTTCCAGGGCGTCCTTCAATTGTCCATTGAAGCGGGTGGTGACCATCCCGAGGTCGATCGCGCCGTCCTTGAGCGGCTCGCGGTCAAATTCGGTGCCGCGATGAGCGACGACGTAATCGCCGGTTTCCACGTTTTTATAGATTGTGCCCTGATAGCCGCTTGGCAGGTCCATATGCTTTACAGGAACGAATTCCTGATCGCCGATGTTGATGTGCTCAGGCTCCCCATCCTTGTCCCTCTTGGGAGCTTGATAAGTTGCGTCAGACAATCCGGCATGGATTCTAGAGTTCATTCTTCATCCTTCCTTGTGATGATTGATATGCTGTACGAGAAAAATTTACTTCGGTCGGTGGCGCTGATTTCCTTCTCAAATCTGGACTCAGAGAAGTCACTGGCGGGATAGATCTGACCGTCATCCAGAAGTGGCCTGATCTCCTTTGAGTTGTAACGGGTGACTTTTTTCTTTTCCGGCGTTGTGCTGATGCTGAAGTAAGTGAAGGATTCAGTGCGGCGTGTCTTGAGGCTTGCGCCGACGTACTGGACGTCCCATGAGCAGACGCCATGGCCAAAGTAGTCCTTGCTCGCCATTCCATCGCGGAAATAGGTTCCGACATATTTATCTGGAGCAATCTTCCTGAAGGGAATCGTGAGCAGATGCTTTTCGATCCCGTACCTGACGCCCTCGAAGTTGTCGATGGGCGGCAGGCAGCTCTCATCCGCGATCACATAACCCACCGCGACGGTTGACAGGAACATATCCTCAGGCGCGTCATGCGTCGTGATGACGACCTCGTACGCCTCCTTCGGCGACGGATTGGCCTCATACGGCGGCGGCGTGCGCTCCTTGCTTGCACACGCCGCAAGCAGCGGCAACGTCAGGAGCAACGCGTAAAGTGCCTGCGGGATACCCAGCGCACTGAACAACTTCCCTTCGAGTTCCTTCATCATCCGGTCGAGCGTCCTTTTAGTGCCCAAACGATACGGCTGCGAATGGGGTCTTTTCAAATCGACATGGCTCTGTGGCGGAATGTGTGATGGCCATCACATGTCAGTAGCCAAATTCAGGCAGTGCTGTCACGGCGCCGCGGCTCAGCCTAGCTACGGCAGCATCGGCGCTGGCCAGGAACTGCGCGGGTAGTGACGGTGCAAGCCCGCTCAACGCGGCCGACAGCTGCGAGTGCTGCTGGCCCATGTCCGTGCACATCCGCTGGTAGCGCTCCAGCAGCAGGGCGGTCTTGCTGATCAGATCTTCCAGTTCGCGTTCATCCATGAGCGTGTCTCCGCTGGGTCAACGGTGCATGGCCGAGGCTGCCTGTTCCTGTTGTGCGGCCTGCTGGGCGACCTGTTTCTGGCTGTGCGGGCGCGCCCGGTCCTCGGCATCCACCTGGGACTGCGCCTGCTGGTCCAGCGCCTGGCCAGCATTGAGCGTGGACATCTGCTGGTTGAGGACCTTGAAACGGTCGGGGGCTGCGTTGAGCAGTTCATTCAAGCGCTGGCCCAACGGGGAGGCCGTCTGGAACTCTGGCTGCTCGCGTAGCGGTCCGCCGTGGGAGCCCGGCGCATTGCGTTGCTCGGCCGGATTGAACGGATGCGCGGCAAGCCTTGCTGCCTCCGCCTGGCGCCCGGCGGAGGCACCGGGTTCATCCGGGCCGCGGAGTTTGTCGACGGCGTCCAGCACCAGGCCGGGCGGGCCACGGGTAATCACCGTCGCGGTGGCGCGCATCTGATGGATGCTTGTTCGATAGGCATCGACCCTGCGCTGATCCTCGGGATCTGTGATCCGCGCCGAAGGGTCATCCAGCACCGACTTGATCTCGACGCCATTCTCGACGCGATCGACAAAGTGCTTCATCCGGTGCGAATCGGACAGAGCGAGTGATGGCAGGGGGTTGCCACCTGTGCCGCCTAGTCCGCCGGCCAGGCGGGAGGCGAGCTCCGCATTACGCAACAGGGTGAGCTCTCCAGGCGCGGCATACATCTCAATGCTGCCGTAATGCTTGCCTGCGGCGCTGACGAAGTCACCGGCGGTGACATGATTGACGAAGGGCCGCATTCGCAGGCTGGCCACTCGGGATGCGATAGCCCAGGCTGGCCGCACCATACGGGTTGAATCCTTCGCCCGGGAGGTTGTAATGATGTCCGGTGACTTGTGCCATGCACGCGCCGAGCGAGTGGCCGGTCACCGAGAGTTTGGTGCCATCTCGTTCGGCCATTTCCTTGGCCTGTCGTGTCAGCTCCAAAGCATCCTTGACTTGAGCGTTGAATCGCGTCGTGACCATGCCGAGATCGACCGCGCCATCCTTCAGCAACTCGCGGTCGAACTCGGTGCCACGGTGAGCTACGACGAAGTCGCCTGTCCTCACACTTCTGTAGATGGACCCTTGGTAGCCGCTGGGTCTGTCGAGGTGGCCAACTATCTCGAATATCTCACCTCCGGCCTCAGCCCGAGGCGGGCTGCCGTCCGGAGTGGGCGCTGGCGCGCTGTAGGTGTGGAATGAGAGATCTGCCGCAGCGTTCCTGCTCATGGTTGGGGTTTCCTTTCGCCAGCCGATATGCTGTACGAGAAGAATTTTTCATGTTCCAGTGGAGATACTTCTTCGTCGAACATCTCTTGTGACCAGTCCCTTGATCGATAGACCTGTCCGTCGTTCTTCCAAGGGCGGATTTCCTTCAGTGCGTACCTTGTTACGGCTTCTTTCTTGACGAGGGGCGTAAGTATGGTGAAGTACGTGTAGGCCTTGGAAGCAGGGGTCTTGAGAACAGCTCCTACTGTCTGTACGGACCATCGACACTTACCGCGTCTGTAGTAGTCCTGTTCCAGCATGCCGTCGCTGAAGAAAATTCCGGTGTACTCGCGTTTTCCCGTCCTCTTGATTGGAACTTCCAAAGTGTGCGTGTCCGGTTCATAGCGGACCCCTTCGAAGTTTTCTATTGGCGGAAGACAGTCCTCGTTTTCAATCGCGTAGGTCACTGTTGCGGACGATGCATACATGTCCTCTGGCGCATCATGCGTAGTAACCACCACCTCATACGCCTCTTTCGGCGAAGGATTGGCTTCATACGGCGGCGGTGCGCGCTCCTTGCTCCCGCACGCGGTCAGCAGCGGCAGTGATGCCAGAAGTAGAGGGCAGAGCGCGCGGCAGGCAACACGCGCATTGATTTGATGTCCGTCGAGTTCCATCATCAACCGGCTCAGCATCCTTGAATGTCTCCACAATACGGCTGGGGATGGGCGGCAATCAAATCGACAAGGCCTCAATCAAGATTCTGTGATGAAAATCACATCGTTAAGGCTTGGATCAGATTCAGGCGCCATACCTGTCGGTCAAATGCGTCAGTGGCGCGATCACAACCGACCCAGTCGATGTCGTATTTGCCTCGGTCTACCCTCTTTGCGACTGCACCCATGCACGTGTGGGGCGGCTCTGCCCCGTGTCTGCAGTGGCCACGATCTTGATACGAGGAAATTCTGCTGGCGCGGTGCGGATAGTCGGCGTAATGCTGTTCGCCAGTCAGACAGATGCCGTCTGACATGACGTTCTTATTTTTCAGGAGAAGGAGTTCCATGAAGATGTTCCGTACTGCCCCGTTGTGTTTCGCACTGGCCACGAGCCTGATGTCCGCCACCGCGATGGCGTCCGGCGAACAGGTGCTGATGCCAAGGTTCGATGGCTATGTCAAAGCCTTTGAGGCGTCTGATCCGAAGACCGGCGACATCACCGAGTTCGTGCCCAAGGGGCAGACGGTGGAAGCCTGGACCGACATGATCACGGTCAATATCGCGCCGAATTCTGCGGGGGTCTCACCACGAGACTTTCTCGGCTTCATGGAAGCCGGCTGGCGCGGTGCCTGCCCGGACACGCAGGCGAACTGGCTGCGTGAGGGTCAGGAACACGGCCGCCCGATGGCGGTGCTGATGCTCAGTTGCCCACTCAACCCCGCTACCGGCAAGCCGGAAACCTCCTGGATCAAGGGCATCCAGGGGCAGGAGGGCTTCTACACCGTGCAGAAGGCGTTCCGCACCGAGGTGAAGGAAGCTGACGTGGTGACCTGGGTGAAGTGGCTCAGTGGCGTGATGTTGTGCGGTAGCGGCGAGGGGCCTGCGTGCCCGGGCGACGGCCGCTGATAACCCGCAGTAAGGGCCTGATTGCCAGTGGGTCTGACCCGCGCGACACGGCTGCCCTATGGTGGCCGTTTCCCGGATGGAGTCAGGTGCGATGAGTGACCCGCAGTGGCGACTGGAAACCCTGGCCGTGCATGGCGGCTACCGGCCCGACCCGACCACGCGTGCGGTGGCGGTGCCGATCTACCAGACCGTGGCCTACGCCTTCGATGACACCCAGCACGGCGCGGACCTGTTCGACCTGAAGGTGCCGGGCAACATCTACACCCGCATCATGAACCCCACCACCGATGTGCTGGAACAGCGCCTGGCCGAGCTGGAAGGCGGCATCGGTGCACTGGCGCTGGCCTCGGGGCAGGCGGCCATCACTTATGCCATCCAGACCATCGCCGAGGCCGGCGACAACATCGTGGCAGCCAGCGCGCTGTATGGCGGCAGTCTCAACCTGCTGGCGCACACCCTGCCGCAGTACGGCATCACCGCGCGCTTCGCAGATCCGGCGGACCCTGCTGCGTTCGCCGCGCTCATCGACGAACGCACCAAGGCTGTGTTCGTCGAATCCATCGGCAACCCGCGCGGGAATGTCACCGACATCGCCGCGATCGCCGAGGTGGCGCATGCGGCCGGCGTGCCGCTGATCGTCGACAACACCGTGGCCACGCCGTTCCTGCTGCGCCCGTTCGAGCACGGCGCCGACATCGTGGTGCATTCGCTGACGAAGTATCTGGGCGGCCATGGCACCAGCCTGGGTGGCGCGATCGTTGATTCGGGCCGCTTCGACTGGGCCGCGCAGCGCACGCGCTTCGCCCGCTTGAACGAACCCGACCCCAGCTACCACGGCGTGGTCTACACCGAAGCGCTTGGCCCGGCGGCGTACATCGGCCGCGCGCGGGTGGTGCCGTTGCGCAACACGGGTGCAGCGCTGTCGCCGTTCAATGCCTTCCTGATCCTGCAGGGCATCGAAACCCTGGCCCTGCGCATGGAGCGGATCAACGCCAACGCACTTGCGGTGGCGCAGTACCTGCAGGCGCACGCCAAGGTGGCGTGGGTGCGTTATGCCGGCCTGGCCGACGACCCCGAACATGCCGCCGCGCAGCGCTATCTGGGCGGGCACGGCTCTGGTGTGCTGACCTTCGGCCTGCCTGGTGGCCGCGATGCAGGCGCACGCTTTCTGGATGCGCTCAAGCTGTTCACCCGCCTGGTGAACCTCGGCGACGCAAAATCGCTGGCCACGCATCCGGCCTCGACCACGCACCGCCAGCTGGATGCCGACGAACTGGCCCGTGCCGGCGTCAGCGAGGACACCGTGCGGCTGTCGATCGGTATCGAACACATCGGCGACCTGCGCGCCGACCTGGAGCAGGCGCTGGCGGCGGCCTGATAGCTGCAGGCTTGGTCGTCATCGCCAGCGGCGATCACCACACGGGGCAGGATGGGTTACGGTGGAACTGCCTCTCCAAGGCGTGGCAGAACTGGCAATCCCAGCAAGACGAATCCCCGACGGGTGCGGGCCCGCCGGGGATTTTTTTGTGTCGACCAAGGTCGACACCTACCAGTGCAGATCCAGGTCAGAGCCCGTTACGCAGCAACGGGATCCGACCCCGTGCCGACCAACGGTCGGCACCCACCAACATCAGCAGTTCCAACATCAGCATTTCCGACAGCCGCGGGAAAGTGTCGAAGGCGGGGTGGGTCCGGTGGCAGGGGTGTGAGCGGCATGGATGCCGCGACCAAGCCCCCATGGATGGGTTTACGGCGTCCCCTGCCACCGGACCCGCCCCGCCATCCCACGGACAGTCAGCTTTTGACGTTGAAGTTGACGTTGATTCAGCAGGTGCAGGGCTGCAAGCCCTGCCACGCCCCACCCCTTAAACCACCGGGATGCTGTGCTGCCCCAGGTTCCGGTACGGCGGCGTCGACATGATCATCTCCGCCAGCGAATACGCCAGCTCGCGCTCGGCCATCACCGTGCCATCGGCACCGTGTTCCAGCAGATGCTTCACTTCCGCATCGCTGTGCGCCCGGGCCAGCAGGGTCAGGTCCGGATTGATCGCCCGCAGCTTGGCCAGCGCCTCACCGGCTTCCAGCGGTTGCGGAATGGCCAGCACCGCGATCTTCGCGCGCTCCGGATGGGCCTCGGCCAGCACCCGGTCGGCGGCGGCACTGCCGCGGATCGCCGCCAGGCCCTTGGCGTGCGCCTGCTCGACGTGTTCCTTGTTGTCATCGATCACCAGCACCGGCACGCCACGGTCGCGCAGCACCTGCGCCAGCTCGCTGCCCACGCGGCCGTAGCCGATCACGATGGCGTGGCCATGCAGGTCGCGCGAGGGGCCGGTGGCCTCTTCGGGCTCGGCCGCCTGCGGCGACTGCTCCTGCTTGGCCTGCCAGCGGTCCAGGAGGCCGAACACCAGCGGATTGAGCATGATCGACACCAGCGCACCGGCCAGCACCAACGACTGGCCTTCCTTGGGCAGGATCTGCAGCGCCACGCCGAGGCCGGCGATGATGAAGGCGAATTCGCCGATCTGCGCCAGGCTGGCCGAGATGGTCAGCGCCGTGCTGGTCGGGTGGCCGAAGGCGCGCACGATGAAGAACGCTGCCGCCGACTTGCCGAACATGATGATCGCCACCGTCGCCAGCACCTGCCAGGGGTGCTGCACGATGATGTTGGGGTCGAACAGCATGCCGACCGACACGAAGAACAGCACCGCGAACGCATCGCGCAGCGGCAGCGAATCGTGCGCCGCCTTGTGGCTCAGTTCGGATTCGTTGAGCAGCATGCCGGCGAAGAACGCGCCCAGCGCGAAGGACACGCCGAACAGCATGGCCGAGCCGAACGCCACGCCCAGCGCGATGGCCAGCACCGACAGGGTGAACAGCTCGCGCGAACCGGTGCCGGCGATGCGCTCCAGGATCCACGGAATGACCCGGCGGCCGACCACCAGCATCACCGCCACGAACAGGCCCAGCTGCACGAAGGTCCAGCCGATGTCGGCCAGCACGCTGCCGAGGGTGTGGGTTTCCTTGGCGGCGTCGGGGCCGAACACACCGGCCAGCACCGGCATCATCACCAGTGCCAGGACGCAGGCCAGGTCCTCGACGATCAGCCAGCCCACGGCGATCTTGCCGCGCAGGGTTTCCAGCAGGCGGCGTTCTTCCATCGCCCGCAGCAGCACCACGGTACTGGCGGTAGCCAGCGAGAAACCGAAGATGACCCCGTGCAGGGCCGGCCAGCCCATCAGCCAGGCCACGCCCCAGCCCAGCAGGGTGGCCACGGCGATCTGGCCGATGGCACCGGGGATGGCGATGGCCTTCACCGCCATCAGGTCCTTCAGCGAGAAGTGCAGGCCGACGCCGAACATCAGCAGCATCACGCCAAGTTCGGCCAGCTGGTTGGCCAGCGCCTGGTCGGCGACGAAGCCGGGGGTGAACGGGCCGACGCAGATGCCAGCCACCAGATACCCGACCAGAGGAGACAAGCGCAGCTTGTTGGCCAGCGCGCCGAAGATGAAGGCGAGCCCCAGGCCAACGGCCACGATGTTGATCAGGTCGGTGTCATGGTGCATCGGCACTCGCAGGAAATCGGGGGGGATGCCCCGATTTTCACCGATGCGGCCACATACGGCAAACCCGCCGGCCACGTGCCGCGGCCGTCGGGTTTGCCCACGCATTTCTCCTCTACCCCCGCCTTCGGCGCGCCCCTTCAACAAGAAGGGGCTCTCCTCCAGATACGGCAAGGGTCTGCCGGCCAGCGGCCGGCACTACCACCGAGATGCCCGTTACCCCTTACCAGTTGTACTTGATGCGGCCGTACACATACGCGCCGTTGAAGCCGAACGGCGAGTAGTTGCTGTAGGGCAGCATGCCGAAGGTCGAGTTCTGCAGGTCTTCGGTGCGGTCCGGGTACTCGTCCAGCAGGTTGTCGGCGCCCAAGGTCAGGGTCCAGTTGCTGCTCGGCTTGTAGCTCACCGACGCGTCCAGCACCCACTTGTCGCCGTAGGTCTGGTCGCGCAGGGCGGTAGCCGAGTTGCGCACGGTGAACTCGCCGTAGTGGGTGGCAGCCAGGCCCAGTTCCCAGTGGTCCGAACGCCAGGTGCCGCTCAGCACGGTCTTGTCGCGCGGGTAGCTGTCCTCGATGCGGCCGATCTCATCACGGCCGATCAGCGACTGGGTCAGGCCCAGGGTGCCGAACACGGCCGGGGTGCCGCCGACGCGCTGCACCTTGGTGTCGTTGTAGCTGTAGGCCGCGGTCAGTTCCAGGCTGCTGGCCGCGAACGGCACGGTGTAGCTGGAGACGAAATCAACACCGCGGGTGCGGGTGTCCAGGCCGTTGGTGAAGTACGAGAACGCGGTCACCTGCGGCAGGCCCAGCGTGCCCAGCAGTGCGCTGGTGGCGGCGTTGGTGGTGATGCTGGACGACAGCGCGATGCGGTTGTCGATGTCGATCTGGTACGCATCGACGGTGATGTACAGGCGGTCCACCGGCTGCAGCACCAGGCCCAGGCTGTAGGACGTGGACGTTTCCGCCTTCAGCGGCGAAGCGCCCAGCGCCTGTGCGGCCTGGCTGGTGGTGGGGAAGGTGCCGCGTTCGACGAACACGCCGTTGGTGAACTGGCTGGTCACCGCCTGGTAACCCTGCTGGGCCAGCGACGGGGCGCGGAAACCGCTGGAGGCGGTGGCACGCAGCGCGACCTTGTCGGTGAAGGCATAGCGCGCCGACAGCTTGCCGGAGAAGCGGTCACCGAAGTCCGAGTAATCCTCGTAGCGGCCGGTCACGCCGGCGGAGAACTTGTCCGTCAGATCCGCTTCCAGGCCGGCATAGACGGCGTAGTTGTGGCGGTCGGCGTGCACTTCATTGGTGGGGGTGAAGCCGGCGAAGCCCTGCGCACCGGTGCCGGTGTAGGAGTTCAGTTCGCCCGGGTTCTGGTCCCACTTTTCCTTGCGGTATTCACCACCGAAGGACAGGGTGACCGGATAGGCCAGGCCCCAGTCCAGCGACTTGGTGAAGTCGGCATTGAAGATGTCCTGCTGGTACTTCAGCGTGCCGTCGTAGAACGAGCGCGGGCTGGTGGTGCCCAGGCTGTAGTTGATGCTGTTGCGGGTGTTGAAGTCCAGGGTGTTCTCGCCGTGGTTCAGGCTGAGGTCCCAGGTCCAGCCGCTGTCGGTGTTGCCCTTGACGCCGGCCACCAGCGAGCGGTCCTTCGAGTACTGGTTGATCTCCGGCACGTAGCCGTCCGGGTAGATCTGCGACAGCAGCGCGGTCTGGCTGCTGTGGTTGGGCGAGCGGTAGAACGCGAACGAGGTGATGTCGCGGTTGCTGAGCAGCGCGCTGGCGTAGCCGGTCACGTGGTCGCTGAAATCGAAGCTGCCGTTGAGCGAGGCCGCGGTGGCGTCCACGCGCGGGTCGCCGACGACGAAGGTGGTTTCACCGATGGCCGGGAAATTGCCGGTGTTCGGAGTGGTGCCACGGTACGGGCCGGCGCGGTTGCTTTCGTCCTGCTGGCTGATCTGGCCGGCGACGTGCACGCGGCCACGGCCGTTGGCGAACTCGACGCCGGTGTCGCCGGAGAGCTGGTACTTGTTGCCGTCACCGGCCGAGTACTGGCCGTAGTCCACGGCCAGGCTGCCGCCACTGCCGCTGCCCTTCAGCACGATGTTGATGACGCCGGCGATGGCGTCCGAGCCGTACTGGGCCGAGGCGCCGTCACGCAGCACTTCCACACGCTCGATGGCGGCGATCGGGATGGCATTGATGTCCACCGCGGAGGAGCCACGGCCGATGGTGCCGTTGACGTTGATCATCGCCGAGGTGTGCTGGCGCTTGCCGTTCACCAGCACCAGCACCTGGTCCGGCGAGAGGCCGCGCAGCTGCGCCGGGCGCACGCCGCTGGTGCCGTCGGTCAGGGCCGGGCGCGGGAAGTTCAGCGAGGGCAGGGCGCGCGACAGCGCGGTGGCCAGTTCGCCGGAACCGGTGGACTGCAGGATTTCCGGGGTGATGATGTCGATCGGCGACTGCGACTCGGCGACCGTACGGTCGGCCACGCGGGTACCGGTGACGATCACCGTATCGAGGGTGTTGGCGGCGGTGCCGGTCTGCTGGGCAGCAGCGGCGAACGAAGCGCCACCGAGTGCGACAGCGATGGCGGCGGCGATCAGGCTGGTCTTGCGGTTCATCGGGGTGGGGCTCCGGTTGGCGGGAACTGGCACCGGAATCGACATCACGGGGGTGAGGCGGACGACGGTTGTTGCGGTGCGCAATACAGCAATTAACGGGAATTTAAGCAGCTGTCAAATGCGCGTCATGTGAAAAAACGTTGCAAAAGCAAGCATTTAGCTGTGGCGGGCATTGGCGGGGGAGGGGCCCGGGAGGCGCGCGGACTCGACGAGGGAGAGATGTGGAGCGACCGCGTCGCTTCCCGGGGCGCGTCAAGTATTCGTTAACGCTAGAATTGCGTCGCAGGAACAGTGCTCACCAGCACATTCCATTCGGTTATATGGACGCCTTCCCCGATGATTTCGCTTCGTAATTTCGCCTTGCGCCGCGGCGAGCGGCTGCTGTTGTCCAATGTCGACCTGACCCTGCACGCCGGTTACCGGGTGGGTGTGGTCGGCCGCAACGGTGCTGGCAAGTCCAGCCTGTTCGCGGCGGTGAAGGGCGAGCTGGAGGCGGACAAGGGCGACGTCGACCTGCCCGGCAAGGTGCGCATCGCCAGCGTCGCCCAGGAAACCCCGTCGCTGCCCGACCCTGCGCTGAGCTTCGTGCTGGGCGGCGATACCGAGGTGGCCGCGGTGCTGGCCGCCGAGGCCGACGCTACCGCCCGTGAAGACTGGGAAGCCGTGGCCGAGGCGCATACGCGCATGGCCGAGCTGAACGCCTACGACGCCGAAGCGCGTGCCGGCAAGCTGCTGCACGGCCTGGGCTTCCCGGCCGAGACCCACCACCGCGCGGTGTCCTCGTTCTCCGGCGGCTGGCGCGTGCGCCTGAACCTGGCACGCGCGCTGATGATGCCCAGCGACCTGCTGCTGCTCGACGAACCGACCAACCACCTCGACCTGGACGCGGTGTACTGGCTGGAACAGTGGCTGCTGAAGTACCCGGGCACCCTGCTGCTGATCTCGCATGACCGCGAGTTCCTGGACAACGTGGCCACCCACACCCTGCACCTGCATGGTGGCGGCGCCAAGCTCTACCCGGGCGGCTACACCGATTTCGAGCGCCAGCGCGCCGAACAGCTGCGCCAGCAGCAGATCGCGCACGAGAAGGAACAGGCCGAGCGCGCCCACCTGCAGAGCTTCATCGACCGCTTCAAGGCGCAGGCCAGCAAGGCCGCGCAGGCGCAGAGCCGCATGAAGCGCCTGGCCAAGCTGGCCGGTACCGAAGCGGTGCGTGCCGAGCGCGAGTTCCGCATCGAGTTCGCACCGCCGGCCAAGCTGCCGTTCTCGCTGATCCGCCTGAACCACGTCGAGGCCGGCTACGGCGCCGATGCGGTGATCCTGCACAACGTCGGCTTCGGCCTGGAAGCGGGCCAGCGCATCGGCCTGCTCGGCCCCAACGGTGCCGGTAAGACCACCCTGGTGAAGACCCTGGTGGGCGAGCTGATGCCGATTGCCGGCGAGCGCTCGGCGCACCCGGACCTGAAGATCGGCTACTTCGCCCAGCACACGGTGGAATCGCTGCACGAAGGCCAGTCGCCGATGGAGCACTTCCGCGAGATCGCCCCGGATGCGCCGAACCAGTCGTTCCGCGATTTCCTTGGCAAGTGGAATTTCCCCGGTGACCGCGCGTTCGAACCGGTCGATGGCTTCTCCGGTGGTGAGCGCGCGCGCCTGGCGCTGGCGCTGATCGCGTGGCAGCAGCCGAACGTGCTGCTGCTCGACGAACCGACCAACCACCTTGACCTGGAAATGCGCGAAGCGCTGGCCGAAGCGCTGGCTGATTTCGACGGCGCCATCGTGATGGTCTCGCATGACCGCCACCTGATCGGCCTGGTCTGCGACACCTTCTGGCGCGTGGCCGATGGCGTGGTCGAGCCGTTCGACGGCGACCTCGATGCCTACGCCGCCTGGCTGCGTACCCGTCCGCAGGCGCAGGGCACCAAGGCGCGCATGGAGCAGGTGGAAGAGCCGGTGGTGGTCAAGACCGCCCCGGTGGCGCAGGTGGTGCAGAAGAAGCCGGCCAACCCGCACAAGCTGGCCGCGGCCGAAACCAAGGTGTCCGAGCTGGAAAACAGCCTTGCCGAGCTGGACCGCCAGCTGGCCGACCCGGCCAACTACGCCGATGCCACCCGCATGGCCGTGCTCGGCCGCGACCGCGAAACCACTGCCGCGCAGCTGGAAAAAGCCGAAGCCGCGTGGATGGAGCTGCTTGAGTCGTAACCCCGCGTTCGCCGGGCATGGCCCGGCGCTACCATTGCCGCCGATGAAGGTAGCGCCGGGCCATGCCCGGCGAGGTTACCCGCCCTGCGCCTGCAGCCACTCGCGGAAGCGGCGGGCGGGTTCGCGTTCGGCGCGCGAGCGCAGCCGCGTCAGCCAGTAGCGGCCCAGTTCCAGCGTGGTCGCGAACGGCTGCAGCAGGCGGCCTTCGGCCAGTTCCTGCTCGAACATGCGCAGCGGCAGCAGGGCGACGCCGGCGCCGCCAGCCGCGGCCATCGCCACGGTCAGAGACGAATCGAATACCGGGCCACGCGCTTCAACGCCGCTCACCCCGGCCGTCTGCAGCCAGCGCGGCCATTCGTCGCTGCGGTAGGAGCGCAGCAGCGGCACGGTGCCCAGGTCGCGCGGCTGCTTCAGCCGTCGCGCCAGCGCTGGTGCACACAACGGCGCGAACGGCGCATCGAGGATCGCCGTACAGGCCTGGCCCTGCCAGTCGCCGTCGCCGAAGCGGATCGCCAGGTCCAGGCCCTCGCCAGCCAAATCGATTCGGTTGTTGTGGGTCTGCAGGCGCAGCTCGATATCCGGGTGCGCCGCTTCAAAGGCCGCCAGCCGCGGCAGCAGCCAACCGGTGGCGAAGGTGCCGACCACGCCCAGGGTCAGCACTTCGCGCGCCGGGCCACCGGTGTAGCGGGCGATGCTGGCCGAGATGCGCTCGAAGGACTCATTGAGCACCGGGAACAGCGCCGCGCCCTCGTCGGTGAGGGCCACCCCGCGCGGCAGGCGGTGGAACAGGCGGATGCCCAGCCGGTCTTCCAGCCCGCGGATCTGGTGGCTGAGCGCGGCCTGGCTGACGCACAGCTCCAGGGCCGCGCGGGTGAAGTTCTGGTGCCGGGCGGCGGCCTCGAAGGCGCGCAGGGCGTTGAGCGGCAGGGTAGGATGCAACATGCGCAGGTGTGAGCAGCGATGATGGCTGATCGTAGCAATGCGGGCGTCATCTGCAATGCATGGGGGTTTTCTTGCAGAAGGCACAAGAAAAATTCATGTCGCTCCAGATTCCTGCGGATGCGTCGATATAGGACTTCTACGAAATTCTGCAGTTTGGCGGTTGGAGGCCATGGCCCCACCGGTACGCTGACCGTCAGCGCACGGACGAAATTGCTACCAGGGAGCACTGGATGAGTACGGTTGAACCCACTTTCATGGGCCGCATGGGACGGTTTGCAGTCACATCGGGTATTTTCCTCGCCATCGCTACGGCGGTGTTGTCTCTGCAGGGCAGCCTTTACCGCAGTGCGTATCTGGGAACGTTCGGCATCGATCCGCTCCAGTTCCCCATCGACAGCGGCGGACTTGAACTGATGATTGCCCATGGATGGGTTGGTTTCAGCGCTACCGTGCTGGAGAACATCGGCCCCGGCTTGTACTCAATGGCTCGTGAAACCTGGTGGGTGCTGCTGCTCGTTGCAGCAACGGCGTTGTCTTCGCCCTTATGGGGCCCCCTGTTCAGAAAATCACCGGTGGGTGCCGCAAGTGGGCCGGCAAGCAGGGTGGGGGCGCTGGCCGAGCAGATCCGTGCGACTCTGCGCCGTCCTCCAATGACCTGGCCCTGGTATGGCCGGCTGCTGGGCGCGGTGTTCATGTGGATCGCAGGTCCCGTGACCGTTGCGTTGGCCCTGGTGATGATTGCAGTGGTGGCATTGTTCGGTCTGATGATGGTCGCAGTGCCCTTTGAATCTGTGGGCGAGCGGAGTGCGCTGCAGTTCTGCGCGAAGGATCCCGGATCAATTGCCTGGGCGGAGTACCAATCTGTAGGCGGGGGCGAACCGATCCAGGCGCCCCTTATCGAGTGCGGCGGAACCTATTGCGCCGTCATTCCGGAGCGGCATGTAGAAGTCCTGCTTGCCAGCCGATTGATCCGGGTCATACCAGGGGCGGTGATCGACGCGACCAAGGTGGATGCAGCGAGGGCCGGGGCGAGTTTTTGTCCCGCAAGCCTGGACAAGCGATTGAAACGCGTTTCTCGTGATGAGAAACCTTGATGGCAGCATGAACGAGAATCAGCTGGTCGCTGGGTTCTGCATCAGGAAAGATGCTCGCATGTCCCCGAAGAGCCCGCCCATGCACGCCCGTCGCCGATTCCTGCAGTTCAGTGGTGCCGCCCTCGCATCTTCCCTGCTTGCGCCCGCAATGGCGCGGGCCGCTGGCCCCGCGCCCGGTGCGCCTGCCGCGATTGCCAGCGCCGCCGATTTCGCCGCGCTGGAAAAAGCCAGTGGTGGCCGCCTGGGCGTGACCGTGCTCGACACCGGCAGTGGCCGTCGCATCGGCGGGCATCGCCAGGACGAGCGCTTCCCGATGTGCAGCACGTTCAAATCGATGCTGGTGGCCCACGTGCTGAGCCTGGCCGACGCCGGCCGCGTCTCGCTGGACACCCGCGTGCCGATCGCGGAAAAAGACCTGCTGTCCTACGCCCCGGTGGCCCGCCGCCACGTCGGCAAGGACCTGAGCGTGCGCGACCTGTGCCGCGGAACGCTGACCACCAGCGACAACACCGCTGCCAACCTGCTGCTGGGCGTGAATGGTGGCCCGTCGGCGCTGACCGCCTTCCTGCGCGCGCAGGGTGACACGGTCACCCGCAACGACCGTTACGAGCCGGACATGAACCGGTTCGCCAAGGATGATCCGCGCGACACCACCAGCCCCGCGGCGATGGCGACCAGCCTGGCCCGCTTCGCAGTGGGGGATGGTCTGTCGGAAAAATCCCGGCTGCAGCTCGCCGACTGGCTGATCGACAACCAGACCGGCGATGCCTGCCTGCGTGCCGGCCTCGGCAAACGCTGGCGGGTGGGTGACAAGACCGGCAGCAATGGCGAGGACACCCGCAACGACATCGCCGTGCTGTGGCCGCGTGCCGGCGGTACGCCGTGGGTGGTGACGGCGTATCTGCAGGGGGCCTCGGTGGACGATGACCAGCGCGCGGCGGTGCTGGCGCGGGTCGGTGCGCTGGCCGACGCGATGATTGCCTGAGACCCCCGCAGCAGGGCGCTGCGGTTTGCGCCTGCCGGGCATGGCCGTTAGGGTTGGGGCATGAATGTACGTGCCCCTCTGCTTTCCGTTGCCGCGCTGTGCACCCTGGCCGCCTGTTCGCAGCAGCCGCCTGCGATCAACCACGACCTGTCCACGGCCCCGGCCGATGCGTTCATGGCGGCCATCGCCGCCCACTGCGGGCAGGCCTACGCCGGCAAAGTGGTGGAAGACACCCCCGCACCGACCGGCGAGGATCCCTTCGCCGGCAAGCGCCTGGTGATGCATGTGCGTGGCTGTGCCGACCCGGGGCACGAACTGCGCATCCCCTTCCACGTCGGCGATGACCATTCGCGGACCTGGATCGTTACCCGCACTGAGAACGGGCTGAAGCTCAAGCACGACCACCGCCATGCCGATGGCAGCCCGGATGCGATCACCCTGTATGGCGGCGACAGCAAGCCGCCGGGCACCGCCGAGCGCCAGCAGTTCCCGGCCGATGGCGAATCGGTGGCGATGTTCCGCCGCGCCGACATGCTGGCCTCGACCCACAACACCTGGGCGATGGAGATCGAGCCGGACCAGCGCTTCGTCTATGAGCTGACCCGGCCGGAGGGGCGCCGCTTCCGCGTCGAATTCGACCTCAGCAAGCCGGTGCCGCTGCCGCCGGCCCCGTGGGGCGACCAGGCCCCGGCCGCGCCCTGACCGCTCTATCCGGTAGCGCCGGGCCATGCCCGGCGGCTTTTCTGTGCTTGACCGCGCTGCTGCGCTCGCCGGGCATGGCCCGGCGCTACCGCTCAACGGGTACCGAAGCGCGCCCGGCAGCCGTTGCTCACCCACACCTGCCCACGCGAATAGCCCCAGCTGCGGCCTTCCTGGCAGGCGCTGCCGGACAGCTGCTGCTGCAGCACCGGGCGACCCTGGCGTTCATCCCAGTCGCAGTTCTGGGTGCGATTGTTGTTGCTGCTGCAGGTGACGGAGTAGTTGCTGTTGCCGCCGCCCCAGTTGCCGCCATTGCCGCCGCCCCAGCCGCCACGCGATTCGGCGAACTCGCCGCGGCAGCCGCGGTTGACCCAGATGCTGCCGCGGCGCACGCCCCAGGTCTGGCCCTCCACGCAGGCCGAGCCGGAAATCTGCCGGACCAGGGTCGCGCCGCGCCAGTTGGTCGGGCAGGTGCGCTCGCGGTTGTCCTGGCTCTCGCAGCGGATGGTGCCGCCGCTGCCGCCGCCCCAATTGCCGCCATTGCCACCGCCCCAGCCGCCGCGGCCCTCGACGAACTCGGCCCGGCAGCCATTGGTGACCCAGATGCTACCGTTGCGGCTGCCCCAGGTGCGGCCCTCCACGCAGGATGAGCCGGACAGCTGGCGCACCATCTGCGCGCTGCGCCAGCCGGTGTTGCAGACCCGCTCGCGGTTGTTCTGGCTCTCGCAGCGGACGACGCCGTTCTGCGCAGCGGCGGGGGCGACGGGCAGGGCGAAGCCGGCAAGGCCGCCCACGGACAAGGTCAGGGCCAGGCTGGCCAGGGACAGCGGTTTCATGGCGAATCCCCATACGGTGTGTGGTGCGCGACTATAAGGACGGGGCGGATAAAGCCCGTGTGACTGTCCGCATTTGCCCCGGCCGGGGCCTCGGCCGCAGAATACGGGGCTTTCCGGTCCCCGTCGGGCGCCGGCGTTCTCCAGCGGAGCTTCCCCCCATGCGTACCCACTTCTGCGGCCTGGTCGATGAGACCCTGATTGGCCAGACTGTCACCCTCGCCGGCTGGACCGACGTGGCCCGTAACCAGGGCGGCGTCTGCTTCATCGATCTCCGCGATCATGAAGGCATCGTGCAGGTGACCGTCGAGGTCGACAACGCCGAAGTGTTCGCCGTGGCCGCCTCGCTGGGCTACGAGGACGTGCTGCAGGTCGAAGGCGTGGTGCGCGCCCGCCACGCGGTGAACGACAAGATCGCCACCGGCAAGGTGGAAGTGATCGCCACCGCCATCACCGTGCTGAACAAGGCCGCCCCGCTGCCGTTCCACGCGCATGAGAACCCGGGCGAAGACACCCGCCTGAAGTACCGCTACCTGGACCTGCGCCGCCCGGAAATGCAGCGCATGCAGCGCACCCGCATCAAGCTGGTGCAGGCCCTGCGCCGCCACCTGGACGAGCGCGGCTTCCAGGACATCGAAACCCCGATCCTGACCAAGGCCACCCCGGAAGGCGCCCGCGACTTCCTGGTGCCGGCGCGCATGCACCCGGGCGAGTTCTACGCCCTGCCGCAGAGCCCGCAGCTGTTCAAGCAGATCCTGATGGTGGCCGGCTTCGACCGTTACTACCAGATCGCGCGCTGCTTCCGCGACGAGGCCCTGCGTGCCGACCGCCAGCTGGAATTCACCCAGCTGGACATGGAATTCGCCTTCGTCCGCGAGCAGGACGTGCAGGACTTCGTCGAGTCGATGATCCGCGCCATCTTCAAGGAAGTGGTCGACGTCGAGCTGGCCGCCACCTTCCCGCGCATGACCTGGGCCGAGGCGATGCGTCGCTACGGTTCGGACAAGCCGGACCTGCGCATCGCGCTGGAACTGGTGGACGTGGCCGAGCTGGTCAAGGACAGCGAGTTCGCCGTGTTCACCGGCCCGGCCAATGACGCCGAAGGCCGCGTGGCCGCGCTGCGCATCCCGGGTGGCGCCACCCTGTCGCGCAAGCAGATCGACGAGTACGCCGCGCACGCCGCCAAGTACGGCGCCAAGGGCCTGGCCTACATCAAGATCGCCGACAACGGCGAAGTCAGCTCGCCGATCCAGAAGTTCTTCAGCGAAGCATCGTTCGCCGCCCTGGTCGCCCACGTCGGCGCCGGCAACGGCGACATCGTGTTCTTCGGTGCCGGTGGCTACAACAAGGTGTCCGACTTCATGGGCGCCCTGCGCCTGAAGGCCGGCAAGGACTTCGGCCTGGTCGCCGACGGCTGGGCCCCGCTGTGGGTCACCGACTTCCCGATGTTCGAATGGGACGACGAAGACCAGCGCTACGTCGCCCTGCATCACCCCTTCACCGCGCCGGCCGTGGATGACATCGCCGACCTGCGCGCCAACGCCCGTACCGCCGTGTCGCGCGGCTACGACATGGTGCTCAACGGCAATGAAATCGGCGGCGGCTCGATCCGTATCCACCGCCCGGACATGCAGAGCGCAGTGTTCGAGCTGCTGGGCATCGGTGCCGAAGAGGCCCGTGCCAAGTTCGGCTTCCTGCTCGACGCGTTGAACTACGGCGCACCGCCGCACGGCGGCATCGCCTTCGGCATCGACCGCATCGCCGCCCTGATGGCCGGCACCGAGTCGATCCGCGACGTCATCCCGTTCCCGAAGACCACCGGTGCGCAGGACCTGATGACCGATGCGCCGTCGCCGATCGTCGATACGCAGCTGGCCGAAGTGCACATCCAGGTTCGCCCCAAGACCAACTGATCAGGAGATCCAGGCAATGACCGAGTTTGCGTTTTCGCTGGAGTGGGAAAAGCTGGGCAATGAAGGCTCCGAGGCCAACCTGGTCACCGAGCGTGCACGCGTCTTCGGTGGTTGGCTGGTCCGTGTCGGAAACAACCCGGCGGCGATGGCCCTGACCTTCGTCGCCGACGGCGAAGGCCGTTGGGACGGTGAAGACTTCGGCGTCGAGGATTACGAGGACGACGAAGAGGAAGAGTTCGACGAGGACGAGGAAGAAGAAGGCGAGGACGAGGACGAAGAGGAATACGAGGAAGAGGACGAGGAAGAAGAGGACGAAACCGAGTCGTCGGAACGGGCTTGACCCCGACCGTCGCCCTGGCGTCCACTCGACCCATGTATTCCATCCGCCGCGCCACCGTGGACGACGCGCCGACCCTGTCGGCGCTGGCTGCCCGCACGTTCACCGAGACCTTCGGCCATCTGTACCCGCCGCAGCACCTGCAGGACTTCCTCGAGGAGTCCTACACGGTGGAACGGCAGCGCACCATCCTGGGCCACCCCGATTACGCGGTGTGGCTGCTGGAGATGGACGGGGAGGCGGTCGGCCATGCCGCCGCCGGCCCCTGCGGGCTGCCGCACCCGGACGTGAAGCCCGGTGACGGTGAGCTCAAGCGCCTGTACCTGATCAAGTCCCAGCAGAGTTGTGGCTGGGGCAGCCGCCTGCTGGAAACCGCACTGGCCTGGCTGGAGCAGGACGGCCCGCGCACCCTGTGGCTGGGGGTGTGGTCGGAAAACTTCGGCGCCCAGCGCTTCTATGCCCGCTACGGCTTCGAGAAAGCCGGCGAATACCTGTTCCCGGTCGGCGAAACCAACGACCTGGAATTCATCCTGCGCCGGGTTCCGCGTCCGGCGTGAGATGTTCACCGGCGCTTGCCGGTCGATTCTGTTCAATCACCGTACGTCCCGCCCCGCCGAACGCCAGGCTGTAACGCATGACTCCCCCCGTACTGCTGCTGCACGGCATCTGGAACGCCCGCGCCTGGGTCGGGCCACTGGCCTGGCGCCTGCGCGCCCGTGGTTTCCAGGTGCATACCTTCGGTTACCCCTCCATCTTCGGTGGCCCCGATGTGGCCGTGCCGCAGCTGCTGGAGCGGCTGGCCGACGCCGGCCCGCTGTCGCTGGTCGGCCACAGCCTGGGCGGCCTGCTGGCGCTGGAGGCCCTGCGCCGCCAGCCGCAGCTGGACGTGCAGCGCGTGGTCTGCCTGGGCTCGCCGCTGCGCGGCAGCGGCACGGCGCGCTCGCTGTCCGACCATGGCTGGGGCCTGGCCCTGGGGCGCAGCAGCGAACTGCTGCTCGATGGCCTGCCCGACTGGCAGGGCAGGGCGAAGGTCGGCCTGATCGCCGGCTCGGTGCCGCACGGGCTGGGCAGCCTGCTGGGGGCGCTGGATGACGTATCCGACGGCACCGTGGCCCTGGCCGAGACCCAGCTCCCGGGCCTGGCCGACCACTGCGTGGTGCGCACCAGCCACAGCGGCCTGGTGGTATCGCCCGATGCCGCGCGGCAGACCGCGCATTTCCTGCGCCACGGCCAGTTCGACCACAGCCGCGACGCCGCGGCCGCGTAGGTTGGTGGGTGCGACCGACCTGCACTGGTGGGTGCGAACCGTTGGTTCGCACGCCTTTCGCCGGGCATGGCCCGGCGCTACCGTGGGGCATCGTTCCCGGCGGCATCTGCCCGCCCTAGACACGGTTGCCGCCGCCGATCAGGTAGAATCCGCGCCTTGATCCTGAAGCAGCCAGACGGTAACACCCATGGGAAGAGGTCCCTCGATCGAAAACCGCAAAAACGCGTCTGACGCGAAGCGCGGCAAGATTTTCACCAAGATCATCCGCGAGATCGGCGTTGCCGCGCGCGGCGGTGGAGGCGACCCCAACAACAACCCGCGCCTGCGCGTTGCCATGGACAAGGGTCTGAGCGTGAACATGTCCAAGGACGTGATCGAACGCGCCATCAAGAAGGCCACCGGTGAACTGGAAGGCGTCGATTACGAGGAAATCCGCTACGAGGGCTACGCCCCGGGCGGCGTCGCCGTCATCGTCGACTGCCTGACCGACAACCGCGTGCGTACCGTGGCCGATGTCCGCCACGCGTTCAGCAAGTGCGGCGGCAACATGGGCACCGAAGGCTCGGTCGCCTTCATGTTCAAGCGCCTGGGCGTGCTGCATTTCGCCGCCGGTGCCGATGAAGAAGCGATCACCGAAGCGGCCATCGAGGCCGGCGCCGACGACATCGTGGTCTACCCGGAAGACGGTGCGATCGACGTGGTCACCAGCCCGGACGCGTTCAACGCGGTCAAGGACGGAATGGCCGCGGCCGGCCATGTCGCCGACCACGCCGAGATCACCTTCCGCGCGGACAACGACATCAAGGTCGAGGGCGACGTCGCCCTGCAGGTCAAGAAGCTGCTGGACATGCTGGAAGATCTGGACGACGTGCAGGACGTGTACTCCAACGCCGAACTCGGCGCCGACGCCTACGCCTGAGCCGTCCCAGACGGTCTGGGCGCGGGCCGTTGAACGGTCACCGCGGACAGTCATGAGCCCATACGCCTGCCAGCGTTTCCCGTTCCACCCGGCCAGGAGTGCCGCATGACCCGCATCCTCGGCATCGACCCCGGTTCCCAGCGGACCGGGGTCGGCATCATTGATGTCGACGCCGCCGGCAAGGTCAGCCACGTGCATCACCAGCCGCTGGTGCTGCTGGGCGCCGACGATTTCCCCCAGCGCATGAAGCTGCTGGTGCTGGGCCTGGCCGATCTGTGCCAGACGTACCAGCCGGACGAAGTGGCCATTGAAAAGGTCTTCATGGCCCGCAACCCCGATTCGGCTCTGAAGCTGGGCCAGGCCCGTGGCGCGGCCATCTCGGCGGTGGTCCTGCGCGACCTGCCGGTGCACGAATACGCCGCCAGCGAGATCAAGCTGGCCGTGGTCGGCCGCGGTGGCGCCGAAAAGCAACAGGTTCAACACATGGTCGGGCTCATGCTCAACCTGAAAACCAAGCTGCAGGCCGACGCGGCCGACGCGTTGGCGGTGGCAATCACCCATGCCCACGTAAGGGCGACGGCCAACCGCCTGGGGCTCAGTGCCCGCCAGGCCTGGGGCCGCAAATGAGGAGCTGCACGCAATGATCGGTCGACTGCGCGGCATCGTCGCCTACAAGGCACCGCCGTGGCTGGTGGTGGACGTGAACGGGGTGGGCTACGAACTGGAGGCGCCGATGAGCACCTTCTACGACCTGCCCGAACTCGGCCGCGAGGTCACCCTGTACACCCATTACTCGCAGAAGGAAGACAGCGTCTCGCTGTACGGCTTCCTGCGCGAGGGCGAGCGCCGGCTGTTCCGCGACGTGCAGAAGGTCAGTGGCATCGGCGCGAAGATCGCGCTGGCCGTGCTGTCCGGCGTCACCGTCGAGGAATTCGCGCGCATGGTCCAGGCCGGTGACATCACCGCACTGACCCGCATCCCGGGCATCGGCAAGAAGACCGCCGAGCGCATGGTGCTGGAGCTGCGCGACCGCGCCGCCCAGTTCGGTGCCGGCGGCGCACTGCCCACCGGCAGCGGCCCGGCCCCGGCCGATCCGCTGTCCGACGCCACCGTGGCCCTGCAGCAGCTGGGCTACAAGCCGACCGAAGCGGCGCGCATGGCCCGCGAAGCCTTCAATGAAGGCGACGAAGTGGCCACCGTCATCCGCAAGGCCCTGCAGTCGGCGCTGCGCTGAAGCGCGCGCTGGTCTTTTCCCATTCCCCCATCGCCTGAGCTTCGCCAGGAGTCCCATGTCCAGCAGTCAAACCCCGCACGCAGCCGCCCCCGGCGGCCATGGTCACGCCCCCCCGGCCGGGGGATTGGCGCTGATCATCGGTGCGATCGGCGTGGTCTTCGGCGATATCGGTACCAGCCCGCTGTACACCCTGAAAGAGGCGTTCTCGCCGCACTACGGGCTCAACAGCGACCACGACACCGTGCTGGGCGTGCTGTCGCTGGCGTTCTGGGCGCTCAACATCGTGGTCACCCTGAAGTACGTGACCATCATCATGCGCGCCGACAATGACGGCGAGGGCGGCATCATGGCGCTGATGGCGCTGACCCAGCGCACCCTGCGCAACGGGTCGCGCTCGGCGTACGTGGTCGGCATCCTCGGTATCTTCGGTGCCTCGCTGTTCTTCGGCGATGGTGTGATCACCCCGGCGATTTCCGTGCTCGGCGCGGTGGAAGGCCTGGAGGTGGCGGCCCCGGGCCTGCATGGCTTCATCGTGCCCATCACGGTCGTGGTGCTGCTGGCTGTGTTCGCGGTGCAGCGCTTTGGTACCGAGAAGATCGGCAAGCTGTTCGGGCCGATCACCTCGATCTGGTTCATTTCGCTGGCCGCCATCGGCATCTACAACATCGTCGATTCACCGGAAGTGCTAAAGGCCTTCAACCCGTGGTGGGCCATCCGCTTCTTCATGGACCACAGCTGGCACGGCATCTTCATCCTCGGCGCGGTGGTACTGGCGGTGACCGGTGGCGAAGCGCTGTACGCCGACATGGGCCACTTCGGCGCCAAGCCCATCCGTCATGCGTGGTATTTCTTCGTGCTGCCATGCCTGGTGCTGAACTACCTGGGGCAGGGCGCGCTGGTACTCAACCATCCGGAGGCGGTGAAGAACCCGTTCTTCGAGGCCGTGCCGGACTGGGCGCTGTACCCGATGATCATCCTGGCCACCATGGCCGCGGTCATCGCCTCGCAGTCGGTCATCACCGGTGCGTTCTCGGTGTCGCGCCAGGCGATGCAGCTGGGCTACATCCCGCGCATGCGCATCAAGCACACCTCGCACGACACCATCGGCCAGATCTACATCCCCGGCATCAACTGGGGCATCGCGGTGATGGTCATCGGCCTGGTGCTGGCGTTCCGCAGCTCGTCCAACCTGGCCGTGGCCTACGGCATCTCGGTGTCGGCCACCATGCTCATCGACACCCTGCTGCTGGCCCTGGTGGCCCGCTCGCTGTGGCCGAAGGCACGCAACTGGATCCTGCCGCTGTGCGTGGTGTTCTTCATCATCGACCTGGGCTTCGTCATCGCCAACGGCGCCAAGCTGCTGCAGGGCGCGTGGTTCCCGGTGGTGCTGGGCATTTTCCTGTTCACCATGATGCGCACCTGGCGCCGTGGCCGCGAGCTGCTGCGCGATGAGATCCGCAAGGACGGCATCCGCATCGACACCTTCCTGCCGGGCCTGATGCTGGCGCCGCCGGTGCGCGTACCGGGCACCGCGGTGTTCCTCACCGCCGACCCGACCGTGGCCCCGCACGCGCTGATGCACAACCTCAAGCACAACAAGGTGCTGCACGAGCGCAACGTGTTCCTGCACGTGGAAACCCTGCCCATTCCCTATGCGATGGAAGGGCAGCGGCTGAAGATCGAATCGGTGGGCGACGAGTTCTACCGGGTCTACGTGCGCTTCGGCTTCATGGAGACCCCGGACGTGCCGCTGGCGCTGATGCGCTCGTGCGACCACGGCGGCATCTACTTCGACCCGATGGACACCACGTTCTTCGCCAGCCGCGAAACCATCGTCGCCACCGCCAACCGCGGCATGCCGATCTGGCGCGACAAGCTGTTCGCGCTGATGCATCGCAACGCCGCCCCGGCGACGGGCTTCTTCCGCATCCCGGGCAATCGCCTGGTAGAACTGGGTGCCCAGGTCGAGATCTGACCGCGCGGGGTCGGATCCTTTTTCCGCAGGAAAAAGGCTCTGACCCCATCAGCCCGGTTCCAATGCCTGAAGGGGTCAGAGCCGTTTTCCGTTGGAAAACGGATCCGACCCCGTGCCGACCAACGGTCGGCACCCACCAAAGCAGCAGGCCAGCAGTTCGCAGCAAACTGTCGAAGGCGGGGTGGGTCCGGTTGCGGGGGCGTGAGCCGCATGGATGCGGCGACCGAGCTTACATGGACGTACTTGCAGCGTCCCCCGTAACCGGACCCACCCCGCCATTCCCCAGGAAGTCCGCTCCGGCTGTTGCTCTGGATGTTGCCGTTGCCTCTGCGGGTGCCGGGCGCAGCCCGGCCGAAACCCGTACTTTTGCCGCATAATCAGCACATGACCGACGATCGCATCATCGGCGCCGGCGCCACCCGCGAGGATGACGCCGCCGACGCCAGCATCCGACCCAAGCGACTGGCCGATTACCTCGGCCAGGCGCCGGTGCGCGAGCAGCTGGAAATCTACATCGAAGCGGCCAAGGCCCGTGGCGACGCGCTCGACCACGTGCTGATCTTCGGCCCACCGGGCCTCGGCAAGACCACCCTCAGCCATGTCATCGCCAACGAACTGGGCGTGGCGCTGCGGGTGACCTCCGGCCCGGTCATCGAAAAGGCCGGCGACCTCGCCGCGCTGCTGACCAACCTGCAGCCGCACGACGTGCTCTTCATCGATGAAATCCACCGCCTGTCGCCGGTGGTCGAGGAAGTGCTGTACCCGGCAATGGAAGATTTCCAGATCGACATCATGATCGGCGAGGGCCCCGCGGCCCGCTCGATCAAGATCGACCTGCCGCCGTTCACCCTGATCGGCGCCACCACGCGTGCCGGCCTGCTGACCGCGCCGCTGCGCGACCGCTTCGGCATCGTCCAGCGCCTGGAGTTCTACAGCGTCGAGGAATTGACCCGCATCGTGCGCCGTTCGGCGGCCATCCTGGCCATCGACTGCACCGCCGACGGGGCAGGGGAGATCGCCCGTCGCGCGCGTGGCACCCCGCGTATCGCCAACCGACTGCTGCGCCGCGTGCGCGACTACGCCCAGGTCAAGGCCGGTGGCCACATCGACGAAGCCGTCGCCCAGGCCGCCATGAAGATGCTCAAGGTCGACCCGGAAGGCTTCGACGAACTCGACCGCCGCCTGCTGAAGACCATGGTCGACTACTTCGACGGCGGCCCGGTGGGCATCGAATCGCTGGCCGCGGCCCTGTCCGAAGAGCGCGGCACCCTGGAGGACGTGGTCGAACCCTACCTGATCCAGCAGGGCTTCCTGGTGCGCACCGCGCGCGGCCGCATGGCCACCCACAA
>NZ_CP026003.1:455129-578492 GCF_003086795.1 Stenotrophomonas sp. SAU14A_NAIMI4_5 | reverse complement strand
AGCGATGCGCCCAGAACGTCTCGGCGATCGGCATCTGCACCTGGCCGCCTTCGGCCAGCGCGGCGAACACGCGCTCGGCTTCCTCGATGCTGTCGACGTCGACATTGATGGTGGTCGAACCGCCCTCGCCGCCGCCCGGGCCATCGGCGGCCATCAGGATCGCGCCCTCGATCTCCAGCTGGCTGTGCGCCACGTGGTCGAGGGTTTCGGCAGGCATCTCGTTGCAGCCCGGCGAACCATCGGACGGCGGCATGTCGCGGTACTTCATCTCCGAGGTGACCTGGCCACCGAGGGCCTTGGCATAGAAGGCCATCGCATCGTGGGCCTGGCCGCTGAAGCCAAGGAAGGGAATCAGTTTCATGGCAATGCTCCGTTGGGTGGTGGTGCCGGGGCGTACCGGCGGATGTGACAGGGAAGATCGATCAGTTTTCCAGCTGTTCCCGCAGACGCTGTTCCTGCTGCTGTAATTCGGGGGTGAAGGCTTCGCCGAAATCCTCGGCGGTGATCAGCGGACGCAGCTCGAGGGTGCCGCCAGCGCCGAACGGGGCACGGCTGGCCCATTCGATGGCCTCGTCCAGCGAGCGCACGTTCCACAGCCAGAACCCGGCGATCTGCTCGCTGGGCGGGCCGAACGGTCCGGCCTGCACCTGCGGCGCGGCGGCGCCAAAATGAATGCGGCGGCCACGGGCAGTGGCGTGCAGGCCCTCACCGGCGAGCATGATGCCGGCGGCGACGAGTTGTTCGTTGTAGGCTCCCATTTCGGCCAGTTCCGCTTCGCTGGGCAGGCGCCCGGCTTCGGAATCGGCGTTGGCTTTGACGATCACCATGACTTTCATGTCGGTCTCCCGTGGGCGGCGGTTTGCGTGCCCTTCATGGGTACGACGAACCGGGGGGACGGGAATCGACAGGTCTGGTGGAATTTTTTTTCCTGCGCCGCAGGCGGCCTTTCGCGCTGCAACATGCCACCACGCAAACCTGCGCCATCATGGAACCCCGCCCCCGCCAGGACCGTGCCATGCAGCAGTACCTGCTCCTCATCTACATCGAACCCGCCCTGCTGCAGGCCCTGCCCAGCGACGCGTTCAATGCACTGATGCGCGACTGCCTCGCCCACGCCGATCAACTGCAGGCCGAAGGCACCCTGCTGGCCGCACAAAAACTGCAGCCGGTCGACACCGCGCAGACCCTGCGCGTGCGCGATGGCCACAGCCGCGTGCTTGATGGCCCCTTCGCTGAAACCCGCGAACTGCTGGCCGGCTTCAACCTCATCCGCGCACGCGACCGCGACGAAGCCATGCGCATCGCCCGCGAATTCCCCTGGGCGCGCTTTGGCAGCATCGAAGTGCGGCCGCTGGAAGACATGGACGCCGAGCGCGTGCGCTGCGGTGCGCCGGCCGCGGCTATGGCAGCAGCCGTACCCTGATCTCGCGCTTGCCGATGCCTTCATTGCCGCTGTAATCGCGTGCACTGCCGCGGATGATGTACTCGCCCGGCGGCAGCGCCGCCGGCTGCCAGCGCCCGGTTTCCATCAGGCCATCGCGCACGGTGTTGGTCGCCAGGTAGCGGAAGCGGGTCACCGCACTGCCATGTACGGTGATGCCGCTGTCCGGCGCATAGGCCACCTTCACTGCCTGCTTCTGCGGCGGCATGCGGTTGAACACGATGTTCCAGCGTGGCTGTTCGTAACCCTGCAGCGGCTGCCCGGCCGCGTCGAGGATCTGGTAACCCACCTGGTAGGGCCCCAACCGGCGGCGCGGCAGGTTGTTGTCCACCTGGTCCCACGCCTCCACCACGATCTGCACGCCACGCCCCTGCCGGGCCAGCATCACCACGCCATCGCTGCCTGCGGACAGCGGCTGGTCGTTGTCATCCAGCAGGCCGACATCTGTGATGCGCGGCGCGAAGTGGTCGGCGTAGCCGGTGAAGCCCAGTGCCACCGCATTGGTCTCGAAACCGCTGGTGCCCACCTGCAAGTGCACGTGCGCCTGGCTGTTGATGCTGCCCAGACGGTCGCCAACGTGGATGCGCGTGCCGCGCCGCACGCGGATGCGCTCCAGCTTGCCGTCCTCGCCGTACAGCGGCTGCCAGCGCGCATCGAACGGCTCACCGGCCGGGGTGCGGCCCACCCGCATGTGGATGTAGTTCAGGCGCCCCACGGCCAGCCCTTCGGCCTGGCCGCCCAGACTCCAGGCCGCAATCGGGCTGCTGATCTTGCCGTCGGCGATGGCCAGCACGGTCTGCCCCACGTCGCCGCGCACATCGAAGCCGGCGTGCAGGTGGTGGCGACTCTCGCCGGTAAAGGTGCCGCGCACTTCGCCCAGCGTGCCGACCACTTCATGCCAACCCTGCTGCGGGGCCAGCGGCCAGCGCCCGCCGGTATCGGGCAGCGCGGCGTCCGCGGCGGGCCCGACCAGCGCCGGTGCCGGCAGCGCGCCCACCGCCAGCGGCCGCACGCGGTGCACGCGGTAACCGGCGGCGTCGGCCACCAGCAGGCTGCCGTCATCCTCCACGGCCAAGCCGCTGGGGCGGGCCAGGCGCGGCAACCGGTCATTGCCGAGCAGCGCGATCTGGTGGCCCTGCGGGGTTACCTGCACGATGCGCCCGCCGAAGTCGCCCACGTACAGCACGCCGTCGTGGGTCGTGGCCAGCGACAGCGGCCCATTGATGACGCCATCGTTGCCGACCACGGTGCTCACCGTGCCATCGGCACCGACGCGGCGCACCGCGTTGTTGAAGAAGTCGGCCACCAGCAGCGCACCGTGCGCATCGAAGGCCAGTGCCACCGGTGTATCGAAGCGGGCCTCGCCACCCACCGCATCGGCGAAGCCGGGGCGATCGCCACCGGCCAGGGTGCGCACGTTGCCATCGGTACCGATCACCCGGATGCGGTCGTTCCAGGTATCAGCCACGAACACCTGGCCCTGCGCGTCCACGGCAATGCCCATCGGGCCATCGAAGCGCGCCTGCGCGGCCGGGCCATCGGCAAAGCCCTGCGTGCCGCCGGCCACGGTGGTCACCTGGCCATCGGTGTCGATGCGGCGGATCGCATGGTTGCCGGTGTCGGCCACGTACAGGTTGCCGTGCGCGTCGGCGGCGATGCCCGACGGCGTATTGAAGCGCGCCTGCGGGCCCGGCCCATCGGCCAGGCCTTCGCCCTGCCCGGCCACCGTTTCAACGCGTCCATCGGGAAGGCGGCGGCGGATGCGGTTGTTGTCGCCGGCATCGGTGAAATACACGCTGCCATCGGCGGTGCGCAGCAGCGCATAGGGTTCGGCGAAGCGCGCCTGGGCCGAGGCGCCGTCGCGGTCGCCGGGGTGGCCATCACCGGCCAGCGGCTCGATCTGCGCGGTCCAGGCCAGCGGCGTGGGCTGCGGGCCAACGGATGCATCCGGTGCCTGCGCGGGGCGTTCCCACCAGGTGGCCGCAAGCGCGGTTGCCGTTGCCACCACCACTACCCCTACCGCCATCCATTGCCGCCGTGCCATCGCTCGCGTTCGCCCTGCCCTGAAAGAGGCCACGACGATAGACGCTGGCTGCAACGGCGTCGAGCGCGGCACTTGTAACGCTGCTGCAATCGGGCTTCAATCGGCGCACTCCATGGAAGGTGGCCTGCATGTCCCGTCCTGCGCTCGCTGTGCTGTTCGCCGCTGTACTGCTGGCCCCGGCGGCCACCTCGTGGGCACGCGGGAGCGCAGCCCCGCTTCCCGCAGCAGACACCGGGACCTCCATCGAGGCCCAGGCTGCGCACGCTGAGCGGCTGATGGACGATGGCCGTGTCCTGGAGGCGTCGCTGGCCCTGGATACCCTGCTCGCGGACCCACGCCTGGACTCGGCGCCAGTCGATGTGCGGGTACAGGCGCTGAGCGCCGCCGCGTATGCCGCCGGTGCCCTGCGCCAGTACCCGCTGGCCACCGAGCGCGCGCAGCGGGCCATCGCCCTGGCCCCGGATGCCGTGCTGCCGCTGTTCACCCTGAGCTCGATCGAAAGCGCACAGGGCCACGCAAAGCCAGCCGCCATGCTCATGGTGCGGGCCATCGGCCATGCGGTGGGACCGCTGCGGATTCCGCTGGATCATGTCGACCAGATGCAACGCGGCCTCATCCAGGCACCTACGGAACGTCGCGAGCTGCTGCAGGCCCTGTTCGACAACCACTGGCTGAGCGATGGCGACGAACCGTCCGACCTGTGGCTGATCCTGGCGGGACTGCAGCACGACGCCGGCAACGGCGATGCAGTGCGCGCGACGATTGCGCGCATTGATGGCCCGATGGAACTGATCCAGCTACGCAGCGACAAGCGCTTCGATGCCTACATCGATCGTGCCGATCCGCGTTTCAACCCGCGCATGGCCGCACAGCGCCAGCTCGATGCGCAGCGCGTGCGCGCCTCGCTCAACCAGGACGTGGATGCGAGCCTCGCCCGCCTCGCCGCTGCCGCGCTGATGCTGGGCGACAACGCGCAGGTAATGGCCATCACCGATGACACCGCCAAGGCCGTTGCCGAAGGCCTGCACTTCGTCGGCCCGCAGCTGAAGTGGGGGCCGGCGCTGCTGGCCAGCCGCGCCACCGCCCAGCACCGGCTGGGCCAGCCCGATGCCGCAGTGGATACCCTGCGCATTGCCGTACGGATGACCGAAGGCACGCCCCATGCCTCGGTGCAGCAGCTGAATCTCGGTCTGCTGCTTACAGCACTCGGCCGCTACGAGGAGGCACAGGCCGCCGTGGCCACAACCGCGCCGCTGACTGGCTACGCCACCGCCCAACGGCATTACATCCGCTTCATCGCCGCGCAGCAGAGGGGCGACAAGACCGCAGCCGCTGACGCCGCACGCGGCGTGTCCGAGCAGGGACCGGCGGCCGCCGACCTGCTCTACCAACTGCCACTGGCGGCAGGACGGATGAACGAAGCGACGGTCATGCTGATCGTGCAGCTGGAATCGGTGAAGCTGCGCAGCAGCGCGTTGCTGGCGTTGCAGGAGATGCGCAACGCGCCGACGCTGCCCGCCGACGCTGCCCTGCAGGCGCGCTGGCGCGAACTGGTGGCCCGGCCCGAAGTGCAGGCCGCCCTCGCCGAGGTGGGGCGCATTGATCGCTATGACCTGTTCGCCAGCGATCGCATCCGCTGAGCCTACTTCGCCGGTACTTCGCTGCGGATGCCCATCGCCTCGCGATAGCGCGTGTACAGCGCCATCACCTTGTCCACGTAGGCCAGGGTTTCGGCATACGGCGGCACGCCCTTGTAGCGGGTGACCGCGCCGATGCCGGCGTTGTAGGCGGCCGCTGACAGCGCGCGGTCGCCGTTGTAGCGGCGCAGCAGCGCACGCATGTAGCGCGCCCCGCCGTCGATGGACTGCTGTGGCGAGAACGGATCACGCACGCCGTATTCCAGCGCGGTCTCGGGCATCAGCTGCATCACGCCCTGCGCGCCCTTGCTGGAGACGGCCAGCGCATCGAAGTTGCTTTCGGCGTGGGCGATCGCGCGCAGCCAAGCGTCGTCGACGCCGGTGGCCTTGGCGGCTGCCTTGAACTGCCTGGCGTGCTGGGCCAGCTGCGGCTTTCCGACCTTGCCCAGGCCCTCGTGGGCGGGCTCACCGGGCGGGGTGGCGACGGTGAACTTCAGGAACACCCGTGAGCCCGGCAGGTTGCGGGTGGAGTAGACCAGCTTCCCGTCCTGCTCGCGTTCGTACAGCACGCCGCTGAACACGCCCATGTTGCCCCACAGGTTGGGGGCCTGGATGGCGTTGTCGTCGATCTCCTTCGGCGTACAGCGCGAGCCGGGCTCTGGTGCGGTGGCGAGGCTGACCGTGTTGCCCTGCACGCAGCGGTAGACCGTGCGGGCGCTGGCCAGGCCCGGCAGCAGCAACAGCGCAACGAGGGCGAGGCGGAGGGTCATGGCGGCCGGATGATCCGGCTGCGCCCGCTAATTCCGGGTGAATGGGGTGGGAGGCGACACGGTAGAGTCGACCGTTGGTCGACTGCTCCCCCGTTCAGAATGCGAAAAACATCGCGCTGCGCGCGGTAGTCGACCAACGGTCGACTCTACCCATTCCTGCTCCGCAGCCAGTACCCCGCGCCCAGCAGCACGAACCACACCGGGCTGGCTACCAGCGCCTGGCGGGTGTCGGCCTGCAGGCTCAGCAGTACCAGCACGCCGGCGAAGAACACCAGGCAGGCCCAGCACATGGCAACGCCACCGGGCATCTTGAAGATCGAGGCGGCGTGGCGCTCCGGGTAGCGGCGGCGGTAGACCATGTAGGCCACCAGGATCAGCGACCAGACGAAGATGAAGAGCACCGTCGCCAGCGTCGTCACCAGGGTGAAGGCGGTCACCAGGTTCGGGATCAGGTAGATCAGCAGGGTGCCACCCAGCAGGCACAGGCACGAGAACAGCAGGCCGCGGGCCGGCACCGCCGCGCGTGACAGGCGCGACAGACCGCGCGGGGCGTGGCCCTCTTCGGCCAGGCCGTACAGCATGCGGCTGGTGGAGAAGATGCCGCTGTTGGCCGACGACGTGGCCGAGGTCAGCACCACGAAGTTGATCAGACTGGCCGCGGCGGGGATTCCGGCCAGCACGAACAGCTGCACGAACGGGCTCTTGTCCGGCACCACCTGGCGCCACGGCGTCACCGCCATGATCGCGACCAGGGCCAGCACGTAGAAGATGATGATGCGCACCGGGATAGAGTTGATCGCCTTGGGCAGGTTGCGCTCCGGGTCGGCGGTTTCGGCGGCGGTGGTGCCCACCAGCTCGATGCCGACGAAGGCGAACACCGCGATCTGGAAGCCGGCGAAGAAGCCGACCAGGCCCATCGGGAACATGCCGCCGTCATTCCACAGGTTGGACAGCGAGGCGGTATGGCCGCTGGGCGAGGTGAAGCCCCAGGCCACCAGGCCGGCACCGGTGATGATCAGCGCGCAGATGGCCACGATCTTGATCAGCGCGAACCAGAACTCCATCTCGCCGAACAGCTTCACCGTCACCAGGTTCAGACCCAGCAGCAGCATCACGCACAGCAGTGCCGGTATCCACGCCTGCAGTTCGGGGAACCAGAACTGCGCGTAGGCGGCGATGGCGATGACATCGGCGATGGCGGTGACGATCCAGCAGAACCAGTACGTCCACCCGCAGAAGAACCCGGCCCAGGGGCCGAGCAGGTCGGTGGAGAAGTCGATGAAGGACTTGTACTGCAGGTTGGACAGCAGCAGCTCGCCCATCGCGCGCATCACGAAGAACAGCATCGCGCCGATGATGAGGTAGACGAACAGGATGGACGGACCGGCCAGGCTGATGGTCTTGCCCGATCCCATGAACAGGCCGGTACCGATGGCACCGCCGATGGCGATCAGTTGCAGGTGGCGGTTGGACAGGCTGCGGCGCAGGTGTTCGGGGGGCGTGGCGGGCTCGGTCATGGGCGCGGGAAGGGGCGGGTGAAGCCTCCGACGGTAGTCCTCTGCGGCGCCGAGCGCCAGCGCTGGAAGGGCTGAAAGCGTCAAATTGGAGGCGCACGCGTCCCAACCATTTCCCCCCGGGGCCGCAACATGCTCAGATAGCGCATCCGACCAAGGACTGGCCCGCCATGCGCAGCGCCCTGCCCCGCCCCCTGGAAAACCTGCCATGAGCCGCCTGGGCGTCATCATCGCCGCGACCCTGCTGGCGATCCTGGCGGCCGTCGTGCCGATCACCGCGATGGTCTACGCCACCTGGAACAGCGCGGTCGGCCTGGAACAGGAGCGCCTGCACGAGATCGCCGAGCGTGCCCTGCGCCGCGCTGACGTCTCCTACCAGGAATCGCTGGCCGTGCTGAAGGCCGCCGAAGCCTCGCGCCTGCCGCCCTGCAGCCCCGAGCACGTGCGGCGCATGCAGACGCTGGTGATGACCACGCCCTCGGTCGACCAGATGGGCTACTTCGAGGCGGGCAAGCTGCGCTGCACCTCCTGGGGCATGTTCGAGGGCGACGTCGACACGCCCACGCCCGACCACGTCACCAGCGATGGCGCGGGCATCAAGGTGGACGTGCGCCCGCAGGCCACCGAGCAGCGCAAGGTGCTGTCCATTCTCTACGGCTCCTACGACACCCTGGTCGATCCGCGCCGCTTCGTCGATGTCATCGCCGATCCACAGGTGCGCCTGGCCCTGGCCAGCCCCGACGGCCGCCTGCTGTCCAAGCAGGACGGCATCAACCCGGACCTGCTGCTGCAGCAGCTGCGCCAGCCCGGCGAGGGCCTGGACGACGACACCCTGTACGCCACGGCCCGCAACAACGAGTGGCTGGCCATTGCCACCGGCCCGCGTACCGCCCTGGCCGCCACCTTCCGCCAGCAGGCCTGGCTGTTCGTGCCGGTGGGCCTGCTGCTGGCCGCTGCCGGCGCCGGCGTGGTGATCTGGCTGTCGCGCCGTCGCCTGTCGCTGCGCGGCGAACTGTCCATCGCCATCCGCCGCCGCGAGCTGTACCTGCACTACCAGCCCATCATCGAACTGGAGACCGGCATCTGCGTCGGTGCCGAGGCGCTGGTGCGCTGGCAGCGTCCGGATGGCACCCAGGTGCGCCCGGACATCTTCGTGCCGCTGGCCGAGGAGCACGGCCTGATCGCCGCACTCACCGACCTGGTGATCGAGAACGTGGTGTCGGACATGCGCGAACTGCTGGTGCATGACCGCAGCGCGCACATCGCCATCAACCTTGCGGCCGAGGACATCATCAGCGGTCGCGCGTTGAAGTCGATCACCCAGCGCATGGCCGGCAGCGGCATCCTGCCGCAGCAGATCTGGCTGGAAGCCACCGAGCGCGGTTTCCTCGATGCCGACCGCGCCCGCACCATGCTGGCCGCCGCACGCCGTGCCGGCCACAGCATCGCCATCGACGATTTCGGCGTGGGCTATTCCAGCCTGCAGTACCTGGAGCAGCTGCCGCTGGACGCGCTGAAGATCGACAAGTCGTTCGTCGATGCCATCGGCACCGAGAGCGCGACCAGCCCGGTTACCCCGCACATCATCGACATGGCCAAGGAGCTGGGCCTGTGGGTGGTGGCCGAGGGCGTGGAGACCGAACCGCAGCTGGCCTACCTGCACAGCCAGCAGGTGCAGTTCGGCCAGGGCTGGCTGTTCTCGCGGCCGCTGCCGCGCGATGCGTTCATCGCCTTCCACCACCAGCGCCAGCAGCGCTACGGCACCGCGCGGGAGGACATGCAGAACCCGCGCAGCGTGCCGATCGAGCGGGCCGCCGCGGAGTAGATCCACGCCATGCGTGGATGACGCAGCCCTGGTAGTGCCAGCCGCTGGCCGGCATTCCCATGCAACAGCCGCTACCCCCAGGCCTTCGGCCGCGCCCACAACCACGCCGCACACACCGCCAGCAGCAGCAACGGCAACCACGCCAGCTGCCCGGCCCCCACCGACTGCAGCACCACGCCGCCGGCCATGCCACCGGCGGCAATCGCCAGGTTCCAGCCGGTCACCAGCATCGACTGCGCCAGGTCCGCCGCCGCGCCCGCACGCCGCGCCACCGCGGTCTGGAACAGCGTCGGCACCGCGCCAAACGCTACGCCCCACAGCACGCTGGCCAGCAGCAGCACCTGCGGCACGCCCGGCCACAGCAGCAGGGCCAGCACCGCCAGCACGAAGCCGGCCACGGCCGCCCACACCAGCGCGCGCAGATGGCGATCCACGCCCCAGCCGGCAATGCCGATGCCGGCGACGGCCGCCACGCCAAACGCCAGCAGCACGCGGTCCAGCCAATGCTGCGCGTTGGCCAGGATCGCCAGCGGCTCGATGTAGGTGTAGAGCACGTTGTGCGCCAGCACGTACAGCGCCATCACCAGCAGCGTGCTGCGTACCCCGGGCAGCCGCCAGACGCGGCCCAGCGGCGTGCGCTGGCGGCCACCGGCCGCCGGCAGCGCAGGCACCGCCCAGCGCACCCAGCCCAGCAGCAGCACCGCCAGCAGGGCCATCAGCCCGAAGGCCCAGCGCCAGCCGATCTGCTGGCCCAGCAGCGTGCCCGCCGGCACACCCAGCGACAGCGCCAACGGTGAACCGACCATCGCCACCGCGATCGCCCGCCCCTGCAGTTCGGGCACCACCAGGCGCGCGGCATAGCCGGCCACCAGCGACCACAGCAGGCCGGCACCCACGCCGGCCAGGAACCGCACCACCAGCAGCAGTGTGTAGTTGCTGGTCAACGCGGTCAGCGCATTGACCACCACGAAGCCAGCAATCGCCGCCAGCAGCAAAGGCCGACGCGGCAGCCGCTGGGTCAGCGCGGTCATCGGCAACGCCGCCAGCACCGAGCCCAGTGCATACACGCTCACCAACTGCCCCACTGCCGCATCGCTCACGCCCAGGCTCTGCCCCATCGGCCGCAGCACGCCGGCCGGCAGGGTTTCGGTCAGCAGGGTGATGAAGCTGGCACCGGCCAGTGCCAGCAGGCCATTCCATGGCAGACGCGTGGCCTCGCCCGCAGGCGACGATGCATCGACGGCATGCCCGCTCATCGCACCGCCTCCAGATCGCGGTACACCGCATCGCGCAACTCATCGACGAAGGCCCCGTGCATGCCTTCGTACAGCGTGTTGGTGAGGGCCACCACGCTGAGGCCACGCGCGGGATCGACAAACCAGCTGTGGCCATAGGCACCGCCCCAGCGCCACGTGCCCACGCCCTGCGGCGTGCCCGAAGCGGCCGCATCACGCAGCACCGCAAAGCCCAGGCCGAAGCCCCAGCCCGGCGGATCGGGCGGTCCGTCTTCGCCCGCCTGCAAAGCCCCCATCTCTGCAGCCAGCTCCGGCGGCAGCAACGCAGAGGCCTGCACATCGCGCAGCGCTTCGAGCACGGTCATCACCTCATCGGCGCTGCCGATCAGCCCGGCACCGGCCGAGGCATAGCGACTGGGGTCGGTGGCGCGCGCCAGGCTGTATTCGATGCCCACCGTGCCGTCGAAGGGCGCGACGACTTCGCCTTCCTGCAGCCGGTGCGGCACAGGCGCATCGCTCACATAGGGCGTCGCCAGGCGCGCGCCCTGCGTGGTGCTTAAGCCGGTATCGCGCAGGCCCAGCGGCTGTGCCAGCAGGCGATCGAACAACTGCTGCAGCGTCTGCCCGCTCGCGGCTTCGGCCACGGCACCGGCCACATCCACGCCCAGCGAATACAGCCACTGGCTGCCCGGCGCGAACAGCAGCGGCACCTGGCCGATGCGCTGCACGTTGTCCTGCAGGCTCAGCGGGTTCGCATCCATGCCATCGCTTACACCCGCACGCGCATACGGCCCCTGCGCATCCGCTTCCAGGAAGCGATAGCCGAGACCGCTGGTGTGGCTCAGCAGCTGCCGCAGGCTGATCGGCGGCACGCTGCCATCGTCCAATGCCGGGCGGAAGGTCGGCAGCCAGCGCTGCACGGGTACATCGAGGTCCAGCACGCCGTCGGCCACCAGGCGCAGGATCACAGCGGTCAGCAGCGGCTTGCTCACCGAGGCCAGGCGGAACAGCTGGTCGCGCTGCATCGGCGTGGCTGCCTCGCGGTCGGCCAGGCCGGTGGCGCTGGCGTGGCGCAGCACACCGTGCTCGCGCACCAGCACCACCGCGCCCACCAGGCGCTGCGGGTGGGCCTGCTGCAGCACGTGGGCCACGCCGGGCAATGTGGGCATGGGTTCGTCGAGAGGAAGAGCGTTCATGGGGCAATCCTTTGGGGGAGGGTCGCCACGTTAGGCAGCCTGCGCCGCCGCAAAAAGCGGGTCAGCGCTCCGTGCTTCGTGGACCCCCAGGTCCGCAATCGGCGGACTGCGCGGACTGCCACGGCGCACCGGCCCTGCACCGCAGTGTTGCAACGGCCCGCTGGCCGCCCGCGGCAACTGGCCCTACCCTGCGGTTTTCCCGCCGCACTTCCGCATGTCCGTCCTCGACAATCTCGCCAACCTGCAGACCTTCGTGCATGCAGCCGACACCCGCAGCTTCGTCGAGACCGGCCGCCTGCAGGGCATCTCCGCCTCGGCTGCCGGCAAGTGCGTGGCGCGGCTGGAACACGCGCTGGGCGTGCGCCTGTTCCACCGCAGCACGCGCAGCATCACCCTCACTGCCGAGGGTCAGCTGTTCCTGGCGCGCTGCCGCCGCATCCTCGCCGAGCGCGATGCCGCGCGCACCGAACTGGCCCAGCCGCACGCCGCACCCAGCGGCACCCTGCGCATCAGCCTGCCGCTGGTGGGCGACCTGACCCTGCCGCTGCTGGCCGATTTCATGGCCGCCTACCCGGACATCCGCCTTGACTTGGATTTCAGCGACCGCCTGGTCGATGTCATCGAAGAAGGCTTCGATGCCGTGCTGCGCGTGGGCGAACCCAGCGATTCGCGGATGAACGCCCGGCGCCTGGGCGTGTTCCCGCGGCGCATCGTCGCCTCACCGGCCTACCTGCAGCGGCGCGGCGTGCCCAAGGCGCCGTCCGACCTGTTGCAGCACACGCTGCTGCACTACAAATTCCCCAGCAGCGGCAAGCTGGAACCGTGGCCGATCCAGTGGCCGCATGAAGAGGCCGCGCAGGAACTGCCCGTGCACATGGTCGCCAACACCATCGAAGCGCGGGTGGAACTGGCCCTGCGCGATATCGGCCTGGCCTTCGTGCCGGTGCACTCCGTGCGCGATGCCATCGCCGATGGCCGCCTGGTCACCGTGCTGGACGAGCACGTGCATTCCTGCGGCACCTTCCACCTGCTGTGGCCCTCCGGCCGCCATGTGCTGCCGAAGCTGCGGGTGTTCATCGATTTCATCGGCGCGCGGCTGGATACCGTCCCGTAACCCGGCCGCACACCGTCGCGTAGCCCAGTAGATCCACGCCATGCGTGGATGACGTGACCGTCGCCACCGCGACCATTCAGCCACCCGCGCTATACTGCCCGCTCATTTCTCCAAGAGGCTCGCGACCAATGCGCCAGTGATGCCGCCGTCTTTCCACTAGACGGCCCGACTCTTCCCGCCCCTGTGCGCAGGGGAGAACCAGGCATCCCATGGAGGTCGCATGACCACGCATTCCCTCGCGCTCGATCGCGTGTCCTATCGGTTGGCCGATGGCCGATCGCTGTTTTCCGAACTCTCGTTTTCCTTTGAACCGGTGGCTACCGGCCTGGTCGGTGCCAATGGCACCGGCAAGAGCGTGCTCACGCGCCTGCTGGCCGGGCAACTGACGCCCGACAGCGGCCAGGTACGCGGCAGCGGCCGGGTCTTCCTGCTGCCCACGCCGGGCTACCCGCCACGCGGCACCGTGGGCGAACTGGCCGGCGTCGGCGCTGAGCTGGCGGCACTGGAACGCATCGAAGCCGGCAGCATCGACGAAGCCGATTTCGCCTGCATCGGTGATCGCTGGGACCTGCGCGAACGCCTGCAGCAGCAATGGCGTGCCCTCGGCCTGCCCGAGGATCTGCAGCCCACACAGCCGGCCGCGCGCCTCAGCGGTGGCCAGGCCATGCGCGTTGCATTGTCCGGCGCATGGGCCAGCGGCGCCGACTGGCTCATCCTCGACGAGCCCAGCAACCACCTGGATGCACGCAACCGCCAGCAGCTGTACCAGCAATTGCAGCAGTGGCCGGGCGGGCTGCTGGTGATCAGCCACGACCGCGAGCTGCTGGCCCACATGCAGCAGATCGTTGAACTGGACGCGCACGGGCTGCATCGCTATGGCGGGCCGTGGCAGCACTACGCCGATGCACGCGCTGCCGAGCGCGAAGCTGCGGCCGCCCAGCTCGACCATGCCCGCGCCCAGCACCGCCAGCAGCAGCGCAGCGCGCGCGAGCAGCACGAGCGCCAGCAACAGCGGCAGGCGCGCGGCAACCGCGATGCGAAACAGGCCAACCAGGCGCCGATCCTGCTGGGCGGTCAGAAGCAGCGTGCCGAGGCCACCCAGGGCCGTGCGCAGCAGATCCAGGGCGACCGCCTGCAGGCCAGCGCGCAGCAGCTGCGCAGTGCCGCCGCAGCCGTGCAGGCAGCCCCCGAACTTGCACTGTTTGCCAGCGAGGGCGAGCGTGGCAGCGCGCGGCTGCTGCAGGCCCACGACCTGGTGTTGCCGCATGGCTGCAGCGCACCGTTGCAGCTGGATATCCGCCGTGGCCAGCGCATTGCCGTGGTCGGTGACAACGGCAGCGGCAAGTCCACTCTGCTGCGCGTGCTGGCGGGCCAGAGGGATGCGCGCGCGGGCGAGGTGCAGCGGCATGCACCGCTCGCCCTGCTGGACCAGCAGCTGCTGGCACTGGCTGGCGATCGCAGCATCCTCGATACGGTGCAGTCGGCCAATCCCACGACCGACCCCGCCGAGCTGCGCACGCGGCTTGCCCTGCTCGGGCTGGACGCACAGCGCATCCAGCGGCCGGCCAGCAGCCTCAGCGATGGCGAGCGGGTGAAGGGCGCGCTGGCCAGCGTGCTCTATGCGCAACCGGCACCACAGCTGTTGCTGCTGGACGAGCCCGGCAACGCACTGGACCTGAACGCGCTGCAGGCGCTGGAGTCACTGTTGGGTGCATGGGAAGGCGGCCTGGTGATGGTGAGCCATGACACCCACCTGCTGCGCGCATTGCGGCCGACGCAGGTGCTGCAGGTGGGAGCCGAGGGCTGGCAATGGCGCGATGCAGACCCGGGGTCGGATCCCTTTTGCGAAGCAAAAGGGCTCTGACCCCGGCCCGATGACCCCGCCATCCACGCATGGCGTGGATCTACTGGTCTGGTTGTGCCCCGCCATCCACGCATGGCGTGGATCTACTGGTCTGGTTGTGCCCCGCCATCCACGCATGGCGTGGATCTACCAGTAGAGCCACGCCACGCGTGGATGCTTCTGCCCTCAGCGCTTCCACACCGGGAACGCCTGCGGCAACTGCTGCCACAACAACGGTCCCGCGCGCAGCTCACTGTCATTGAGCAGGCACGCATCCAACGTCGCACGCACCGCGCGCTCATCCATGTGCACGCCAATCACCACCAGCTCCTGCCGACGGTCACCCCACAGTGGGTGCCACAGACGCGCCATCGCCGCATGCGCATCCCCATCGGGGAATTCCTCCACCCCGGGCAACGGCGCGCTCCAGCAGTCCGCCTGCTGCCGCGCCCAGCCCAGGTCGCTGTAGGGCAGCGGCGTCGGCGGCAGCAGCGGCGTGGTGTCCTCATCGCCGGCACGCACACGCTCGCGCGCCGCGTACCAGAAGCCAGCCGCCTGCGTGCGCGTCGCCGCGCCCACGCTGCTCAGTTCGCCCACCCAGTCCATGCGGTTGGCCAGCCAGAACCAGCCCTTGCTGCGGATCACCCCGGGCATGCCCTCCTGCAGCGCGCGGGCGAAACGGCCCGGATGGAACGGCCGGTGCGATCGATAGACGAAACTGTCGATGCCGTATTCCTCGGTCTCCGGCGTGTGCTCGCCACGCAGTTCCTTCACCCAGCCCGGCGCCTGCTGCGCACGGTCGAAATCGAAGCGACCGGTGTCCAGCAGCTCGCGCAGCGGCACATCGCCAAACGACGACAGCAGCAGCTTGGCATCGCGGTTCAGGCCACGCAGCACCGCCAGCGTGTCCTGCAGCACGTCCTCATCGGTCTGCTCGACCTTGCTCACCACGATCACGTCGGCAAACTCCACCTGCTCGCACAGCAGGTCGACCACGCCGCGGTCATCGTCCGGGCCGGCCTGCTGGCCGCGCTCGGCCAGGCGCAGGGTCGAGCCGAAGTCGGCCAGGAATGCGCTGCCATCGACCACGGTCACCATCGTGTCCAGCCGCGCGATGTCGCTCAGGCTGAAGCCGTGTTCGTCGCGCACGGCGAAAGTGGCGGCCACCGGCATGGGCTCGCCGATGCCGGTCGATTCGATCAGCAGGTAGTCATAGCGGCCGGCGTCGGCCAGGCGTCGTACTTCCTGCAGCAGGTCGTCGCGCAGGGTGCAGCAGATGCAGCCATTGCTGAACTCAACCAGCGTTTCCTCGGTACGGCGCAGCTCGGCGCCCCCGTCGCGCAGCAGCTGCGCATCGATGTTCACTTCGCTCATGTCGTTGACGATGACCGCCACGCGCAGGCCGTCGCGGTTGCGCAGGATCTGGTTGAGCAGGGTGGTCTTGCCGGCGCCAAGGAAGCCGGACAGCACGGTGACCGGCAGGCGGCGGTCGGCGCGGGAAACAGGGTTCATGCGGGGCGGAGGGCTGCGGATGGAAATGTTACTATATAACATTAAACGGGCACGACGACGCTGCGGTGGGGTTGCCGGCCAGCGGACGGCACTACCGGGCTGAAGCGTAGAGTCGAGCTTGCTCGACTGCCCCGCCCGGGCTATTTGCCGTAGCGGCGCAGCAGCTCCACCAGCACTTCCGCCTCGGCCGCCCGCTGCTGCGGGTCCTCGGCGGCCACCACGTGTTCCTGCAGGTGCTCGTGCAGCAGCTCCATCAGCAGGCTGTGGGCAGCGCCGCGCACGGCCGCCACCTGCACCAGCACGTCCGCGCAGTCGCCCGCGGCCCCCTCGGGGCGGTCCAGTGCCTGTTCCAGCGCTGCCACCTGGCCGCCGATGCGGCGCACCCGGGTCAGCAGTTGTTTCCGGTTCTTGTGTACATGTGCCATGGCCGTATCGTATACCCTACGGGGGTATCCTTCCACTCACGAATGCCCCCATGCACCTGGACGCCCTCGCCGCCTCCCGCCGCCACGACCACCGGTTCGACGACGGCAATCCGCTGGCCGAACGCAACACCCGCCGCGCCATGTGGCTCACCGTCAGCATGATGTTCATCGAGATCTTCGGTGGCTGGTGGTTCAACTCCATGGCCGTGCTGGCCGATGGCTGGCACATGAGCTCGCACGCCCTGGCGCTCGGCCTCTCGGTGTTCGCCTACCGCTGCGCGCGGCGCTATGCGCACGATCCGCGCTTTGCCTTCGGCACCTGGAAGATCGAGATCCTGGCCGGCTACACCAGTGCCATCGCCCTGCTCGGCGTGGCCGCGCTGATGGCCGTGCAGTCGCTGCAGCGCCTGTGGGTACCGGCGCCCATCCACTACGACGAGGCCATCCTCATCGCCGTGGTCGGCCTGGGCGTGAACCTGCTGTGCGCCTGGTGGCTGCACGACAGCCCGGGCCACGCCCACCCTCATCACGGGCACGGGCACGGGCACGGCCATGATCACCATGACCACGATCACTCCCATGGGCATGCGCATGGCCACGCGCACGGGCATGACCTCAACCTGCGCTCGGCCTACATGCACGTGCTGGCCGACGCCGCGACCTCGGTGCTGGCCATCGTCGCCCTGCTGGGCGGCAAGCTGTGGGGTGCCGCCTGGCTGGACCCGGTAATGGGCCTGGTCGGTGCGGTGCTGGTGACGGTCTGGGCGGTCGGCCTGCTGCGCGACAGCGGTCGCGTGCTGCTGGATGCGCAGATGGATGCGCCGGTGGTGGCTGAAGTACGCGAAGTGATCGAACAGGGCCCGTGGCCGGTGCGCCTGGCCGATCTGCACGTTTGGCAGGTGGGCCGCGGCAAGTACGCGGTGGCTGCCAGCGTGGTTACCAGCGATGCCGACCTGGATGCCGACCAGCTGCGCAGGGCGCTGGCCGTGCACGAGGAACTGGTGCATGTGACGTTGGAGATCCATCGCACGGCGTGAGGGTGCGGGTTTGCCGGCCAGCGGCCGGCACTACCGTTCAGAGCTTCAACAGCATCCGCAGCAGGTACAGCTTCAACGGCAGCGCGCTCAGCACCGCGCCGCCGATGCCCAGCCACGCGTAGCGCTCGTCGCGTGCCCGTGCCGCCACGGCCAGGCCCAGCCCGACCACGGCCGAGGCCAGCACGCCCACGCTCAGCCCGGCCGCCGGTGCGCTCCCACCGAAGGCCAGCGCCGCCAGCCAGCCTGCGCCCCACCCGGCCAGCAGTCCCAGCCAGCTCGCCAACCCGCACCACGGTGCCTTGCCCTGTGCCATCGCAGTTCCCTGGTTCTTGCCGATTATCGGTACGGGCAGGCCCCGCCCCCGCCCTACACTAGCCGCACCTGCCCCGTCGGGACATCCCATGCACGCGCTGCGCCCGCTGTTGCCCGGTGTCCTCCTGCTGCTGGCCGCCTGTTCCGGCGGCACCCAGCTGCCGTTCTCCTCCGATCCCCTGCAGGGCTGCTTCACCACCAGCACGCGCAAGCCCGCCGAGTTCCGCATCGACAAGGAAGGCGGCCAGTACTTCGTCTCCTTCGAGCGCGACGGCCACTGGCAGCGCGAACCCAACGCCCTCAGCCAGGCCAGCCGCAGCGACATCGCCCGCTACTTCCGCGACGATGCCGAGCAGATCGACAGCGCGCTCCTCCGCCGCGCCGGGGGCTTCGGCCTGTTCCACACCACGCGCGGTGCCTCGATGAAGGCAAAGGCCAGTGACAGCGACTACATGGCCCTGCTGCTGATCGGCGCCGGGCCGGTGTATGCGGTGAAGTGCGACTGATCTGCAACTTTCCTGATGGCGTAGCGCCGCAGCACATCCGAGGCTGGCCACTTTGGGGGCCTCACCATGCTTTTGTCGCTGCTGCTCGCCGTGGTGCAGGTCATCACCACCGGTGCCTATGACGAGGTACGCCAGGCCAACGATGGCCGCACCCTGGTACTGCGCACCATCGATTGGGACACCGACGATGGGGAGCGCACCCGGGTCACGGTGCACTGGCAGCTGCTGGACGACGGCAGCATGCTGTATGAGTACTCGCGGCAGCCGCCAGCGACGCAGGCCGTGCATCGCCGCGCCTGCACACTGCGGGACGCCGAGCCCTCCAGCGGCGTCAGCTTCCTGGCCGGTGAGGGCACCACCCACGGTTTTGCCTGCACCAGCACCCCATAGCGCAGGCCCGCCCCCCTGCAGGGCTCACGGCCGGTCGGGTACCATGCCCTCCCCCGCCCAGCCCCGGTACCCGCCGTGCCCCATTACACCGGCCCCCTGCTCACCCGCGACAGCGCCGACACCCTGCGCCGCGCGCACGACAAGGGCGCTGCCGACTGGCAGGGCTCGCTCGACCTGGGCCGCAGCGAGGAAACGGTCGGTCTGGACGCCGAGGGCTTCAGCTTCCGCGGCCAGCACTACCCGTGGCCGGGCAAGCTGAAGGACCGCACGCTGTACTACTGGGACGGCGAGGACTTCGCCTCGATCTCGCGGTTCAGCGGCTCGCTCATCAAGCTGGTGCCCACCGAATGGGGCGCGCCCACCTTCGAGATCGACGGCATCAAGATGCTGCCGACCTCCAAGCTGTCGCCGTTCGAAGACGCGCGCCGCAAGGTCGAACTGGTCGCCCCGGCTGGCAAGTCCATCCTCGATACCTGTGGTGGCCTCGGCTACTTCGCCGCGTGCGCGCTGGAAGCCGGCGTCGGCCAGATCCGTTCGTTCGAAAAGAACGCCGACGTGATGTGGCTGCGCACGCTCAATCCGTGGTCGCCTGATCCAGACTCCGCGGCCGCCGGTGGTCGCCTGCACTTCGGCCAGGGCGATGTCTCGCAGCAGATCGAGCAGGTCGCCAGCAACAGCGTCGATGCCATCCTGCACGACCCGCCGCGCTTCGGCATCGCTGGTGAACTGTATTCGCAGGCGTTCTACGATCACCTGGCCCGCGTCATCCGCAAGGGCGGCCGCCTGTTCCACTACACCGGCGCGCCGAACAAACTGACCAGCGGCCGCGACGTGCCGCGCGAAGTGGCCAAGCGCCTGGAAAAGGCCGGCTTCAAGGCCGAGCTGGCGCTGGACGGCGTACTGGCCGTCAAGCGCTGATCCTTATCTGCTGGCCATCATTCGTAATTGACCTTGGCCAGCGTCTTCACCCACTGCGGCACGACCGGTTCCGTGCCGTAGTAGTCCTTCGGCTTCTTCTCGGCCATCGCCCAACGGTGCAGCCAGCTGGGGCCATAGCGCCCGTCATAGCCCTCGGTACCACGCGCATACGCCGGGTCACGCACGGCCTCTTCCAGCGATACAAAGCGGTAGCCACGCCGCTTGGTCGCGGCCACCAGCTCGGCGAAGGTTGCTGCATTCAGTTCGTTGGCATGCATCAGCCACACCTGCGGCAGCGCGTAGCCCAGCAGCGCCTGCGACTGCTGTTCGTAGTAGTCCAGCTTGTTCAGCATGTACGGCACATAGCCCTTGCGCAGGCGCGCCAGCGTCGCATCGCGTTCGGGTGAATCCGGCTGCTCGTTCATCACGTTGGCATAGGCGAAGGCCCACACCCACTCGCCGTTGTCGACGGTCACCGGCGCAATGCGGTAGCCGTGCTCGTCGAAGAACGTCTCCATCACCGCGCGATCCTGCGGCGTGCGGCCGGCACGCAGGTAGGGGTGGCGCATCCACTGCGGCACCTGGCCACGCTCGGCCAGCAACGGCTTCAGCACTTCTTCGCCGCGCAGGAAATCCTGCTGGAAGGCGGCCACGCCCTTGGCGTTCAGATCCATGTGCGACCAGGTGTGGTTGCCCAGCTCATAGCCGGCATCGCGCCAGTCGCGCAGCATCTGCACGCGCGCCGGCTGCACCACGCCGTCCACTTCCAGCTTGTTGCCGTTGACGAAGCCGACCACCGGCACACCGGCCTGGTGCAGCTGCGCCATCAGCGCCTCGTGCCGCGCCTGCAGGTCCGCCGGCACGATCTCGTCCAGGCGCGCCCACGGCAGGTCATCGATGGTCACCGCAATACGGCGGTCGACTTCACCCGCCTGCGCCACCAGCGAGAGCAGCAGCAGGGGCACGGCACGCAGCAACGAACGCATCGGCAGATCCTTGTTCCGGCAGGAACGGCCACTCTACCTGCGCGCGGCACGGTGCAGCCAGTCGCCTCGACCAGCGCTGCTTCAACCCGCTATGTAACGCGGCGGCACGTGCGCGGTCAGCCACACACCGTTGGCCGACTGGTAGAAGCTGTGGCCATCGGCATGCATGCGCCCCGCATCCACGCTGAGGATCACCGGCGTACCGCGGCGCGAGCCCACCTGGAAGGCGGTGGCGCGGTCCGGCGACAAGTGCACATGTTGGCGCTCACCCGGGCGCAGGCCCTCGCTGGCAATCGCTTCGAGGAAGCGCGGCACGGTGCCGTGGTACAGCCACGGCGGCGGCTCAAGCGCCGCCAGGCCAAGGTCCACCTTGATCGAGTGGCCCTGGCTGGCGCGGATACGCTGGCCGTCATCGCTGATCGCAAAGCGCTGCTTGTCGTTGTCGCGCACCAACTGCTGCAGACCATCGCGGTCCAGCCGCACACCATGCGCGGGCAACCGCGCCAGCAGGTCATCGATGCCGGCCCATCCCTGCGCATCCAGCGGCAGGCCGATCTTCTGCGGTTCATGCCGCAGTACCAGGCTCAGGAACCTGCTGGCCCGTACGAATGAAATATCCTTTTCCATCGGCATAGCGTGACGCACGCGGGCCACTTACGCCAGCGCCCACGCATGTGCTTACTCCGGCGCAGGCATCGGCAGCGCGCGCCACAACCACACGCCGATCACCGTCGCGGCCAGCAGCACACCACACAGCACGATGGCCAGTGCATCCGGCACCTGTGGTACCAGCAGGCCGGCATCGGACAGCATCTGCGGCAGCGTGCGGTACGCGGGCAGCATCGCCGTCGCCTCCTGCACCGTTGGCTCGGCCATGCACACCGTCGGCAGCACGTTGACCAGCCCCCTCCACACCTGCTCATACAGCCCCAGCAGCAGCACGGCCAGCGCACTGGCCAGCAGATGCAGGCCCAGCAGCCCCCAGACACTGCGCCGATGCAGGTCCTGCACCTGCTGCAGCCAATGCAGGCTGACAACCACCGTGCCCAGCAGCGCGCACAGCAGCGCACTCACCACCACCCAGCACACCGGCTGCCAGTCATCCAGCGCACCGGCGCGGGCCAGCAGATGCTCGGCCACCTGCATGCGCGCCATCGGGTCGCCGCCACCACAGGACAGCAGCAGCGGCACTTCGATGGGCTCCAGCAGCAGGTCCAGGCGGTGGTGGAAGTAGCCCACCGCCAGCGCCACCGATGCCAGCGCCAGAACGTGCAGCAGGAACAGCATCAGTCCCGCGCCAAAGAAGCGCCGGAGGCGGGCGGTCGTGGGCGTCATGCAGTGCATCCCGGCAAAGGTTGCGCATCCTAGCGAGGCGTCGCCGCGCTGTCGGCTGGCAGATGCGACATCGCCGGGTGGATGCGCGATCATGAGCGGCCCATGGAAACGTGCACAGGAGTGCCGCCAGTGCTGGATCTGTACCTGTTCGTGCGCCTTGTTCTGCCACTGCTGGTGGCTGCAGGTGTGGGCTGGCTGGTCGCCCGCGCCATCAACAGGGGGCTTTCGCGTCTACCGCCGCGCGAAGTGCCGCTGCCCGAGCACAGCCTGTTGCCCAGTCCCGCGGCGCAGCGCCGCTACCGGCGCCTGCGCAAGCGCCGCCCCAACCTGCGCAGCATCACGCTGCAGCCCAGGATTCCGCGCAGCTGGGCCGCTGTTGCCGCCGTGGTGCTCATCGGCAGCGTGGCCGCCTGCATACTGCTGATGCCCAACGGCGCGCGTTTCCAGGTCATCGTGGAAAGCCTGCGCGGCTACCCGTCCACCATCATCGACGTGCAGGTACCGGCCGACCAGCAGGACGCGCTGCTGCAGGCGTGGGCACCGGTGCTGCAGCAGACCGCACGGCCCATCGTCATGCGCTACCGGGTGGCGCGCATGGCGGGCATGACCGAGGTAAATGACGTACTGCCAGTGCAGGTGCGACGGCGCGGGCCAGTGCTGCAGATCGCCACCGCGCAACCGGTGGACGCACGCGCACTGCGCGACGCCCTGCAGGACTGCATGCCGCTGCCACCGGCGTTGATCCGCCTGCACGAACGCACGGTGGCGCCTTGGCGAGAAGCCGATTGGCACCCCATGGCGGCACCGCACGCGGCTGAGTGATGGCTCAGCCGCGCGGCAGTTTCGCCGCCCACATGTTGTCGACCAGGTTCGGGTAGCGCCGCCCGTTCTCCTCCGCGCGTTGCCGCGCGGCGGCCTTCTGCGCATCCGAGAGCGGCTGCTTCTTCTGCCCCTTCGGGTTGGGCTTCTTCCACGGGGGCGTGCGTACGGTGGCCATGGCGGCAGTATGCCCGTGCCGGCTCACTTCTTCAGGAAGTTCAGCAGCGCCAGGTTGAAGTCATCGGCGTGGCTGGTGTTGCAGCCATGCGGCGCGCCCTTCAGGGTCACCACCTCGCTGCCGGCTACCGCGCGATGGGTGCGCTCACCCGAGCCTTCGAACGGCACGATGGCATCGCTGTCGCCATGCAGCACCAGGGTCGGCACGCTCACCTTCTTCAGGTCACCGCGGAAATCCGTCGTGGCAAAGGCCTTCATGCAGCCCAGCGCGGCGGTCTGGTCGGACTGGTGGCACAGCGCGATGGCTGCCTGGCGCTCGTCCTCGGTCACCATCAGCTTGCCGTTGGCGCTGAAGAAATCTCGGGTGAAGCCATCGAAGAACGTTTCGCGGTCCTTTTCCAGGCCGCCGCGCATCTCGTCGGCCTTGTCCTGGGTAAGCGGGCCTTCGGGGTTATCCAGGCTCTGCAGCAGATACGGCGGCACGGCGGCCGCGAACACCACGCTGTGCAGGCGGCCCTCGCCATGGTTGGCCACGTAGCGCGCCACTTCGCCACCGCCCATCGAGAAACCAACCAGGGTCACGTCCTTCAGGTCGCGCTCTTCGATCACCGCGGCCAGATCGGCGGCCAGGGTGTCGTAGTCATAGCCGGACGACGGCTTTTCCGAGCGGCCGAACCCGCGCCGGTCGTAGCTGATCACCCGGTAGCCGGCATCACGCAGGATCGGCACCTGGGCCTTCCATGCTTCGGCCGACAGCGGCCAGCCATGGATGAGGATGACCGGGCGGCCGGTACCGCCGGTGTCTTCAACGTGCAGACGGATGGAAGAGGCAGTCATGGCAGCTCCTGTGGGGGAAGGAGGTACCTACGCTAGGCAGGGCCACCGATAGCTGCCGTGAGGGAATCGGCCCCGGCCGTGACACCGCGTGCACGCCGCACGCCTGCGCCGTCAGCGCTCCTGGTAACACTGCACCGCCACGCGTCCCGCGTACATGGATTGTGTGAACTGCTCCGACAAGCCCGGCACCGACTCCACGGCACCCGGCATCGGGTCGCGACTGATCCACAGGCCCTGGTAGGAACCCCTGCCAATGAAGATGATCGAAATCCCGTCGGGCCCCTCCGCCACCAAGCGTATTTCGTTGCCCCAAAGATCCTTTGGCAACGAAGGCAGGCCCCGCAGCGAGTTTCTGCCCGGGCCGCCCCACTTGCCGATGCCACGCCGGAATTCGCTGGACGGATGGCCCAGCACATACTGGTCGGCCCAGCGCAGCACGTCCTCCCTGCGCTCGGTGTGGCTCAGATAGGGGTAGAGGTGGTGGCAGTCGATGAACTGCAGCACCGGGCCACATCCTGGCAGGACCAGCGCGGCAGCCAGGACCACGCTGATACGCAGGCCGCGCGCCATCGCGGGAAGAGACCGTTCCTTGTCCATCCAGTACCCCATATCCGTCATGGTGAGGTTGCGATGGCCGCACAGTAGCATCAGCGCTGCGGGATGCGCACCCGGGTCAGCATCCCGCAGCCAGTGGGCGCTCGTCCTTTGCCACCGGCGGCAGCTCGCATTCCAGGTCGACCACCCGCCCCGCCCTGTTCAGCGCAGTTGGACGCGGCAGCGGGCCGGCCGGACAAAAAAAAAGGCAGGGTCTGCACCCTGCCTTCTCATCCGGAAATCCGCCGGGCATGGCCCGGCGCTACCGGTCACATCACAGCTGGATGCGCGCCACGCTCTCTTCCGAGCCCTTGGCATCCTTCTCGCCGTTCTTGATGCTCACGAACAGCACGTTGTTCTTCGCATCCAGGGCCAGGCTGTTCGGGTGGGTCGGCACCGCATAAGTGGCCACCTTCTTGTAGCTGGCGCTGTCATACGCGGTCACCGTGCCGCCTTCGCGGTTGGTCACGTACAGGCGCTTGCGCGGTGCATCCAGCAGGATGCCCAGCGGGCCGGCATCGGTGGGGATGCTCGCCAGTTCCTTGCCGGTGCTGCGGTCGAGCACCAGCACGCGCTGGCCCGGATGCTTGCTGACGAAGCCCTCGCTGCTCTTGGTCACGTAGTTGCGGATCATCTCCGAGCCCTGGTCGGTCACGAACAGGCGCTTGCCGCCCGGGTCCAGCGCGATGTTCATCGGCTGCTCGGCGGCGATCTTGTGCTGGGCCACCACCTTCTTCGAATCGGTGCCCACCACCACCAGGTCGGCCAGCAGGTTGCTGGTGTAGACGCGCTTGTTGGCCGCATCCAGCGCCAGGCCCGGCGCCTTGGCCTTGCCCAGGCCAGGGATGGTGTCGATCAGCTTCAGCGTGGTGGTATCCACCACGAACAGCACGCTGCCCTCGCCGGAATGGCCGGTGACGTACAGACGGTTGGCGGCGCTGTCGACCACCAGCTCACGCAGGTCATGGGTATAGCCGGCCTTGCCGTCCTTGCCCACCTTCTTTTCCATCAGCTGCACGATGCCGATGGCCTTGTTGTTCGCGGTGTCGACCACGGTCACCGAGGTGTCCACGGTGTTGCCGACGTACAGGCGGTTGTGCGCGTCATCCAGCACCACGCCGAAGCCCTTGCGCTCCAACGGAATGCGGGTCTGCACGGCCAGCGTGGCAGGGTCCAGGCGCAACACCTGGGCCGGGCCGGCGTTGTCGCCGAAGCCACCGGACGAGGCCACGAACACGGCGTTCTGGGTGGGGCTGTAGGCCAGCTCGTACAGGCCCTGGGCGATGGCCTGGCGCTGCACCGAGGTGCTGGCCGCGGTAGCAGCGGTCGCGTTATCGGCAAATGCCGCCGGGGCGCCGACGCTGAGCGAGATGGCAACGGCCAGGGCGGCCGAGCGGAAAACGGAAAGACGGGTCATGCGAGCATCCTTGAAAGGGCACGGGAGGGTGTCCTGGCTCGCTGGGCCGTTCTGCGACGGCCCGCCCCGCAACTGTCTGCGCGGGGTGGGCTGGCTGGGTAGCTGGGCAATGGTAGCAGCTGGGGGGCGTGGCGTCCGCCCACGCGTGCGTGGCTGCTGCCCTTGCAACCCTGACGTGCCCATCACCCGCGTTCACACCGTTGGAATCGCGGCCTGCGCAGGATCAGAAGCCCCCAGCCAACCGCCCGCGACGGCCACCGCAGCCGCGCCCTCTGATCCCGATGCAGCAACTCGCCAATGATTTCTGGAACCTGCGCGGCACCTTCAAGGTGGCCGGCCTGCTCGACGTAGGCACGCAGCTTTCCGTCGTGCGTCGTACCAACGGCCGCTTCCTCGTCCTGGACAGCTACACCCCCAACGAGACCCACCGCCAGGCCCTGCTGGGCCTGACCGCCGGCGGCACGCTGGTGGACGCCATCATCAACGTGCATCCGTTCCACACCCTGCACTGCGAGCCCCTGCACCAGCTGCTGCCCGCCGCGCGCCTGATCGGCACGCGTCGTCATCTGCAACAGGCACCGCACCTGCCGTGGGACCCGCACGTGATCGAAGACGTGGAGACCCAGGCCGACTTCGCCGATGACCTGGATTTCACCGTGCCCGCCGGCGTGGAACTGGTACCGGCCGACGACAACGTGCACGCCAGCTCGGTCCTGGTGCGTCACCGCCGCAGCGGGATCGTCCATGTTGACGACACCCTCAGCGTGCTGGCCGCACCAGGCGCCCTTGGCAAGTGGCTGCCGCAGTCCGGTTTGAAGTTCCACCCCACGCTGTCGCGTGCGCTGCAGCCCCGCGCCGGTGCTGCAGACGCATTCGAGCGCTGGGCGCTCGCATTGGCCGAGCGCTGGGCCGGCACCCCCTTTGTCTGCGCCGCCCATTCGGCCGTTCGCGAACTGCCGGCCGATGGCTGGCGCGATGAAGTGCTCAAGGCCTTGCACAACGTGCAGGGCAAGTTGCGTCGTCATCGTCGCCGCTACGGCTGAAACCGCCCCTTCCATTCTCTCCCCCCAAGGAAACCTCCCCCCATGAGCGACCACCCGATCAAGACGATCAACCCGCTGACCGAACAGGTGCTGCACACCTACGCGTACATGTCCGACGCCGAGGCGGAAGACACCGTAAAGGCCTGCCACGAAGCGTTCCTGCAGTGGCGCCTGCGCAGCCTGGAAGAGCGTGCTGAAGTGATTTCCGCCATCGCCCGCACGCTGGAAGAGAAGAAGGAAGCCTTCGCGCAGCTGATGACCAACGAGGTCGGCAAGTTGATCGGTGACAGCCGCGACGAAGTGGACCTGTGCGCGGCCATCTGCAAGTACACCGCCGAGCAGGGCCCGAAGGTGCTCGCCGATGAAGAGCGCCCCTCGGCCAATGGCACCGGCATCGTCACCCACCAGCCCATCGGCGTGGTGTACGGCATCCAGCCGTGGAACTTCCCGGCCTACCAGGCCGTGCGCTATTCCATCGCCAGCCTGATGGCCGGTAACGGCGTCCTGCTGAAGCACGCCGAAAGCTGCACCGGCAGCGGCCTGTTCCTGCGCGACCTGTACGAGGAGGCCGGCCTGCCGAAGGGTCTGTTCGGCGTGCTGCTGATCAGCCACGAGCAGTCCGATGCCATCATCGATCACGACCTGGTGCGCGCGGTCACCCTCACCGGCAGCGAAAAGGCAGGGCGCACCGTGGCCGAAAAGGCCGGCAAGGCACTGAAGAAGACCATGCTCGAACTTGGCTCCAACGATGCCTACCTCGTGCTGGACGACGCCGATCTGGAGCTGGCAGTAAAGACCTGCGTCAAGGGTCGCCTGTTCAACAACGGCCAGACCTGCGTCAATGCCAAGCGCTTCATCGTGACCGAAAAGAACTACGACGCCTTCGTCGAGGCGTATGCAAAGCAGTTTGCAGCGATCCGCATGGGCGATCCCAACGATGCGAACACCCAGCTGGGCCCAATGGTGTCCAAGGCCCAGCGTGACACCCTGCACGAGCAGGTCAGCAAGAGCGTGGCCCAGGGCGCCCGCCTGGTGGTCGGCGGCGAGATCCCTGACCGCACCGGCGCTTTCTACCCGGCTACGGTGCTGGCCGACGTTACCCCGGGCCAGGTTGCCTATGAGGACGAGCTGTTCGGCCCCGCCGCAGCCATCATCAAGGCCAAGGACGATGATGACGCCCTGCGCATCGCCAACGACAGCCGCTACGGCCTGGGCGGCGGCATCTTCAGCCGCGATGTGAAGCGCGCCCGCGAGCTGGCGACCACCTACTTCGATACCGGCATGGTGTGCATCAACACCTTCAACGTGGCCAGCCCCGCCCTGCCCTTTGGCGGCGTGAAGGCCTCCGGCTACGGCCGCGAGCATGGCCCCGAGGGCTTGAAGGAATTCGTCAACGTCAAATCCATCACCCTGCCGGCGGCCCCATGAGCACGCCCCTGCACTGTGATGTGGCGGTGATCGGCGCCGGCACGGCTGGCTTGGCAGCAGAGCGGGCCGCGCGCCGTAATGGCGCGTCCACGTTGCTGATCGATCCGCACTTCAGCGGCACCACCTGCGCCAACGTCGGTTGCATGCCCTCCAAGCTGTTGCTGGCAGCCGCCAAGCAGGCCGAGCGCGTGCGCCGTTCAGACCTGTTCGGCATCCACGTGGACGGCATGACCATTGATGACGCGGCGGTGATGCGCCGCGTGCGCGAGGAGCGCGATCGCTTTGCAGCGCTGACCCGCAAGCAGATCGACAAGCTCGACCCTGCCACGCGGCTGACCGGTCGTGCGCGGTTTGCCGGGCCGACCACGCTGGAACTGGAGGACGGCCGACGCATCGAGGCACGCGCCATTGTCATTGCCACTGGTTCCGCGCCTGCCCTGCCACCGCCCTTTGAAGCACTGGGCGAGCGCGTGCTGACCAACGAAAGCCTGTTCGAACTGAAGCAGCTCCCCAAGCGCGTAGCGGTAGTGGGCACCGGCTCACTGGGGCTGGAATTTGCCCAGGCCCTGGCCCGGCTGGGCGTGCAGGTCACGCTGCTGGGCAAGGAGACGACGCTGGCCAAGGTGCGTTGCCCGCGCGTGCACGATGCACTGCTGGCCGTGCTGAAGCGCGATATGGCGGTCCACCTCGGCGTGGACGTGCATCCCGAACGGTCCGATGAGGGCGTGAAGGTGCGCTGGAGCAGCAAAGACCAGGCCGATGGCAGCGTGCAGGTGGACTACGTCGTTGCCGCACTGGGCCGTCCGCCCAACCTGGACGACCTGGCCCTGGACAAGGCACAACTGGCGTTGGACAAACACGGCGTGCCCTGCCACGACCGCGAGACGATGCGCTGCGGTGACAGCGCGGTGTTCCTGGCGGGCGACGCTGCCGCCGACCTGCCCCTGCTGCATGAGGCATCGAGCGATGGTGCCATTGCCGGACGCAACGCCGCGGCGATGCCAGCCAAGATCACGGTAAAACGCCACGTGCCGCTGAGCATCACCTTTACCGATCCGCCGGTTGCCAGCATCGGCCAGTCTGAAGAAGAAGGCGCCGTAACGGGAACCTCCGATTTTGACGACCAAGGCCGGGCACGGGTGGAGGGCATCAACGAGGGCACCCTGACCCTGTATGCGGCGGCACCGGAGGGCAAGCTGATTGGTGCAGACCTGGTGGCGCCTGCAGGCGAGCACCTGGCCCACCTGCTGGCGTGGGCGATTGAGACGGGCTGCACCGCGAGCCGGTTGCTGGAGCTGCCGTTCTACCACCCGACCATGGAGGAAGGGTTGAAGCAGGCCCTGCGCAGCATCTGCGCGGCAACGCCGATTGCGCTGCCGGCTGACCATGATGCCGGGGCGCCTTCCGGGGGGTGAAGCGCTCCGTCTGATCAACGGCTATGGCCACCCTGCGTTCTGCCTGCCGTCGCCTCCTCGCAGGGTGGTCTTTGCTGTTTACCATGTGGGGTGGCCCGAACCAGCGCCGTATGGCCACCCCCACCCCAGCCCCTGCATCCTTCCTTCCCACACCTGCCGTTCCGATCCATGTATGGCCGCCCCTGTGAGGGCGATGTCGCCAGCCCCTCGGCAAGCGCGTCATTAGGAATCGTCCGAAATCAGACAGCTCCGACTTGCAACCCCACAGCATCTGAGAGATAAAGACCCCGTTCAGCTCCACCGAACATCGGCTCAGGGACGATCCGGAAGATGACGTGGTGCCCACGTTCTCGTCCCCGCCGACGCTGCGTTCGACCGGTGAGGGAAAACAGGGATGTTGAATCGACTCAAGACGCTATCGCGTGCCGCAGTGGCAATGCTGATGCTCAGCTGCATGGCTCCGCTGGCGGCGCAGGGCCAGGAAAGTAAAATTACCTGGCGCATTTCCCAGCCTGCCGGCAATGCCTCGGAATTCAGTACACAGCAGGAGGCAGTTGAGGCCTTCAAGACGCTGCCTGTGCCGCCTGGTGTGCCTGCTGAATACCAACATGTTTGGGCGAACGTAAAGACGATCAAGTCGAAGTCTGTTGCCTTTGGCGGAAGTGTGGCCATCACCTATTGGATAGGGATGAGCGAGCCTACTGATCCCGAGTGGACTTACAACGTGCGCTTTGAGACTGAAGCGGAGTTGATCGCTGATTTCCTGCAGTACGATCAGAACCCTTCCTGCCCTGGAAGAGCGTTGACACCTCTGGGGGCCTGGCAGGAGATCTATCCAGGGATGGAGGGTCGCGTCGAGTTGCGGCACTACCGGTCAACCGTCATGTACGGAGACAACATCGACTATCCCTGTGAGGCATTCGAAAGCGAGATTGCGATCTCTCGCATGCGCCGCCTCAACTGTCCCGTTGAAGCAACCGGGTGGTCCGACAAGTACGAAGCGTGTGTCAACGAAGACTTCGTCGCCACCATCACTTCCAAGACAGTGGAATGCGATGCCAGTGGCGGTGGCGGTCTGTGCGGCCAAGGCGGCGGCCGTGCAAGGTGCGATGGAAGTGTCGGCAACCCCTGCGATGTGAAAACCGGCGAAAAGTATGAAATCGCCGAAGACTTCGACCTTGGCTGGATCAATCTGACACGTCACTATCACTCCGGCGTATCCACCAGCATCGGGGGTTTTGGCCACGGCTGGACGCACTCATTGGATGTGCAGTTGGCGTTGGATGGCAACGACAACGTCGGCCTTATCGAAGGCACAGGCTACCAGCGTCCCTTCAAGCGAGTGGGGCAGGCATTCGAAGCTGCTGATGGCAGCGGTGATCGTCTTGTCCAGAACGGCAACTGGACCCTGTACTCGGCCGACGCGATCTCCACCTTTGGTGCAAACGGCCGCCTGACCGCGAAACGATTCGTGGACGGCACCTCGCTGACCTATCTCTACGACGACAGCGATCGCATCGCGGCCGTTGTGCACAGCAGTGGCCGCAGGCTGGAGTTTGTCTACGCATCGAACGACTACGATGCGTTGATCAGCGCGGTGCTGGTGGAAGGCGTGCCGCTCACCACATACACCTATACCCCGCAGAACCAGGTGGCCACGGTGACGTACGCGGGAGGAGGTGTGCGGACGTACCACTACGAAAACAGCAGTTTCCCCCAGCACCTGACCGGCATCACCGCTGAGGATGGCCGACGCTACAGCACCTTCATCTACGATTCGATCGGTCGCGTCATCTCCAGCCAACACGCAGGCGGAGCCGATGGCGTAACCCTCGCCTACAGCCCCGCAGGTGGTGCGGTGGTGACCGACGCACTCGGTCGCCAGACCGACTACACCCTGACACCGGGTGGCGCCACGGAACCGCCGCGCAAGGTGGCAGGTGTGAGCGATTCCCAGGGTGCGGTAAGCCGCACGTACTACGACCAGAGCATTGATTTCCGTCGCCGTCTCGACACCTACACCGACCAGCGCGGCGTCCAGACCAAGCACACCTATGCCGAAACCACCGAGCCGGCGAGTGGCCGCCCGGTGAGCATCCACACGATGAACGAAGCCGTCGGTACGCCTGAACAGCGCACGACGCGGATCACGCGCGATGTGCAGACCAACGTGGTGCTGGCCACCCAGGTAGGCAACCGCAACGTCGGCACGACCTATAACGCCCGCCGCCAGCCCACCGCTACCACCGTAACCGACACGGCTACCGGCCAAGCGCGCACAACCCTCTACAGCTACTGCGACGCTGCGGATGTAGCCGCCGCGGGCGACTGCCCGGTGGAGGGCCTGTTGAAGCGTGTGGACGGCCCCCGCACCGACGTGGCCGACACCGCCACGTACGCCTACTACGCCGGAGACGACGCCGGATGCGCGACCAATGGTGCCTGCACCCATCGCAAGGGCGACGTGCGCAGCGTCACCAATGCACTCGGGCAGACGGTGGAGACGCTGGCCTACGACACCTACGGGCGGCCGCTGTCAGTGAAGGATGCCAATGGTGTGGTCACCGACTACACCTACCATGCCCGCGGCTGGCCAACCTCGGTCACCGTGCGTGGCACCACCACGGCGGAGGATCGTGTCACACAGATCAACTATTGGCCCACCGGCCAGGTGCAGCAGATCACCGAGCCAGATGGCAGCAGCGTGACCTATGTCTACGACGCCGCGCAGCGGCTGACCGACGTCGGTGACAGTGCCGGCAACACGATCCATTACACGCTGGACAACGCCGGCAATCGCCTCGGCGAAAACACCGTGGATGCGGGCGGCACGCTGCGGCGCACACTGGCGCGGACCTACAACACCCTGGGCCAGCTGACCGCCTTGAAGGATGCCAGCGGCCACGCCACCGGCTTTACCTACGATGCCAACGGCAATCCGCAGACGGTCACCGACGCCCTGCAGCGCGTGACCCGCCAGCAGTACGACCCGTTGAACCGTCTGGCGCAGACCCTACAGGATGTCGGTGGCGTGGAGGCGGAGATCGGCAGCCAGTACAACGCCTTGGACCAGGTGACCCAGGTGACTGACCCGAAGGGCCTGCACACCACCTATGCCTACAACGGCTTTGGTGACCTGACCGGGCAGGTGAGCCCGGACAGCGGCACCAGCAGCTTTACCGTGGACGCGGCGGGCAACCGCAAGACGCGCACCGATGCGCGTGGCATTACCGCCACCTACAGCTATGACGCGCTCAATCGTCTGGTGGGCGTGGCTTACCCGGACCCCAATCTGGATATCGGCTACAGCTACGACGTGGCCCCGGCTGCCTGTGCCGCCAACGAGCGCTTCGCCAAGGGGCGCCTGGGTCAGGTGCTGCATGCCAATGGCAGCACTCAGTACTGCCATGACCGCTTCGGGCAGATCACCCGCAAGGTGCAGACCGTGAACGGCGTCAGCAGCACCCTGCGCTACACCTACAACAAGTCCGGTCGCCTCGCATCGCTGACTTATCCGGATGGCAGCGTGGCGGACTACGTGCGCGACACGCTGGGCCGCATCAGCCAGATCGGCCTGACCCGGCCGGGGCAGGCGCGACAGGTCGTGGTCAACGACGTGACCTATGCGGCATTCGGCCCGGCCACCGGCTGGACCTACGGCAACGGCCGGCAGCTGCAGCGCCCGCTGGATCTGGACTACCGCCCTCAGGCCGTGCACGACCCGGCTACCGGCGGCCTGTCCCTGGGCTTTGGCTATGACGCGGTGGGCTCGATCACCGAGTTGAAGAACGGCACCGGTTCAGCCGTGCTTGCGAAGTACGCCTATGACACGCTGGGTCGCCTGACCCAGACCCAGGACGGTACGACGGGCACGCCGATTGAAACCTATGGCTATGACGCCACGGGCAATCGCACCTCGCTGACCACGTCAGCGGGTACTTCGACCTACAGTTACCCGGCTGACAGCCATCATCTGGTGGCGGTGGGCGGCGAAGCGCGTGGCTACGATGCTGCAGGCAACACAACCAGCATTGGTAGCAAAGCGTTCACCTACAACAACGCCAATCGCATGAGTGCGGTCAAGTTGGGCGGGGCGGTGGCTGAGCGCTACGGCTACAACCACCGGGGCGAGCGGGTACTGCGTGCCCCTGAAGGCGGAAATGCCCAGATCACGGTCTACGACGAAGCCGGGCAATGGCTGGGCAACTACTCGGCAGCGGGTCAAGCCCAGCAGCAGGCGATCTGGCTAGACAACTACCCGGTGGCGCTGATCAATGTGGTGGCAGCTGGCGTGCCTGAGCTTGCTTACATCCAGCCCGATCACCTGGGTACGCCGCGCGTGGTGATCGATCCGGTGCGGGATGTTGCAATCTGGGAGTGGAGCAACAAGAGCGAGGTGTTCGGCGATCAAGCGCCGGCCAATGATCCCGATGGGGATGGTGTGGCGTTCGAATTGGCGTTGCGCTTCCCGGGCCAGCAGGCGACGGATGCAAGTGGGATGTTCTACAACTACCAGCGGGAGTATGACCCGGCGGTAGGGCGGTTTTCGCAGAGTGATCCGATTGGGTTGATGGGAGGGATCAGTACTTACGGATATGTAGAAGGACGTCCACTGATTCAGGTTGATCCTTTGGGCTTGGACTCAATCGTGACGTATCAAAATCTCGGAATCACTGTCTATTTTGACAGTAACGGCAACGTCGTCAAATCATGGCCTTCTCTTAGTACTGTTGCCGGCAATGCTTTGCCTGGCGCCGCAGGTCCTTACCAGTCGGCCAACGTCTATCCAGTCCGCGGTCCCTACAAGATGAACAGCCGTGCGTATGGGCCAAACGACATTCTGAAAACAGATGACGCTCGTGGGAGATGGCTGCATGGAGGTGGTTCCCGGCTCAAAGATCCCTTGGCGCCTAGGCAGGGGTGGACTCCCGCAGTAGGCTGCACTCGAATGCAGAACGAAGATATCCAGGAATTGGTTGATATGGTTCGTGAGGCGAAGGACCGTGAGCCCTCGAAGTCGATACCATATCAGCGACTGAATTACGAACGACCATTGATCATCCCTTTTTTCTAGAAAATAATATACATATGAAGATCATGGAAAAATTAGCGGCCATTGCTATCAGCATGGTCGCTGCTGCCAGTTCGAGCGGACAGTCGCCTGGGATTGATTATGTATCTAAGGTTTTTCATGATGGCGCGTACGTCCCTCATGTTTATCAAGAGGTCGATCTGTTACGTCGTTATGGCGAGGGCGAAAAGCACTTGGATGAGGAGGGACTGATACGGCGTCGATATAGAGACGAAGTGACAGGATTGGAGGTGACTATCACCTCCAATCCTGATGTCGCATCAAGATTCCGGACGGTGGACGATATTAGAGTTTCTTCCATTGCCGAGGCGGCGCGCGCACCTAAAAAGGCTGAAAATCTTGGCAATCTGAGTCTCAAGGGCGTAAGAATTGGAGATCCATTTTCACAGACTCTCGGCCCGGCAAGGCGATATGGCCAGATCGAGACTTCGCAGACGACAATAGGCAAATTTAAGGTTGAGCGAATCTGTGCTTTCTCAGATGGCGGCTCGGCCATATGCTTCTATGGCCGTAACAATCAAGTAGTTGCCATGGCGGTGGGATTTGGTCCCTGACGCTCCCAGCTCATGCAATTACCCCTATTTCCTGCGCTCGACATGCACTTGCTGGCACCTCGGGGCAGATTCGAAGTCGGGCCCGAAGGCCCTGATTGGATAGCCATTGATGCGTGTGCTTGGATGGTCAAGGGCGGTTCGCAACTCGAACCTCGCTGAAGACTCGCTTCGAAGGCGCTCCATCTTTGAATGCGACCGGCGGATCCTTCGTCAGCCCATCAAAAAACTTTCCCCAGGGTGTGTCGCCAATTATCCCCGTCTTTCCGTTGACGTCCTTTGCATAGGCCTCTGCATTGTTGAAGTTGGAAATGCCAGTACGGCCCCTTCCCGAGAATTCGAGGTAATCCGCTTCTTCCGGCAGAAAGGGCGGATGAGCCTGCATTCTGCTGGTTACATTCTGCTTGAAGGTGACACTCGCGAAAGTGCCGGATCCTGGCGATTTCAAGTAGGCAATGATTTCAGCGACCTGCTGTGGCGAAAGCGCCTCTCAAGTTCCTGCCGGGGTAGCAGCGCCAAGCATCGTCCTCACAGAGTCATCGAACACGAATGCGCTCATAACCGAGTGCCCTGCCCGCCGGATGGCGGGACATCGACGTTCGCCAGTACAAGGGTCCCGTCTGGACGTAGCGGGAAGTCTGCGGGCACTACGACCTGCAACTCGATCAGTGCCTGTCTTGAAGTAATCGCTACGTAGCGCAGCGATTCGTTGTTGTCAGTCCGGCCTGCAAATGACAGCACAAAGCCCTGTGCGAGTCCTTGGAGATAGGTGAAATCGTCATCGACATTGCCCAGCACTTCCTTGCAGGACAGCGTGGCGCGGATGGCTGCCACTTGTCTGAGATCAAAGAAGAAAACGTGTACAGGTTGGGCATTGTCCTGTGATGTTTCATCCCACCCGTCAAAACCTACACCGCCGACACGTACGTCTCCACGATATATCGCAAACTGGTACTCGGTGCCACGCACACCGTTCGCCAGGACAGTAGGCCCAACTCTTGGACGAGGAATTGTCGTTTCGCTTATTGGGTCGAGGGAGGAGTAGGGCTTGGCCTGGAATAAGAAGGGCATTTCATTTTCCTGTGTCGGAATGAGGGACGTGCGACGGCCGCTCGTTCATCAGCATTTCCATTGCTAATGCCCGCATGACTATACGATTCCCTCGCTCGGCGCACCAATCCCGTCTTGTGTACGAACGCAGGAATGTTCACTGGCTCACACATTCAGCGATTGCCCAAAGCCTAGCACTCCTTCCCACCTGCCCCTCACCCCGCCTATGCCGGCATCCAGCCAGAACCGCAGTACCCAACGCGGCTGAGCACACATGAAGCAGGCAACACCCTGCTCCTCATCCGGCGACCAGGTTCGCGGGACAACTGCAAATTTCGCCCATCAGTCGCAGAACCCAACGATCCAGGCGCGTAGCTTCCGCCCAACTCGACGAAATCGCCTCGTTCTGGAACCTTCGGAGTCACGGAACTTTGCACGCTCCAAGCAACGAAGCGTACCTCTTCAAACCAGCACCACTAGATATCTGCACCATCAGTGAACCGCAGGCCTCGCGAACTACCTGACCCGCCGATGCCTCTCTGGAGCACCTCGTCCTTCAGACGTCGGCTGCAGAATACGAGTCCACCGGAGTACGGCGTGCGAAACACCTCGGCTGTGCCAAGAGCGTTCCGCTTGAACGTGAGGCTTGCCCCCCCGGCGAGCTCGCCTGCCGCAGGTCCCGCTGCCTTCTTAGACTCCATTTCCTGTCTCCTTGGCACGGTAGCTGTATTGTCTTCCATGAAAGATCGCTACTTGGATTTGTGGTGATACGCGACCAGCAGTTCCGCCGGGATCGTGGAAAGGTCCGGTTTCGGGTCGAGTATCGGGAAACTCAAGCGGTACCTCCCAGGCGGCAGGTCTTCGACCCAAGCAAGCGCCAGTTGCCTGTAGTCGCGTTATTGCTCATCCATGCCGACACGCTCCAGAGCCAAGTCATCCGCATCGTCCAGCCAGACGCGGGATACCTGGCCATCGGCTGCGACAGGCAGGGTTGTGCCGGAGCCGTCTTGGTGCTCCTCGACCCGAACCAGAGGGACGGGAACGCCACCGTCATCTCCCTCGCGAATGAGCAGGACACGTGCAGGCAAGCCGGCATTCTGAATCGAAGATGCGAGACCCCGCGAGACGGCACCATCAGCCCCGCTGACACGGACCGCAACAAGCAAGGTAGATGTTCCGCTCTTGCCCGGCGGATCCAGATGGAACGTGACCACCAGCGGCTCGGCCATCGGCACCAAGGCCAGCGGTCTTACGATCGGAACGCGATCTTGCTGGACCGCGGGTACAGAAGTCTCCCATGGTGCCTCGGTCTGCGCTTGGCAGGCGCTCAGCAGAAGGGCGGCCAAACAAAGTCTACCGCTCAGTGATAGCCGTCCCTGTCGACGCATCGTCTTTCACCGCCCCTACGGCCGTTGAGGCTTTGTTCTGCCAAGCGTCCCCTTACACACCGCAGACTGGTAGCGTTCCGCGATGTCGGTCACCTCGCGCACGTACGCGTGTGCGCAAGCCCATTCACTGGCCAGAGCAACCAACGAACAACGTCTGGAATGAACTGCTAGCGGCCCGATTGCGACACTGGGGGCGTATTCTCATATCGCATGTACCCCGCCCCAGCCCATGAGACACCTCCACGTCATCCTCCCCTGCCCCCCAGGAGGATGACCACGATCCCGGTCGACGCCGAGTGGCTGGAAGACTTTGACCACGCCCTGCTGAGCCTGTTTGCCACCAACCACCGTGAGGCCGGCATGGATGCCTACCTGCTGGGCTGGTATGCCGATCTGGAACCGCGCGAGGCAGCGATGGCCTACGGCAACGACTACGACCTGGCGCGCACACCGGTTGCGCTGCCGGCTGACCATGATGTGGGAACGCCTTCCGGGGGGGAGCGCTCCGTCTGATCATCGGCAATGGCCACGCCACGTTCTGCAGGGCGCGCCATAGGGCTATTCCCTGCCCACCCCCTGCACCCGTCCATCCTGCGCCTGCTGTTCCACTTGCCGCGCAGCACTCTGCTGCTGTGCCTCCTGGTTCATCTGCTGGTAGCGCTGCATCGACACCTCCACCGGCGTCGTCACAGCGCGGTCGGTCGTCATGGTGGCCAAGGTGAACGGAGGACTGCTCACATCGCCCTTCACCAGAAACACCGTATGCCCGGCCGGCTGGTGGCCGGTGGCGGCGCTCAACGCCACCTGGTCCACGCGGGACAGGTCGTTTTGCTTCGCCAGCACCAGCAGGCTGGCGGTCATTCTGTCGCTCACGGCATCCGGCGCCCGCCCATGCTGAGCGTCCAGCGCAGCAACGCCCGCGCGTATCTGTTGGTGGAGTGCGTAGTCGGCCCCCCCTGGCTGCAGAGGATCAGGCTGCAGAGGATCAGGCTGCTGAGGACCAGGCTGCTGGGTGGGCTGCGCAGCGAGTGCACGCACCTCTTGCCACGCCGCCCGCAGCTCCTCGGTCGTTGTCGTCGCCACCGGGCGGGCGACACCATCGGCACCCGTCTGGTAGTGGGTAATAGCGCGCGACTCACCCGCATTGCCCTCGGTCGGCGGCGCAAGCTGCTGCATTGTCGCGCCGGTGATGCTGTGCTGGGCACGCGTGCGCGCCGTGGCCAGCTCAATGGCCTCCATCCATTGCGACGAAGGCGTGATGCCCGCAGCCGCGTAGGTGTGGCGCAGCTCGTTCTGGTTCATTTCTGCATTGGTGAGCGCCGGGCGCGCCGACAGCGCAGCAATGGTCTGGTCGAGCACATCAATCGACGGCTGCTGGATCGTACGCGTTGCCTCCAGCTCCAGCGCCATGTTGCCCTGTGCTACGCGCCCCTCGTGGGACCATGTTCCCGCTTCGTCGCGCTGGTAGAGCACGTTGTCCGAACCAAGAATGGCGTCCGGCCGGGCGCGCGCCGCCTCTACAGCTTCGGGCACCACGGGCACAAAATCGCTTGCACGCGTGGCAGCGCGATTCTCCAGGTAACTTGCTGCGATCGCCGCCTTGCCATGGGCGATGTTGTCCTCGATGCGCTGCACGGCCTGCTGGTTCAGCTCAGCAGCGCGTTCGGGTGTCGCCGTCTGGGCTTCATAGATGCCACGATCATTGGCACCGGCCACACCCGTCTTGATTACGCGGGTCCATTGTTCGGTCTGGGCATCGCGGTGCCAGTCAGGGTTGCCGAAGCCGCTTCCCTCGTCGGCTCGGGCAGGAATGCTGAAGGGGTTCTGCGGCGGCGAGGCCTTGCCCAGCGCCAGCTCAACCGCGCTCACGCTTGCCTTGGCACCCAGTTCGCGCGCCTTTTCATAGCTCGCGCCCACACTGTGCTCGGTGGCAACCCCAGGGCTGGCAGCCGAGTCCTCCATCCTGGCCTGGCGCTGCCAGTTGTTGCCGTCAAATTTCCACTGCACGCCGGCATTGTCTTTCTGGTGATACACCGCGCGGTTGTCGAGCAGGTCGGCGCCCTTGTCGAATGCCTTGCTCATGAACAACGCATCGGCCGCGACCACCGCCGCCGGCACGAAGCTGGACGTGCCGATCACGGAGGCGGTTGCCATGCCTCCGAGCCAGCCACCGCCACTGCGTGCAACCGCGTGGTTGAACTCGGACTGGGCGGCCGTGCCGTTGCCCTGCTGCAGGTGCTCGGATATGCGGCGCGTGGTGAGGATGGCATCCGCGCCGGAGGCGAGCAGACCGCCGGAACGGACCAGTTGGCTGGCGGAGGCTTCGCCGATGAGGAGGTCCATGGTTACGAAGCCGCGCTGCGAGACGGGCTTGTACTGCGTTGGAGATGGCGCAGTCAGATCGTAGATTCCTCCCCGCGCGGGCCCGATGGATGGCAGATCATCCACTAAGGCGTGCCGGACGCGCGCGTTGGTCGCATCCGACAATGTTAGGCGCCCCGCCTGTTCCGCCTGCGATATCGCCAGACGCATCTCCATTCTGCCTGCCACTTCGCGTGCAAACGCGTCCCGCTCACCCGGGCCGGCAACCAGATTCCTGGGGCTACTGTGGATTTCGTCAATGATCCGCCCGATCCTGGCGTCTGAGTGAGTGACTGCTGCCCACTCTGACTCCACTGGCCCCATTGATCGCAGCATCCTGAGCTGCACTGCATGTTCCGCACGATACGTTTGCGGGTCGGAGTAGAACCTTACGTTTCGAGCGTTGGCTTGATCCTTGGTCAACGCATCTGGCGTGGTGGCAAGAGCATCTCCATTGATTAGACCAAGCTTCAATGTCTCTTGGAACTCAGTCACCCGTGCCGCAATGCGAGCTGCAGCAGCAGGCTCTTTTCTCATTGCGGCCATACCATCGTCAGTCCTGCGCAGGTCATCGAGAAAGCTGGTAACACCGTCCGTGTACGAACTTCTTGTTCGCCCACGGTGGGGAGACGCCTCAATATCCTCGGCAAGCTCCCCCTCTACAGGCAAGTAGATGCGATTCGCCGAAGAATCTTTCTCAATGAGCTTGAGCTCATCCAGCCGTTTCAGCAGCGGATGATCTCTAAAGAGGTTCTGCTCCAGTACATGGTGGCTTTGCAGTATTACTTGACCAGCAGCCATAAGATTCCCTTCCGGCATACACGGGCACTATCAGATATCCGAAGCGTCGATCAGCCGCACGCCGCGGGTCTTGGGCTCTATTCCAAAGCCGCCCTCCAGAAGCGCATCTCGCAGAGTCCTGTCGCAGAAGACATCGGCGGTGTAGGGCGTTACGAACACATGCGCCGCCCCTACCACTTTCAAGTCAAACGCCAATCGGGCGCCTCCCGCGACACTGTAGTACTTGCCATTCCGATAGCCCTCGGTCAGTACCTTGACCTTGGACGACGCTAGATCAACTGCATCAAGCACCCTCGTTACTTCGCAGAAGTAGTGGGGCGCAGCCGTGGTGCCATCCTCCAGAGAAAACTCGCACTCGACGAATGCAAAACCTTCAGGATCCACTGACGCAAGCAGTCGCTTCAGCGGCTCTGACACGAGCCAATAGTCGGTGATGCCGCTCTGCAGATCCTTTGGCATGTCCCCCAGCCGGCGTTCATGCCGAAGGCGTGGTTTCACTTTCAAATTCGCAAGCCCTCCAACCTCAGGAGGAACGCTCAGGCTGGCGGGGAAGGGAATGTCGTCTTCATTCTCCACCGAAACGCCCTGCCCCCTCCCACCACCGCGCATGTCAGCGCGAAGGATGTAGAACTGTCCCGATTTTGGTCCGCTTTCATTTTTCATATTCGAACTCTATACAAGAACATGTTTCACGACATTACTGGTAACAAGTAATCGCCAAGTCACACTTACTTCTAATATGCAATTCTCGACGACATGATTTTACACCGCGGCAGCGCCGCACTAATGCGCAACTCATCACACAGACAATGGACCCAGGCCAGAGTAAGCATGAACGAAACGGGCACTAGAAGGTAGGACAGAATCTGGCTGTTCTTCAGCGTCTGCTGCTCGATGCTGTGATGGTCCTGAAAGATCGTACTGTAGCCCGCCATGGATCATTCTCCTTCCTTGGCATGGACCTTCAACGATTCACGACATCGTAGAACCAGAGACCGTTTGACTGGCCGGGCGAAAAGATCCCTGCTTCCTCAACGGCGGCCCGGAACGCTCTGTCGCAGAACACTCCGCCGTGAAAAGCCAGACGGAAAACATGCGCGCCCTGCAGAGCTTCGGGGCGGAAAGCCAAGCGAACCTCTCCGGTCAAGTCATAGAACTTCCCCGCTTCGAATTCGTCACTTAGCCCGATGTGGAGTACTGATGTTTCTTCATTCAAGGCATCCAGAGTGCGCGTCACATCGCAGAGGGAGTATCCTCCGGACTGGCTTCCATCTGAGGCCTCGTAGGTCACGTCCGCGAACGAAAACGCACCTGCGTCCACCTTCTCCATTACGCGTCGCAGACGGTCGGAGACCAACCAGTAGCCACTCATGCCGCCGTCTAGATCCTGGGGCGGAGAGCCTCGCTCAGGACGATAGACCAGCCTGGGTGTTTCCCTAAGCACGGGGAATCCGCCCGAGCGGGGGCGCAGTATTACTCGTGGCGGTGTCAGCAGGTTCGTGACGTTCTCGAAGACGACTCCATGCCCCTTGCCTCCACGTCGCGCGTCAGGCTCCAACTGAAAGAACTCCCCTGGCCTGGGCAGATCGTCGCTTGATTGCGGCATAGTTAAAAACCCTTCTTTGTATTCTTGGACGAATATCAAACAGGCTAAAAGGCAACCCGCGTACGGCAGCCCTACACAGCCAGCACCAGATCCCCATTGATCAGTGCAACCTTCACGGTATCCCGCAGCCTGAGCACCGCTTCCAGAGCACGGGCCGTTGCAGCAGGATCACCCCGCATCGCGCCTTGACCGTCAGGCGACAGCTCGATCATGGACAGCTGCTCCACCATCCCCATCGTGTAGGACTCAAGCGGCTTGGCAGCGTACTGCGAACAGCCCAGCTTGGCCGCCAGCTCCCTGTCGAGCGGAAGATAGAGCCTGTTCTCGGGAGCATTGATCTCGAACTCGCCCACCGCGTGGAGCTGCTGTAGCAGGCCACTCTGCGAAAAGATCGTGGGATCGATGATCAGCTGCAGGTCAAACAGCCCGTCGTTGTCTTCATTGGCAGCCATGGCGTTCCCTCGCTGTGGGTGTGATGCATCCGTTGCGGTAAGTTCTACGCCGGTCCGCGCCTACGGGCAATCAGAACCCTGTGAATTGCCTCACAGGTTTGGAGTTCCGTCCCAGCCCATGAGCGCCCCACGGCATCCTCCCCTCCCCCCAGGAGGATGACCATGACCCCGATCGACGCCGAGTGGCTGGAAGACTTTGACCACGCCCTGCTGAGCCTGTTTGCCACCAACCACCGCGAGGCCGGCATGGATGCCTACCTGCTGGGCTGCTATGCCGATCTGGAGCCGCGTGAGGCGGCCATGGCCTACGGCAATGACTACGACCTGGCGCGCACGCCGTTGCTGTGGCCGATGCCGGGATTGGTGCTGCACAGTTAAGCAGTGACGCAATCGCCCCGCTTCCCACACAGGCGACGCAAATCGTCTGTCGCAATCGGAGCCACGCGCTGCTGCAAACCGTGCATTTTCAGGCGCGTTCGGGCAGTAACTTAACACCGGCCGAAACCACCGCGCCGCAAAGGATTCGCGCTGTGGCCTGCATGCAACAATGCCGTAAGCGTCAACACTTGCGGCCTCTCAGGGCTACGGTTTCTTGGCATCTCGCAACCGTGCGAGTACACCTTGGCATTGCCACCTGACACGGGTGGCGCGGGCGTCGAAAACCCGTTTTTAGAGTCGTGTGTTTACGCTTGTCAGCCGGCGTCACCTTTGCGTGGCGCCGGCTGGCAATCCGTTCGCGTTCCATGGCGGGCGGTGCGTGGGGACCTTCGGGTCCGCCGACTGACTCTAATCGGTTTTCGAGCCACGCATCGTCCCGCCACCTTCATCGGTGGCTGCTGTCTTCCTGCACGGAGCACTGCCATGAGCGCAACGAAACTCCCTGATCTGCACACCCAGCGCGATCCGGCCAACGCCGATCACGAGGATGACCCCGCGACCGATCCCAACGGGTTTGTCGCCACCCTGCGCCGCATTGCGGCAGGCGCCGGCGCCGATGGCCAGCCGTGGCACGAGCGCAACCTGAGCCTCGGCCGACGCATGCAGTTGGCCGACGCCGACTGCACCCTGGGCGGCCTGCGCGCCGTGGCTGAAATGGCCCTGGCCGAGGAGCGCACGCGGCAGAACGGCGCGCCCGAGCAGCGCCTGGGCGACCGGCAGATGGAGGGCCTGCTGATGGCGGTGCTGTCGCTGACGGTGATGGCCAGCGAGCGGGTGCAGGGGCAGCGGTAGGCCCCTGCTCCGGCATCCCCTCGATCACGCGCAAGGAGTTTCACCATGACCAGCACACCGGCACGCCGGCTGGCCTGCGCCGCGCTGGTGGCCGTACTGGCTGCCAGCGGCTGCGCGCGGCCGCCATCCACGGCGTTGGATGACGACATCACCGCCACGCTCAAGGGCACCAACAGCCCCCGCACCGTGGGCGGCCGCACCTACACGGCGCAGCCGGTGGAGGCCAGCTTGGGCCCGCACCGTTTCATGTTCCCGGCCAATCTCTACTACAACCAGATCGGCCCGTTTGCCGGTGGCGGCGTGATGCTGGCGGTGTTCTGGCCGGACTTCGATGCCGCGCCGCCGGGGGATCATCCGGTGCGGTCGGTGGAAGATGGGTATCGACAGGTTTCGATTGAGCTGCGGTATGTGGGTAGCGCGGGGGCGGCGGATTACCTGGCGCAGGATCTGAGCGAGCGTGTGGCGCTGACGCCGCGCTGGGGGCTGACGCCTTATGCGGTGGATCGGTCGAAGGTGGCGCGCGATGTGCGGGAGGTGACGCCGGATTGGTACGTGGCGCGGGATGGGGATGGACGGGTGAAGACGTTCATCAGCTGTGACCCTTGGGAGTACATGCCGGATGGGGTGCTGATGGAGGGTGGGAGGCTTGTGAGGTCTAGTGGGGATCGGGTGGCGATGTGCTGGCATTCGATGGTGGATGTGGAGGATGGCGTGGGGGTGGAGATGAGCTATGCGCGGGTGCTTTTGGTCGACTGGCAACGGCTGGAGGCGACCACTCGCAGAGTGGTGCGGCAGTACGAAGCGCGACGGTGAGGTCGTTGGCCCGGAGGAGGATGACCGTGACCAAGATCGACAGGGAATGGCTGAAGGCCTTTGACGAGGCGATGCTAGGCCTGTTCGCCATCGACCATAGCGACGCCGGCATGGATGAGTTCCTGCTGGGCTGCTATGCGGACTTGCCGCCGCGAGAGGCGGCGCTAGCGTTTGGCGATGAATACGACCTAGACCGGGATGATGCTTTGTGGCCCCGACTTGGGCTGGAACGTCAGAGCTAAATAGCGACGGTCAATCGTATTTCACCCAAACGCTGACTGGACAGCTCATGTGCTTCGTGTGACTGCCACGATCCGGGCATCACCAGAAGACCGCGTTCCAGATCGAATGGCAGCACCCAAAGCTGCAACTCAGGGCTGAAGTCGAACGCCGGCAACGGCTGCGCAAAGCCAGCGTGCTGCGGATAGACCAGTGCCATCTGCCCCGCCCCACCAAGGTAGCGTTGTCCGTAGGCAAACATCTGGTAGAAGTCGGATTGCTTGAGCCCGTACTTCTGCCGCGCGTCGCCAGCCGTCGCATCGAGGACTTTCCACTTCGTGTCCAGGACACGCAGTTCGTCGGCCCGGCGTAGCAAGAAGTCTGGGATCAGATTGAACCAGCTCGCTTCACCATGGCGACATAGGTATTCCGACGCCGCGCCGCCAACCCGCCACTCCGGTGCGAACTGGCGAGAGAGGCAAACGCCCACGTAGCGCTCAAACAGCCGCTCCATAGGGAACATCATGCTGGGGCTGCGCCAATCGCCTGCCAGCGCCAGCGGGCTTTGCCCCGACAGAACCAGCTCACACAGCGGGCGAACTTCGCGATAGTGGGCCATCAGCCGGTCGCTGCCCCAGGCGCGCAAGTCGCTAGCAACCTGAGTGCTTCGTGGGACGCTGGCCATGCGCGTGGACAGTTCCTGCGCCAACCGCCAGGTTCCTGCATTACGCGTGCGCGCGCATACCCGATCCAAGGCGACACGCAGAAGTCGGTTCTCCGGGCGGTCCTCACTAAACACATCGTGCTCGATGTTGAATACGTGGGCGCGGGTAGGCGACTGACGAAGCTGGCGCGACATATCCAACCGGCCGCGCAAAAACAGCTGTTCCTCCCGAACACGGGTGTAGTCGAAGCGAAGCCCCCGCTTCAGCAACTCATCCAGCGCGGAGATGAATCGCCCCATGACCCATTCATTCAACGGCGTGTCGAACAGGGTCACATCGGCCGGACTGCCTTCCCTCGGCGGGATGTCCAGGACAGTGCACAGCATGCGCCGCAGCAGCCGTCGGGCGCCGAGCGCATCGTCCGCATGTGCAACGTGCTTCGGCAGTACCTCCAGCGTGGTGCCGTCGGGACATTCCATTACGCCCACGTACTGATCCAAACGAAGCCAGCGTGCACCGTCGCGCTGCATGAGCGCCGCTCCGCCAGCGCGCAAGCGCTCGAACTCGCCGCACAGCCAGTCAAAGGACGCCTGCGGCAGGAAGGCGGCATCTAGCCCCTCCTGCCGCGCGCCACCTTCTGAGACGCCAATGCGTGCGTACTCGCGAACGGTCAGCACGGCCACGGGTCAGTCCGCCTGACCGACGAGGATTCCCTTGTAGCTGGCCGCCTGTTCGAAAGCCGCCTCATGGATGTACCAATTGGCCGTGTCCGGGGCAAGCTGGACCTCGGGCGCGAACAGTCGGTTCAACTGAAGTTCGCGCTGGCGCAGAAAACGCTCAGCGTGAGGCTTAGCGTCGTCGTTCAGGACCCAAGCAATGCGGCGCCAGTCTTCGAAGAAGTACTCCTGCAGCAGAGGCAGGATACGGAGGCGGAACGCATCGGCAAGCGCGGGTAGATCCTTGGCGCCCATCAAGTAGGCATGACCGATCAGATGATCCCGGCCCAGCAGAACCTCGATGCGGCTGTTTAGCGTGCTTAACAGTTCGCCCACAGGAACGCCTTCGACACTCCAATCGAGCAGCTCCGGCTGGGGCGGCATCTCAATGAAGCGGAAGCGCCGTCTCAGCGCCACGTCCATTGCAGCAAGGGAGCGGTCCGCGGTGTTCATCGTGCCGATGAGGTGCAAGTTGGCTGGCACAGCAAACTTCTGCTTGGAGTACGGCAAGCAAACCGACAGCGCCTCGTCCATGCCCTGGCGCTTGCTCGGCTCGATGAGCGTAATGAGTTCACCGAAGATGCGGGCAATATTGCCGCGGTTGATCTCGTCGATGATGAGGACGTACGGCAGGTCGCTGTGCTGGGCATCAATGCAGAGTTCGAGGAATACACCGTTCTCGACGCCGTACTCGAGCGCACCGCTTTCGCCGGCACGAGCCTTGAGTCCTTCCACGAAGTCTTCGTAGGCGAAGCTCTGATGGAAGGTGACAAAGCGGATGCGCCCTTCATCGTGCAGCGCGTCGAACCGACTCTTCAGCGTGGCGCGCGCGGCAGCCCCCTGCCCCGTTGTCGCGGCCAGGAGTTCCGGATCAAGGATCTCTAGTGCCTTGTCCACTACACCATAGGTCTTACCGGTACCGGGCGGGCCGAAGAGGATGGTATTGGAGGGAGCGTGAATCACGGGCATGTCGTCGTCCTGTTCCACAGCTTCATCTTCTTGTTCCTCAGCCTCGGCACCATCGCCTTGCTCATAGGCGATCGCCACCCAGAGGAAGGACTGAACATCGATCATGTCTGCGGGCGGCCAGCCGTCTTCCGATAGACGTGCCGCCAGTCGAGAGGACAGCGTACGGATGCGCTCCCACTCCTCACCGGTCATGCCACCTTTGCGGAAGTCGAAGGTCGGATCGAGCAGACCCAAGGCACGGCGCATCTGACCGGTCTTGATGAAGAAGTAGCGCGTCGGATCTTTGAGAGTCAGCAACAGACTTGAGAGCGAGCGTTGGCCAGCAGGCTGCAGCGGTGGACTTAGCTTAGATGAGGAGTCATTAAAGGCATCCAGCGCAGCGTCGCCGTCTTGTCCTGAAAGCAGCGAAAGGACAGCGCTACCCAGCGCCGCGCGATCGCCCTCCGGTAATTCGGCCAGCTGAGCAACGATTCGCCAACCGACGACGTTCTGAGGTTGCGGGTTCTCAGCACCGACGCGGGCTTTCAGCAGGCTGATCAATGCAGACCAGACTTCTTCTGGCTGCTCGCTACTGAGCGCTGGGAGCATGATCGCGTGGTAATGCTCTACCAACTGCCGCTTGTAGCTGGTTTCCCGCAGCAGGCGCTGGTCCTCGGAGAAGCCGCTGAAGTCAGGGAATCGTGCAAGGAAGCGCTCACGCAGGCGTGCGTAGCCGAGCTCAAACGTGTCTCTACCGCCCTTTCGCGCCTCAATTCGGTACTGCCCACTCTTCTCTTGGACAATGAGCAGCGAGTCGCCGGCTACGACGCCTAGACGCCTAAAAGCAGGCGCAACCCTTGCGCGGATTCGAGCGGAGCCCGGTCCGCTGGCCCGCAGATCGGAGGTGATCTGATAGCCGTCTGCAAACGTGAAAGTCGCCTCTCGACCTGAAGCTGCGTCCGGGCGGCCGAGCATGGCTGCATCGAAGCCTGACCAGTTGGGGTCCACCGTGATGTAGCCATTGCGTATGGCGCCGTCTGTGAGCACGACTTCGTAGGTGGGCGAGCCACTCGAAACAGCGGGCGCAGCGGGAGCGAAAGAATTTTCAGCTGCTGGCGGCAGAGTCTTTCCGCAACCCTTCAGCCGCACCTGGCGCGCAGAGAATTCGGTTGGGGATACGCTAGGCCGCCACCGCAGAATTTCGGTCAGGCGATCTCTATGACCGGTTCCGATGTCGACCGCATCGAACAGGCATGTAACAGGGTGCTCCCCGTCCATCGCCACGAAGTCGAGCTTTCCGCAGTAGACGAACGGGACCGCGTTGGAGGCGCCGCGGACCTTTGCCCGCATCCGAGCGAATAGATAGGTGGGCGAACCGCCTGAGATCCGGCGGATGATCGGTGAGCTCTGGCTATTCCTATTCTGGCTTTCCCAGTAGAAGTCGGTGCCGTCGAAGAGGTCGAGATAGCTGGCCTCGCCCTCCTTCTCGAGGGTGACGAACAGCAAGACGGCATTCTCGAGTTCTAAGATTCCGTCCGCCCAGGGAGTTCCGTAAATTTCAGCCGGGACGGGCAATCCACTGAGCTCGGCGACGTTCTGGCGGGAGTATTCGGAGCCTATTTGAAAACCGCTCAGTTCGACCGAAGTGTTGATACGTCCCATGTGCACTTATCGATAGTCACGTCAGCTATATCGTAAGGCAAAATTTCAAATTGCGACACCGATTGACGCTATCGACCGGCATCTCGCGTCAGCAGGAACCATTCGCAGCACGAACTTCGACAAAACAAAACTCACCCAAAGATCAAACTATAAAATAGAGAACAGCTCAGAATTTCGATTGCATTTTCTTCATGTCAACGAATATGCCCAAAAGCGACGCATGAAGCTCCTCTCGCTTCTCCTCAATTTTCTTACCAACCTCATTAACATCGAATGCCTTGTTAGATATTATATAAAGACACTCTGTCACAGAATCAACCATCTCATCGGCACGCCGAGTAGCTGAAATGTAGTGGGCAGAGTCATACATCTTTAGGCACATAAAACTTGTAATAAGGGCAGAACATTCACTTTTGCACTCAGTCACCTTCGCCTGAGTCCCCTTAACGTTGCCGCGAAACGAAACTGAAGATGCAATCTCCGTTGACCACTTCAGCGCAAACTCCTGCGCCCTATCAATAACAGCAGGCGCTACGACACGCCTAAACCAAAACTCATCTTCAACCGACCGCCGACGCGACATTCGGTAATTAACAACCGTTATAACCAAATTTAGAATGGTGAGAAGGGCTCCCACACCGAAAACAACCCATTGCTGAATACTTACCGATGAACTTCCAATGGAAATGCTTACCTGCTCCATCCTTCGCCCTCATCCATTAAAGCGGCCGAACTTCCGCCAGCGCCCTATCGATCCCTTTCTCGATTTCCTCAAGAATAACTGCGGGAGCTTCAAATACGTACTTCTTCAAGAAAGCATCTCTAGACCTGAAATTTACAACACTGGGCCCAAAAAGCCCTAAGAAAAACGAACTATTCAACGAGTAAGTATCCTCAGGAATCTTGATCTGCACGGGGGCCTGGGATTTGTCCATTCGATCCAAACCAAGCTGCACTCTCGCTCGCTCTCCTTTCGATCTTCCGGCATAAACAGGACCGCCTAATTTGTCAAAATCAATGGTTTCCATCATTCAATTTCTCTTATTTGCAATTTGCCACTGAGCGGGAAATTGATTGAAATCAAGGTCCCGGGAAACGATGCCCCCACCATCGTTCTGACAAGTTCACCATCAGGAAGTTCACTAGTACTATTTTCCTTGTTGAACGCGATTATCTCCCTCCCAGTCGCCTCATCTTTTTTCATCTTGTATTTACGGTGAAATCTAATGTGCGTATCACCGGAAACCAGGACCATTTCAGGATCACCCGTACCTTCATCGGAGCAGGCATCGCTAATGCGCTGAAAGAACTCCATCATCGCAATGGTTCCTTGCCCCCTAGTGCCACTTTCATCAAAATTTTTGCTACTCACCTTTCCCTGCAGTGCTGCAACGGTATAAAGGGCCCCTTCACGCATTCGATATTTACGGAAAGCAGCATCCTTATGCCGTTGTACGTATCCATAGACCTGATCTCGAGTGTAGCCATCTTCGAGCGCCGTGAAGGTTTCCTCAATACTGCTGCCGAAATTAACAACGACAACCTTAAATAGTTTCGTAGCTACATCCAGATAACCAACAATTGTCCAATCGGTCATCCCAGCATGATCCTGGGCGTTGGTTAAAAGCTCTCCAACGTAATCGCACAAATTCCTGCGACCATTCGCGGTGAGCTCTTTGTTGATTGTATTGAGGCAATTGTTAACGTGATCAGAAAATTTTTCGGTGACAGCTTCAACAGAGTCAGACGCGTCAATAGTACGGGTTGGCTCAAGACTAGCCTGCCGGTGTCGGAAGACTTTGACATCTCCTTTCAACGAAAATTCGACATTATCCTTACCTCGATCCGACATCAACACCTTGACGGTTCCCACTTCCTCCATCTCCCTCTGCAGCTCTTGCTGCCGAGGAAAACTACCTCGAATACTTACTTTACGCAGGCCGAATGACTCGTTCTTTATCTCTTTTAGCACAATCGCGAGCAGGCTATCGGCAGCGAGATCCATCTCGGTAACTCGACTAAGATCAATATTTACTCTAAGCGAGCCCTTATTTTGCCTCGCATACTTCGCAATACGGAAGATACTGAGCAACGTGTCCCTAGGATTATGGTGAACCGAGAATGATCGTGGAACTATGACCTTACCCGCAATTACGGAATCACGCACAAGCACTTCGTGACTCTTCCCTGCCATCAACCCCAATGGCTTGGAGCGATAGCGCTTAGACTTATTTTCAGCATCTTTTTCTTGATTATTAATCTTAGCTTTGACAACACGCCGCTTCCTGCGTCGCTCAACGTCGTGAATCCACCGCTGATTCTCCAACCTAAGTTTCACACCACGCTGCGAAACTGACTCCTTGGCCATAGAGCTCCATCTCCGTATCTACTGCAGATTGGCGGAAATACCTGAAAAAAAGGGGCGACCAAAGTCGCCCCTCTGTTAGAAATCAAACCCCAACAGGGTTAGCCTTCTCCGGATCAATCTTGTACTGCTTGATCGCCCGGGCCACGTCCTTCCCAGTCATCTTCCCGTCCTTAGCCAGCGCCGCAATCGCGGCATGCGCGATGTAGTACCGGTCAACTTCGAAGAAGCGACGCAGGTTCGCACGGGTATCCGAACGACCGAAGCCATCCGTACCCAGCACGGTGTACGACATCGGCACGAACGCGCGGATCTGGTCCGCATACGCACGCACGTAGTCGGTGGCGGCAATCGCCGGGCCCTGGCGGCCTTCCAGCAGCTCGGTCACGTAGGCCTTGCGCTGGTCGCCTTCCGGGTGGAAGCGGTTGGCACGCTCGGCGTCAAAGCCATCGCGGCGCAGCTCGTTGAAGCTCGGGCAGGACCAGATGTCGGCGGTCACGCCGAAGTCCTTGTCCAGCAGCTCGGCGGCGGCAATCACTTCACGCAGGATGGTGCCCGAACCCAGCAGCTGCACGCGCAGGTCGCCCTTCTTCGGCTTGCCGGCGTCGGTCAGCAGGTACATGCCCTTCACGATGCCTTCGGCTGCACCTTCCGGCATTTCCGGGTGGGTGTAGTTTTCGTTCATCAGGGTCAGGTAGTAGTACTCGTCTACCTGGTCTTCCATCATGGCCTTGGTGCCGTGCTGCAGGATCACCGTCACTTCGAAGCCGAAGGTCGGGTCGTAGCTGCGCACGTTGGGGATGCCGCCAGCCACCAGGTGGCTGAAGCCATCTTCGTGCTGCAGGCCTTCACCGTTCAGCGTGGTGCGGCCGGCGGTGCCACCCAGCAGGAAGCCGCGGGTACGCATGTCGGCAGCCTGCCAGGCGATGTCGCCCACGCGCTGGAAGCCGAACATCGAGTAGTAGATGTAGAACGGCAGCATCGGCACGTTGCTGACCGAGTAGCTGGTACCGGCAGCCATCCACGAGCTGATGGCGCCCGGCTCGCTGATGCCCTGCTGCAGCACCTGGCCGCTCTGGTCTTCGCGGTAGAACATCAGCTGGTCGGCGTCGACCGGCTTGTACTTCTGGCCGAACGGCGCGTAGATGCCGATCTGGCGGAACAGGCCTTCCATGCCGAAGGTACGGGCTTCGTCGGCCACGATCGGCACGATGTGCGGGCCCAGTTCCTTGTCGCGCAGGGTGATGTTGAGGCTCTGCACGAAGGCCATGGTGGTGGAATAGCTGCGCTCGCCGCTGCTCTTCAGCAGGCGCTCGTAGGTTTCCAGCTTCGGTGCGTTGAAGCTCTTGTCGGCCTTGCGGCGGCGCTGCGGCAGGTAACCGCCCAGGGCGCTGCGGCGCTCCTGCAGGTACTGCACTTCCGGCGAATCCGGGCCCGGGTGGTAGAACGGCACCTGGCCATCGGCCAGCTGCGCGTCGGTCACCGGAATGTTGAAGCGGTCGCGGAAGTGGCGCACTGCTTCGTCGTCCAGCTTCTTGGTCTGGTGGGTCGGGTTCAGTGCCTCACCGGCGCTGCCCATGCCGTAACCCTTCACGGTCTTGGCCAGGATGACGGTCGGCATGCCCTTGGTGTTCACGGCCTGGTGGTAGGCGGCGTACACCTTGTGCGGGTCGTGGCCACCACGGTTCAGGCGCCAGATGTCGTCGTCGGACAGGCCGGCGACCATCGCAGCGGTTTCCGGGTACTTGCCGAAGAAATGCTCGCGGGTATACGCGCCGCCGAAGGCCTTGCAGTTCTGGTATTCGCCGTCGACGGTTTCCATCATCAGCTTCTTCAGGACGCCATTGGTGTCCTTGGCCAGCAGGGCATCCCAGTAACCGCCCCACAGCAGCTTGATGACATTCCAGCCGCCGCCACGGAAGACGCCTTCCAGTTCCTGGATGATCTTGCCGTTGCCGCGCACCGGACCGTCCAGGCGCTGCAGGTTGCAGTTCACCACGAAGATCAGGTTGTCCAGGCCTTCACGGCCGGCCAGGGCGATGGCACCCAGGGTTTCCGGCTCGTCGCTCTCGCCGTCGCCGATGAAGCACCACACCTTGCGGTCGGACTTCTCGATCAGGCCACGGTTTTCCAGGTAGCGCATGAACTGCGCCTGGTAGATGGCGGCCAGCGGGCCCAGGCCCATTGACACGGTGGGGGTCTGCCAGAAGTCCGGCATCAGCCACGGGTGCGGGTAGGACGACAGGCCACCGCCGTCGACTTCCATGCGGAACTTGTCGAGCTGTTCTTCATTGATGCGGCCTTCCAGGAAGGCGCGCGCGTAGATGCCCGGGGCGCTGTGGCCCTGGATGAACAGCAGGTCGCCCGGATGGCTGTCGCTCGGGGCGCGCCAGAAGTGGTTGAAGCCCACGTCGTACAGGGTGGCACCGGAGGCGAAGGAGGCGATGTGGCCGCCCAGGTCGCCCGGCTTGCGGTTGGCACGCACGACGGTCGCCATCGCGTTCCAACGGATGATCGAACGGATGCGCCATTCCAGTTCCGCGTTGCCCGGGCTCTTGGCCTCCAGCTGCGGATCGATGGTGTTGACGTATTCGGTAGTGGGAGAGAACGGCAGGTACGCACCCGAACGACGGGTCAGTTCCACCATGCCTTCCAGCAGCTGATGCGCGCGCTCGGGGCCCTCGACATCAATGACGGCCTTCAACGACTCGATCCACTCCTGGGTTTCCACAGGATTGGTGTCGTTGTTCAGCACTTCGTTCAACCAGTTCATTAGCGCTCCCATTACCGCACGCACGCGCGCGACTGTTGTATAGATATCTAGACCGCAAAGTGTAGCGCACCAAGGGCTTTCGTCGTTTGGCTACGCTGCCGTATGGATGCAGGCGGCCAGTGTCCGCAAGGCCTGTCCCGGGCCAGCGGGGGGCGGGACAAGCGGCTGCAAGCCTCTGTTTTTTCCGCCGTATCGGCCTGCGCCGGCTGTCGTTTCCGGGCCGCTGCGTCCACGTGCAGGACGCAGTGTTACCGCCACGGATGACTGTAGTGGGGCAGCGCGCGCCCCTGTAAGGCTTGTCTGACGGTGCGCGGCTGAACCTCTTACAACCCGTCGCGTATGGCTCTGGACCCTGCCGCGCCCGCCACGCACCGTGGCCGCGAGCAGGCCCCTTCCCGCGGTTTACCGCGCTGTCTGCCGGCCCCGGCCACCGGGGCACCTGCGGTTGCTGTTGCGTGGCCTGGCACGGATGCCGGGCCACGCAATGGTGGCCTGCAGCGCGCGCACGCCCTGCCCCAACCCCTTCCCCTGCTTGGACCGTGGCCCGATCTGCACATCGGTGTGGCCGAAACCGTACTTGTCCGGTGCGGCTTATCGATATATCGTTTGCACACTCGTTACCGATATATCGAAATGAGCCGAACCTCTACTGCCAAGGCGCGCAAGGAAGACGATGCGCCCGCCGTCCCCCGCCGCAACGGCCAGCCGCGCGTGCTGAGCCGGGGCGACCTGCGCCTGCTGGTGCTGGCGCTGATCGGCGAACAGCCGCGCCACGGCTACGAGCTGATCCAGCACATCAGCGGCTTGTTCATGCAGGCCTACACGCCCAGCGCCGGCACGATGTACCCGCTGCTGGCCAGCTTCGAGCAGGCCGGCTGGGTGGATTCGGAAGAAGAGGACGGCCGCCGGGTGTTCCGCATCACTGCGGCCGGCGAGTTCGAGCTGAAGGTGCAGCGCACCCAGGTGCGGCTGGCCCAGCGCCGCGCCTTCGACCGTGCCCGCGAGATCACCAAGGCCTCGCTGCCGCCGCCGCTGGCCACCGCGCTGCGCGAGTTCAAGCAGGCGCTGGTGCGGCACCACGGCCGCTGGAGCGAGGGCGAGGCCGAAGCGGTGGCCGAACAGCTCTCGCGCGCCTCGGCGCTGCTGAACGGTGCGCTGGCCGATGCGCCCTACCGCGTTACCCCGACCGAGCCAGAGTGAATCCCGCCAGGTCGTTTACCCCCTTCCACGCGCGCGATGCCGCGCGCTTACCTGCACAGGTACTGCAATGACCCAACATGAAAATTCGCGCCTGCGCCTGGATGTGCGCTTCCGCCACCTGACCGTGCTGCGCACCGAGACCGTGACCCCGCACATGCGCCGCGTGGTGCTGGGCGGCGCCGACCTGGCCGGCTTCGATTCGCCCGGCCCGGACGACCACATCAAGCTGTTCTTCCCCAACAGCAGCGGCGAGATGGTGCTGCCGGTGATGACCGCCGAAGGCCCGCGCTACCCCGAGGGCAAGGAGCACTCGTTGGCGCGCGATTACACCCCGCGCTGGTGGGACCACGAGGCCGGCGAGCTGGCCATCGACTTCGTGCTGCACGACCAGGGCATTGCCGGGCCGTGGGCCGAGCGCGCGCAGCCGGGCGACACCCTGTCCATCGGCGGGCCGCGCGGCTCGTTCGTGGTGGCCGACGACTACGACGCCTACGTGTTGATGGGCGATGAAACCGCGCTGCCGGCCATCGCCCGCTGGCTGGACGTGCTGCCCGATGGCGCCGAGGTGCAGGCGTATATCGAAGTGAGCGACGAGGATGAGCGCCAGGACCTGCCGCAGTACGAGAACGTGCGCATCCACTGGCTGGAGCGCAACGGCTTCCCGGCGGCCAGCAGCACGCTGCTGGAAGACATGCTGACCGACTTCGAGGCCCCGGACGGCGACACGTTCTATTGGATCGCCACCGAATCCCGCCGCGCGCGGATGATGCGCAAGTTCATCGAAGGCCACCTGGGCGTGCCGCGCGACTGGATCCGCTCGACCGGTTACTGGAAGGCCCACCCGGACGAAACCGACGGCGATTGAGCGCCTGTTGACGGTGGGTGCGCACGCTACTGGTAGTGCCGGCCGCTGGCCGGCAACTGCAACCGCCGGCCAGCGGCCGGCACTACCACAACGTTCTCTGCCACAATCGCGCTCCTTTCCCGCACCTGTGAGGCCCTCCATGGGCAAACTGACCCTGGCCGGCATCGACAAGCTGCGCACCCGTTTCGCCGATGACGCGGCCTGCGACACCGCCCTGGCTGCCTTCGCCGACCCGGCCGCCGCACGTGCACCGCTGCGCGAGCTGCTGGAGGCCGAGCATCGCTATCTGCAGGCCGAGTTCGAAGTGGCCCAGGTGGCCGACATCCTGCGCCGCGACCAGAAGTACGCCCCGGTGGGACGCCCGTCGGTGCATATCGTGCAGCTGCGCAAGCAGCAGGCCGCCACCAAGCAGGCCGCCCTGATCGCCCGCAATGTGGTGGCCCAGGCCGCACAGACGTTTGTGCGCGTGAGCGGGATGACCGTGAAGGCCAAGCAGAGCCCGAGCGAAGCCTGCGCCGCGTGGTTGATCGCGCAGCGCTGAAACCGCTGGGATTCGAAAAACGACGACGGCGTTCGAAAAAACAACAACGGCGTTGGGACGAACGACGACGGCGTTCGGGAAAACAACGACGGGGTAGAGTCGACTGTTAGTCGACTATCGCGCGCAGCGCGGGGTTTTGCGTCTCCGCCAAGAGCAGTCGACTAACAGTCGACTCTACCGAAAGCGGGTGCCCGCGCAGGCCCAACCGAAAGCGGGTTCCCGCGTAGGCCCAGCCCAAAGCAGGTTCCCGCACGGTCGCCGCCCCGCCCCAAAAAAGAAGGCCCGCTTTTCAGCGGGCCTTCTGCCTTCTCACGACGAGTGAGCGGGTTACATCAAGCTGCCGGCTTTTCGCCGGTGGCTTCGGTGGTGATGCGGATGTTCACTTCATCGCTGACGTTCGGGGCGTAGGCGCCGACGCCGAAATCGCTGCGCTTCAGGGTGGTGGTCGCATCGAAGCCAGCGGCCGGAACCTTGGCCATCGGGTGCTCGCCACCGCCGTTGATGGTGACGTCCAGGGTGACCGGCTTGGTGATGCCCTTGATGGTCAGGTCGCCGGTGACGGTCAGCTTGTTGGTGCCGGCGGCTTCAACCTTGGTGCTCTTGAAGGTGGCATCGGCAAACTTGGCGGCGTCGAAGAAATCGGCGCTCTTCAGGTGTTCGTCGAACTTGGCGGTGAAGCTGTTCAGGCCGCTCAGCGGCAGCTTCACTTCCACGGTGGACTTGGTCACGTCGGCAGCGTCGTACACCAGGGTGCCTTCGGCGTTGCCGAAGTGCGCGCTCGGGTGCGAGAAGCCGAAGTGGCTCCACTGGGCCAGCACGTCGGTGTGGCTCGGGTCGAGCTTGTAGGTGCCCGAGGCGATCTGGATCGCTTCGGCAGCCGGGGCGGCAGCAGCGGCGTCAGCGGCCGGGGTGGCAGCCTGCTCGGTGGTGGCCGGGGCGGCGGCATCGGCAGCCGGGGCAGCGGTGTCGGCCGGCTTGGAGCAGGCGGCAATGGCCAGGGTCAGGGCCAGCGGCAGCAGCAGTTTACGGGTGGCGCTCATCTGAGGAACTCTCCGGAATCGTAGGGTGGGTACAACGGGGGCCGCCAAGGTGACGGCCCGAAACCGATACAGCGACTTACGCGATGCGCGCCGCTTCGTCGAACGACAGGCGCGGCAGACGGGGGAACAGGCCCGAGGGGTCACCGTAACCCAGGTTGACCAGGAAGTTCGACTTGATGTTGGTGCCGGCGAAGAAGGCTTCGTCGACCTTGGCATTGTCGAAACCGGACATCGGGCCGGCATCCAGGCCCAGCGCGCGCGCGGCCAGGATCAGGTAGGCGCCCTGCAGGCTGCCGTTGCGGAACGCGCCTTCGTGGCGGCCTTCACGCGGGCCGTCGAACCAGGCCTTGGCATCGGTGTGCGGGAACAGGTACGGCAGCTTTTCGTGGAAGTCCTGGTCGAAGGCGACAATGACGGTGACCGGTGCGGCCAGGGTCTTGTCGTGGTTGCCTTCGGACAGTGCCGGGGCCAGCTTGGCCTTGGCTTCGGCCGACTTCACGAACACGAAGCGCGCCGGGCTGCCATTGGCGGCGGTCGGGCCCCACTTCACCAGCTCGTACAGGGCGTGCAGCTGGGCGTCTTCCACCGGCTTGTCGAGGAAGGCGTTCTGGGTACGGGCAGTGCGGAACAACTGGTCCAGTGCAGCAGCGTCGAGCGCGTGGGACATCGGTGGATCTCCAGGGCAGCAAAAGGGAGTCAGTGCCCGCGGGCGACGCGGGGCGAAAGGACGATCAGGAGTGTAGAGTGTCGCGACTGTTGCAACACCCAGCAGGGCTGAAACGAATTAATGCCAATGGTGAAACGATCGAGCGCGCCGTGGACGGTCACTGACGGCCGTGCCGGCAATGTCCGCCAGGCGGTCGCGCTGGCCTCGGCGCTGCGCCAGGGCACCCATCGCCCGCTGGTCCTGCGGCCCCGTGCGCCCTGGCGCTGGCTGTCGCCGCGGCGCCTGCCCGGTGATGTGAACGGCTACGGCCCCGACTTCGCCGAACTGGCCGCGCAGGCCCCTGCGCTGGCGATCGGCTGTGGCCGCCAGGCCGCCGGTGCGCTGCGCGTGCTGCGTGCCCGTGGCAGCCGCACGGTGCAGATCCTCGACCCGCGCCTGCCCTCCCGCCATTGGGATCTGGTGGTGGTGCCCGAACACGATGCCCTGCGCGGCAGCAACGTCCTCACGCTGATCGGCAGCCTGAACCCGGTGGACGATGACTGGCTGACGCTGGGCCGTGCCGCGTTCGCCGACTTCGGTGCCCTGCCCGGCCCGCGCACCGCGCTGCTGGTGGGCGGCCCGACGCCGCTGGCACCGTGGGACGAGGCGGCGATGGTGGCGGTGTTCACTGCGCTGGCCGAGCAGATCCGCAGCGAAGGCGGCAGCCTGCTGGCCACCACCTCGCGACGCACGCCGCCGGCACTGGCCGAGATACTGCGCACCACGTTCGCACACCTGCCGCACGTGATCTGGGGCGATGGCGGCGACGGCGTGAACCCCTATGCCGGCCTGCTGGGCTGGGCCAACCGGGTGGTGGTATCGCCCGATTCGGTAAACCTGCTCTCTGAAGCCAGCGCCACGCGCCTGCCGGTGATGGTGGCCCTGGCCGACACCGCGCAGGGACGGCTGGCCCGCTTCCAGCGCCAGCTGCATGAACGCGGCCGCCTGCAGACGCACTGGCTGGACTGGCAGCACGACCGCATCGAGCCACTGCGCGAAACCGCGCGGGTAGCGGCAGAGGTACACGCGCGCCTGTCGCTGGGGTAGCGCCGGGCCACGCCCGGCGGCCCCTTACCGCGAACCGCCGGGCATGGCCCGGCGCTACCAGGTTACCGGCGGTTTTGGCTTTGCCGGCCACCGGGCGGATAATGGGCGATTCCCTCGTCCTCCCCTGGCTCGCCATGTCCGTGCGTCCTGACCCTGTGTTTGCCCCGCTGACCCCGCGCGCGCTCGTGCTGGCAGTGCTGGCCATGGGCGCGGTGGTGCTGCTGTCCAACGTGCTGGTGCAGTACCCGATCAACGACTGGCTGACCTGGGGTGCCTTCAGCTACCCGGTGGCGTTCCTGGTGAGCAACCTGATCAACCGCCGCTTCGGCCCGGGCCCGGCCCGCCGCGTGGCGTGGATCGGTTTCCTGCTGGCGGTGCTGCTGTCGGTGTGGGTGGCGACGCCGCGCATCGCGATCGCCTCGTGCTCGGCCTTCATCGTGGCCCAGCTGCTGGACATTACCGTGTTCGACCGTCTGCGCCGTGGCAGCTGGTGGCGCGCACCGATGGTGGCCACCACCTGCAGCGCGACGGTGGATACGACCATCTTCTGGTCGATCGCGTTTGCCGGTTCGACGCTGCCGTGGGTGAGCTGGGCCGCAGGCGATCTGGCAGTGAAGCTGGCCATCGGCGTGTGCCTGCTGGCCCCGTTCCGCGCGTTGTTGTGGAAGATGGCGCCGGTCGCCCGGTAGGTGCCAACCCACCGGTCCGGTGGGTGCCAACCCACCGGTCCGGTGGGTGCCGACCCATCGCTCCGATGGGTGCCGACCCATCGCTCCGATGGGTGCCGACCCACCGCTCTGGTGGGTGCCGACCGTTGGTCGGCACGCTCCTTCAGGGTCCATCGCAGCCGACAGAGTGTGCCGACCAACGGTCGGCACCTACCAACAGCAGGCCATTGCCGGGCCGACGCCAAGCCACCTCTCCGATGGGTGCCGACCCACCTCTCTGGTGGGTGCCGACCGTTGGTCGGCACGCTCCTTCAGGGTCCATCGCAGCCGACAGAGTGTGCCGACCAACGGTCGGCACCTACCAACGGCGAGCCCTTGCCGGGCCGACGCCGACCCGCCTCTCCGGTGGGTGCCGACCCACCGCTCTGGTGGGTGCCGACCGTTGGTCGGCACACCCCTTCAGGGTGCATCGCAGCCGACAGAGTGTGCCGACCAACGGTCGGCACCTACCAACGGCGGCCTTTGCCGGGCCGACGCCAAGCCACATCTTCGGTGGGTGCCGACCCACCGCTCTGGTGGGTGCCGACCGTTGGTCGGCACACCCCTTCAGGGTGCATCGCAGCTGACAGACTGTGCCGACCAACGGTCGGCACCTACCAACAGCAGGCCATTGCCGGGCCGACGCCAAGCCACCTCTCCGGTGGGTGTTGACCCACCGCTCTGGTGGGTGCCGACCGTTGGTCGGCACACCCCTTCAGGGTGCATCGCGGCTGACAGACTGTGCCGACCAACGGTCGGCACCTACCAACTGCGGGCCTTTGCCGGGCCGACGCCGACCCGCCTCTCCGGTGGGTGTTGACCCACCGCTCTGGTGGGTGCCGACCGTTGGTCGGCACACCCCTTCAGGGTCCATCGCAGCCGACAGAGTGTGCCGACCAACGGTCGGCACCTACCAACAGCAGGCCATTGCCGGGCCGACGCCAAGCCACCTCTCCGGTGGGTGCCGACCCACCGCTCTGGTGGGTGCCGACCGTTGGTCGGCACGCCCCTTCAGGGTCCATCGCAGCCGACAGAGTGTGCCGACCAACGGTCGGCAGCTACCAAAGCGGGTCAGGCAAACGGCAGCTCCGCCGCCACACACGCCGCACTAATCGCGGCACACGCTTCTTCAATTGCCGGGGTCGTCGGTGCCAACCGCGGGCGGCGGTCCAGCGTGCAGGCCAGGCCCACATCCAGCAGCGTGGCGTGTGCACCATGCAGCGCGCGCGCAGTGGCCTCCGGCAGGAACCCCGCAACCGCCAGCGCGTCGATCAACGACGGCGTGTCGCGCGGTTCCAGCAGCGCCGGCACCTGCGCGCTGCGTGCCAGCACGCCGGTCTGCAGCAGGAACTCCAGATCGACCACGCCGCCGGCGCCCTGCTTCAGGTCCAGCCGCGCAGCATCGCTGCGGTCCAGTTCAGTGCGCATGCGCCCACGCATCTTCAGCACGTCGGCATACAGCGTGGCGTGGTCGCGTTCGCGGCCCAGGGTCTGCGCGCGCACCTGTTCGAAATCGGCCAGCAGGCTGGCATCGCCGGCCACGCCGCGTGCACGCACCAGGGCCTGGTGTTCCCAGGTCCAGGCGCGTTCGCGCTGGTACTCGGTGTAGCTGGCCAGCGAGGACACCAGCGTGCCCTTGCCGCCATCCGGGCGCAGGCGCACGTCGATGTCGTACAGGCGTCCGGCGGCGGTGACTGCGCCCAGCAGGGCCATCACCTTCTGCGCCAGGCGCGCGTACCAGCGGCCCGGTTCCAGCGGGCGGGCGCCATCGCTGGCTTCCACGCCAGCGGGATGGTCGTGCAGGAACACCAGATCCAGATCCGAACCGAAGCCCAGCTCCAGCCCGCCCAGGCTGCCGTAACCGATGATGGCGAAGCGTCCGCCGGGCACGTTGCCGTGCGCGGCATGCATGTCCGCCTCGGCCAGCTTCAGCACGGTGATGACCACCGCCTGCGCCAGCTCGGCCAGCTGGCGGGTGCTGTCCACCGCACCCTGGCGGCCATCCAGCGTGGCCATCGCCATGCGGAAGCTCAGGGCAAGCCGCGTTTCATTGAGCCAGCGCAGCTGCGATTCGGGATCCTCCACCGGCAGCACCTGCTGGCATTCGGCCAGCATGCCGTCGAATGCGGGCATCGGCCCGGACACGCGCACGTCCAGCAGTTCGTCCAGCAGCAGCGGGTACGCGGCCAGGCGCTCGGCCAGCAGCGCGCTGCGCGCCAGCACGTCCACCAGCCGCGCCAAGGCGCTGGGTTGCTCGTCCAGCAGCGCGAGGTAACTCGTTCGACGCAGCACCGCCTGCAGCAGGCCGAGCACGCGCTTGAGCGCGGCATCCGGCTGCGGCGAGCGCGTGGCGGCGTGCAGCAGCGCCGGCAGCACGCGGTCCAGGCGCGCGCGTGCTGCATCGGACAGCGACTTCACGCCGGTGCTCTGGGCGAAATCACGCAGCGACTGGTCGGCGCCGCTGGCATCGAGGAAACCGGCTTCGGCCAGCAGTTCGGCATTGCTGCCTTCGGGCAGGCTGCGCCAGTAGCTGGCCAGCGCGTCGGGCGCGGCCTGGCCCTTGCGCGGGGCCAGCAGCGCGGCGAATTCGGTGCTGACGCGCTGCTGCTGCTCGCTCAGTGCCGCGCGCAGTGCATCCCAGTCGGTGTAGCCCAGGCCGAGCGCGATGCGCTGGCGATCCAGCGGGTCGCTGGGCAGCACGTGGGTCTGTGCATCGCGCAGCATCTGCAGGCGGTTTTCCAGGCGGCGCAGGAACAGGTAGGCCTCGCGCAGCGCGGCACCATCGTCGGGCGCGATCTGGCCGGCGTTGACCAGCGCCTGCAGGGCGACCAGCAGGCGCCGCTCGCGCAGCACCGGTTCACGCCCGGCGCGGATCAGCTGCAGGGCCTGGCACAGGAATTCAATCTCGCGGATGCCACCGGCGCCGCGCTTGATGTCTTCGTGCAGTTCGCGGCGCGCGACTTCGGCGGTGATCGCTGCCTTCATCTCGCGCAGGCCATCGAGCGCGGTGAAATCCAGATAGCGGCGGTAGACGAACGGGCGCAGCGTCTGCAGCCACGCTTCACCGGCGGCGATGTCGCCCGCCACCGCGCGCGCCTTCAGCCAGGCATAGCGTTCCCAGTCGCGACCCTCGCGCTGGAAGTACTGGTCCATCGCCGCGAACGACAGCGCGACGCGGCCGGCGCTGCCGAACGGGCGCAGGCGCAGGTCGACGCGGTGGCTGAAGCCATCGACGGTGGTGTCGTCCAGCAGCTTGGCCAGGCGCTGGCCGAGGCGGGCGAAGTACTCCTCGGCGGCCAGCGGACGCGGGCCGTCGGATTCGCCGCCCTGCGCGTAGGCGTAGACCAGGTCGATATCGGAACTGAAGTTGAGCTCGCCACCGCCCAGCTTGCCCAGGCCGAACACCACCAGCTGCATCGGCTGGCCGTCGTCATCGCGGATGACGCCGTGGCGCTGGGCAAATTCCTGCTGCAGGGCGTCCAGCGCCAGGCGCAGGCAGTCCTCGGCGAGGGTGGTGGCGCCGGCCAGGGTCTGCGGCACGTCGTCCAGGCCGGCCAGATCGCGCCAGACCAGGCGGGTGGACATGGCCGCACGCCAGCGCCGCAGCTGCGCCTGCCAGTCGCTGGGCTGCTGCGGGTCGAGCACCGGCGCCGGCAGCGGCGGGCAGCCGGGCTGGGCCAGGTGGGCCAGCAGCGCCGGCTGGCGCACGAGGGTGTCCAGGGCGAAGTCGCTGGCCACCGCCAGTCGCGCCAGCGGCGCCTGCAGCGCGGCGGGGATGGGCTCGGGCAGGACATGGGCCAGGCGCGCCAGCGCGCGGTCGACCAGGGGCTGCAGGGTGGCGGGCAGTTCGGCGGGGGCGAGGGTCATGGGTCGATTGTATCGACCCGGCCGGGGCGCGACGGACCCGGTAGTGCCGGCCGCGGGCCGGCAGGGGTGCGCGTAGAGTCGAGCTTGCTCGACTGGCCGTTGCAGAGCAGTCGAGCAAGCTCGACTCTACCGGCAATGGCATCCCGCCTATTCAGCTTGGGCGTCAGGCAATAAAAAAGCCCGCTTGCAGCGAACTGCCAGCGGGCTCTGCTCCCTCCCCCACGTCGGGATGCAGGGCCATCCTGCGGAATGCGGAAGGACATTGCACGCTGCACTGCAAAACAGAACTGGTGGGTATGGTAGCCCGCCGTCCGGAAAAGCCATTCCACGAAGGTAGAACGCCCCGTACGGCGGGGGATGGCCGATAATCGGGCTTCCCCCCTGAAACACGTGTCGTCATGTCTGTTGATCGCATCGCCAACGCGCGTCTCCGTGACCGCGTGGTCTCCGCCGAGGCCGCAGCCGCGCTGATCCAGCCCGGTGAAACCGTCGCCATGAGCGGCTTCACCGGCTCCGGCTACCCCAAGGCCGTCCCCGTCGAACTTGCCCGCCGCATCGAGACGGTGCACGCCCAGGGCCTGCCCTTCCAGATCAAGCTGATGACCGGCGCCTCGACCGCACCGGAACTGGACGGCGCGCTGGCCAAGGCCGATGGCATCGCCATGCGCATGCCGTTCCAGAGCGACCCGGATGCGCGCAACCGCATCAACGAGGGCAAGCTGGATTACATCGACATCCACCTCAGCCACGTCGCCCAGCACGTCTGGTTCGGCTTCTACGGCGAGATCGACACCGCGGTGATCGAAGTGTCGGCCATCCGCGAGGACGGCTCGCTGGTGCCCTCCACCTCGGTGGGCAACAACAAGACCTGGCTGGACCTGGCCAAGAAGGTCATCGTCGAGGTCAACGAGTGGCAGCCGGCCGGCGTCGACGGCATGCATGACATCTACTACGGCACCGCGCTGCCGCCGCACCGCAAGCCGATTCCGCTGGTGAACGCCAACGACCGCATCGGCGATACCGCGCTGCGCTGCGACCCGGACAAGATCGTGGCCGTGGTGCGCACCAACGGCCCGGACCGCAACAGCCCGTTCAGCCCGATCGATGCGACCAGCGAGCAGATCGCTTCGCACCTGATCGAGTTCCTGCAGCACGAAGTGAAGAAGGGCCGCCTGCCGCCGAACCTGCTGCCGCTGCAGTCGGGCGTGGGCAACATCCCCAACGCGGTGCTGGCCGGCCTGGCCAGGAGTGGTTTCCGCGATCTGGCCGCGTTCACCGAGGTGATCCAGGACGGCATGCTCGACCTGCTGCGCGACGGCGTGCTGAGCTATGCCTCGTGCACCGGCTTCGCGCTGAGCCCGCAGGCCAACGAGACGTTCAAGGAGCACATCGATTTCTATCGCGAGCGCATCATCATGCGCACACAGGAAATCTCCAACCACCCGGAACTGGTGCGCCGCCTGGGCTGCATCGGCATGAACGGCATGATCGAAGTGGACATCTACGGCAACGTCAATTCGACGCACGTGATGGGCACGCGGATCATGAACGGCATCGGCGGTTCGGGTGACTTCGCGCGCAACGGTTTCCTGTCGGCGTTCCTGAGTCCGTCCACGGCGAAAAACGGCACGATCTCGGCGATCACCCCGATGGTGAGCCATGTCGACCACACCGAGCACGACGTGTCGGTGATCGTGACCGAACAGGGCCTGGCCGACCTGCGTGGCCTGACCCCGCGCAAGCGCGCGCAGGTGCTGATCGACAACTGCGCGCACCCGGATTTTCGTCCGCAGCTGCAGGACTACTTCGACCGTGCCAGCCGCGAAAGCTACGGCAAGCACACCCCGCACCTGCTGCCGGAAGCGCTGTCGTGGCACCAGCGTTGGCTGGATACCGGCACGATGAAGGGCTGAGCGCCATCGGTTCGCCGGGCATGGCCCGGCGCTACCCCCGCATCACACCTTGGTAGCGCCGGGCCATGCCCGGCGGATATCCCGCATCACGCGATACGCAGCGCCGCCAGCGATTCCGCCTGCAGCCGCTCGTAGATCTCGAACTCGTCGTTCACCGCCACGCCCATCGCCTGCTCGAACGCTTCGCGGTTGGCGTGCGCGGCATACGCCCGCTGCTCTTCACCGCCCAGATTCGACTGGAAGATACCCGCGGCGCTGACCGGCAGGAAATCCTCGTAGACGATCGGGTCGGCCGTGGCCAGGCCGGCAGCCACCAGCACTTCGGCCGGCAGATCGGCCACGCGCTCCGGCGCGGCGCGACCGGCGTCGGTCAGCTGGTAACGGTAGTAGCCCAGCCCTTCCTGGCGCAGGGTGTCGTGGTCATCGGGGAAACTGGCGAAGACCGCCTGCAGGCGCTGGCCATAGTCACCACCGGTACTGCCGGCGCCACCGGCATCGCGCGCCTGCGCCAGCAGCTGGTCGTACAGCGCACGCCCCTTCGGGGTCAACGCCAGGCCACGCTGCTCGATCTCGCCGAAGCGCGCGGTATGCGTGCCGGCATCGCCTCCCTCGCCACCGGGGAAATGCACGGCTTCTTCCAGCGCCTTGAAGCTGGTCTGCCGCAGCAGGATCGGGCAGGCGCGGCGCGGCGGGCCTTCGATCACCGCCTTGGCGGCCATGCCGTGCTCGATCATCGCGGCCTGCGCGGCATCGATATCCAGCGTGCGCGGGGTGAGGTGGTTGATGTGCGGGCCGCGGAAGCTGACCACGTCGGCCACCAGCCGGTGCGCATCGTGCAGCGCGTGGTAGGTGGGCAGGTCGACGGTGGCATCGCCGTGCCAGCGGAAGGTTTCCAGTGCTTCGGCAACGAAGCGCTCGGCGTCGGCCTGCGACAGGCCACCGTCACGCTCGGCCTGGTCGATCAGCGCCAGCGCGCCCTCGGTGAAGATGCGGCGGCGTTCAAGGATGCGTGCGGACTCGGCGCGCAGCGCTTCGTCTTCGATCAGCTCCAGGCGCAGCAGCGAGGTGAACACGCGGAACGGGTTCTGCGCCAGGGCCGCGCCGGTGAGCGGGCGGAACGCGGTGGAATGCACCGGCACGCCGGCCACCGACAGATCGTAGTAGGCCACCGGGAACATGCCCATCACCGCGAACAGGCGGCGCAGCGTGGCCAGTTCCTGCGGGGTGCCGACGCGGATGGCGCCGTGGCGCTCTTCGTCCAGGCGTGCGCGCTCGTCGTTGCGCTGCAGCTGCGCGGCCAGCGCCGGGTCCTGCGCAAGCACCTCCGCGTTGATCCGCTCCACCAGTTCCACCAGCGTGCCGTACAGCGGCACTTCGGTGCGGTACATGCGGGACATGGCCTGGGCGAACAGGCGGCGGATCACATCAGGCGAAACGAAAGAGGCGCTCATCAGTCACTCGAATGCGGGAACGGGAACGGCGAGAGCCGTATTGTCGCCGGTGTGCGCGATGGGGGCGATATGCAGAGCAACATGACCCGGGACCGGTAGTGCCGGCCGCTGGCCGGCTCCCCCTGCAATTGCCGGCCAGCGGCCGGCACTACCGCTTCAGCTGGCGCTTCAGGGTGGCGTCGAGGGTGATCGGCCGGTCCCAGTGCTCGTAGCTGGCCACGATGGCGTGGCGCACGGCGCGGACATGCAGGTTGTCCGGCTTCACCGGCATGCGCGCGACCACTGCCTCCCAGCCCCCTTCAGGGTTCTGGCTGAAGGCGCGCACGCTGTCGCGGCAGGTCTGGCCGCTGGCCTTGGCCCAGAAGCAGGCGAAGTAGATATCGCCGGCCTGCCAGCCGTGATTGGTGAACAGTGCGCTGACATAGCCGCGCGGCACGTTGGCGTAGCGCGATACCTCGTCGAGGAAGGCATCGGGGTAGCGCTCGGCGTAGTGGTTGATGTCCTGCAGCTGGGCATCCAGCCAGCGGTCACCGGTTTCCACCGTGTAGGCCGCCGAACGTTCGGCGGTCTGCTGGGCCAGCACGGTGGCCGGCGCCAGCAGCAGGAGCGACAGCAGCAGGAGCGAGGAGCGGTTCATGCCCCGATTCTGCCGCAGCCGCCGGGTCCTGTCAGGCCGCGGCAGCGGCCTTGGCCTCGATCGCGGCCAAGGCGGCCGGCCAATCCCAGGCGGTATCGGCGGTGACCATGCGCGGCTCGTCGTCGGCCACGCCATGCTGGGTTTCGTGCGCCCAGGTGACCGCGTACGGGGTGTGGATGCCCCAGCCGCCGAGGGTGACCACCGGCTCGATATCCGAGCGCAGCGAGTTGCCGACCATCACGAACTGCTGCATCGGCAGATCGAATTCGGACAGCACGCGCGCGTAGGTTTCCGGGTCCTTCTCCGAGACGATCTCGATGCGCGGGAACAGCTCGTGCAGCTTGGCCACCTTGATCTTGGCTTCCTGGTGGAACAGGTCGCCCTTGGTGATCAGCACCACCGGGTACTGCTCGGCGATGACTGCTACCGATTCGCGCACGCCGTCGATCAGGTCGACCGGGTGGCGCAGGGTTTCATGGCCGATATCCAGCATGCGCTGGATGTCCTTGGCGTCGATGCGCTGGCCGGTGATGTCGATGGCCGCTTCGATCATCGACAGGACCATGCCCTTCACCCCGTAGCCGAACACGGCCAGGTTGCGCTGCTGCACTTCCAGCAGGTGGCGGGCGGTCTGGGTGTCGTGCACGTCGACGTAGCGCGACAGCAGGTCCAGGTATTCCTGCTCGGCCTTGCGGTAATAGTCCTCGCTCTTCCACAGCGTGTCGTCACCGTCAAAACCGACCAGGCCGATGGCGCGCGCGCGCGCAGGCGTGGAGGCGTTCATGTGACAAGGATACAGGGGTGGCGAGGGCAACAAAAACCCGGGCGGCCTTCGCCGCCCGGGCCCCATGCACCGGTTGCCCCGAACACAACCGGATTCATTCAGCCGGTTTCATTCAAAGCGAGCGACGATCAGTTGCCGCCGCCGGCACCTGCACCCGCCCCGGCCTGCTGGGCGGCCACGAAGGCCTTGTACTCATCGGCGCTGAGTTCGCCGTCCTTGTTGGTGTCGGCCTGGTCGAACACCTGGGCCAGGCCCGCGTTCACCTGTGCCTCGGACTTGCTGATGGTGCCGTTGCCATCGGTATCGATGCTGGCCCAGGTCTGGCCGCCGCCACTGGCCTGTGCCTGCGCCGATGCAGCCGCACTGGAGGCCTGGTCAGCCGCCTGACCCGCCTGGGCTGCCGACTGCTGGGCCTGCGCCGCCTGATTCTGTGCCTGGGCTGCCTGCTGCTGGGCGCTCTGCGCCATGGCCGGGACGGCCAGCACACTACCGGCGGCAACGATCAGGGCGAGCAGGGGCTTGCGGTTGCGAATAGTCATCAGGTGGATCTCCTTTGGGTGGTGGAGCGCGGGGTGTTGTCTCCGCACGGCACCTACCCTGCCACCGCGTTTCTGAATCGATTTTGGGCCGCGACCGGCGTGCATACACCCCATTAACCACTCGCCCCGGCGCATGGTTTAGCGCGGTGGTTAGGGCAAAGTGAGCGGTCCATAAGGTGCACATTCAGCGCGGCCGGATTTAACCGGCACGCAACGAAAAACCTGCGTCAATCGACGTTCTGCGCGGATGACCGCGAACTGAACAAGACCCATCCGAGCGCAACACCGGAGAGCGCGCCGGCGATTTCCAGCACCACGCGGCTGCCCAGTTCGTTGGGGTCGTGGATGGTGGAGAGGAAGATGCGCGCATACAGCGGCGATTCCAGCCGGACGATGCCCATGTAGAACAGCTTCCACATGTCGATGCCGGCGGAGATGGCGACGGAGAACACGCAGGCCCAGCCGATGGCATGGCCCATGGACCAGCGCAACGCGCGGCACAGGTGATGCCAGAGGAAGTACACCAGCAGCCCGACCAGCAGGGCGATGGCACCGGCTTCGAGGGAGCCGAGCAGGCCGAAGTGCAGCGGAAGGTTCATGCAGGTGGGCAGTTGGGAGGCGGTAGTGAGTGTAAGGGTATCGGCAGGGCTTGCAGCCCTGCACCTGCCGGTAGTGCCGGCCGCTGGCCGGCAACCCCAAGATCAACAGCGGGCTATCCGCGGGATGGCGGGGCACTGTGGGTTTGCGGGGACGCCGTAAATACGTCCATGGGGCTTGGTCGCCGCATCCATGCGGCTCACACCCCGCAAACCCACAGTGCCCCGCCTTCGACAGGTTCACGCGGCTGTTGGGAACTGCTGGTGGTGGGTGCCGACCGTTGGTCGGCACATCTGTCAGATATCGAATTAATCATCCACACATGGCGTGGATCTACTGCGCATGCGCGGCTGTTGGTCGACACATCTGTCAGATATCGAAACAAGTCTGGGGTCAGAGCCCGTTGCGCAGCAACCGGACCCACCCCGCCATCCCACGGATAGCCAGCTTTTGACGTTGAGGTTGCCGGCCAGCGGCCGGCACTACCGCAGGTGCAGGGCTGCAAGCCCTGCAAAAGAAAAACCATCACCGCACTGGAAAATCGTAGGCCGTGCCGGCATCCGGCTCCGGCTGCAGTGTGTAGTGCCACCACTCCTGCGGGTAGTTGGCAAACCCGCGCCGTGCCATCGCCTGCAGCAACCGCTGCCGGTTCCCACGCTGCGCCGCCGTCAGCCCCGCCGCATCGGTATGCGCACGCACGCCGAAGAAATCGAAATCCGTGCCCATGTCCATCACCACGCACGTCCCCGTCCGGCAATCCAGCAGCCCCAGGTCCACCGTCGCGCCCCGGCTGTGGCCCGAGCGCTCGGCGATGTAGCCATCGGCCAGCAGCCGCGGCTTGTCCAGGTCCGGGTACTGCAGCGCCTTGCGCGACTGCTCGTGCGGATCCTGCACCCAGGCCATGAACGCCTGCACCGAACGCACTGGGCGGTAGCAGTCGTAGATGCGCAGCGCATAACCCTCGGCACGCAGGTCGCCTTCCACCGCAGCCAAGGCCTTCGCCACCGGGGCCAGCAGATAGCACGACGAAGACGCGTAGCCCGGCACGCGGGCACCGGTGAAGTTGTTGGCGCCGGCGTAGCGGATGTCCAGCTCGATGCGCGGGGCCAGCGTGCGGATCTCCAGCAGACCGGCGCTGGCCGCATCGGTGGCCGGCGAGATGCGCGGTGGCTCAGCGGCGTGCGTGCTGCCCGCCAGGGCAATCGCCAATACGAGTGAAATGCAGGTCCTGGAAGTCATAACTGAAGTCGATGTCCGGATCGAGGGCGCGCAGCTGCAGCGTGGGTGGTGCACCGTCGTCGGCCTGCAGCCATGCCTGCGCGGATGCCTCCAGCGTATCCCAGTGCAGCAGCCAGCGACCCTGCAGCTGCATCACCTGCGCCTGCAGCTTGGGCGATTTGTCCACGCTGAATCGCAGGCCGTCCTTGCCCGGGCACAGCGAGGCCGGGCCCAGCCACGGATCGCGGTAGCGGCCCTGCCACTGCGGCAGCGCATCGCGAGCTACCGGCCGCGCGCCGGCGGTGGACGGACGGCCGCCTCCGCTGGCGGCACGCTCGGCCTGGTCGGCACGGAGCTCTGCCAGATACTCCATCGCCGGCGGCGCTGCGCCCACGGCGGTGAAGCGCTTCAGCGCCGACTGCATCAGCACCGTGCGCGCGTCCTCGCCCTCGCCGTTCATCAGCATCACCACGCCCACCTTGCGGTCCGGCAGCAGGGCCAGCGAGGAATACATGCCGGACAAGGTGCCGGTATGCGCCACCTTCCACTGCCCGTCCATGTCCGAAACGCGCCAGCCGTAGCCGTAGCCCATGAAATGCGCGTTGTCCCAGCGGCGCAGGCGTTCGCCCAGCGGCATCGGCATGTGCAGGGTCCACAGCGTGCGCCGCTGCTCGCTGCCCAGCCAGCCGGGTACCAGCGCCGGGTCCAGCAGCACCTGCATCCAGCGCGTCATGTCGCGCAGCGAACAGCGGATGCCACCCGCGGCCATCGAGGTCAGGTCGGGGCTGGTCGCGCCATCGGTGTTGACCACCACGTTGCGGCCCTTGCGCCAGGCGTGTGGCTGGGCGACGTTGCCCACGCGCTTCACCGACCACGCGCCCACCTGGCAGCGGTCCATGCCCAGCGGTGCGAACACCTGCTCGCGCATCAGCTGGTCGTAAGGCTTGCCACCGGCAGCGGCGGCCACTTCACCGGCCACCACGTACATCAGGTTGTCGTAGGCGTAACCACTGCGGAAGCTGGTGACCGGCTTGAGGTGGGCCAGTCCTGCGATGATGTCGGCGCGCGTATAGGCGTTGGGCTCCGGCCACAGCATCAGGTCGCCGGCGCCCAGGCCGAGGCCGCTGTTGTGGATGAGCAGGTCGCGCACCTGCATGTGCTCGCCCACCCACGGGTCATGCATGGTGAAGCCGGGCAGGTGCCTGCGCACCGGGTCATCCCAGCGCAGCCTGCCCTGCTCCACCAGGCGCGCCAGCAGCGCGGCGGTCATCGCCTTGCTGTTGGAGGCGATCTTGAACAGCGTGTCCTCGTCGATGCGGCCGCCATCCCCGCGCGCACCTTCGGCGTGCTGGTAGACCACCCGTCCCTGCTCGACCACGGCCATGGCCAGCCCGGGCAGATGCGCGTGCTCGACCACGGCGGCGACATCGGCATCGATGGCGGCGGTGTCCGTCGATTCCGCCGCCACTGCGGGGAACACCATTACCGCGGCCACGCATACGTAGCCTCGGCAACGACGCGCGGCCGCGTGCCCGTAGAGTCGAGCTTGCTCGACTGACCGACGTCCGACACCCCGCGAAAGACAGTCGAGCAAGCTCGACTCTACGGGGCGGCGGGCGACCCGCGAAAGGCAGTCGAGCAAGCTCGACTCTACCAAGGCGCGGGCACCTCGCGAAGAGCAATCGAGCAGTCCCGATGCCACCCGCGCGGCATGCTTCAGAAGTTCCACGTCACCACCAGCTGCGTGTAGCGCGGTGCCTGCCAGCGCGTGCCGGTGGCGAAGGTCGCTTCACGGTACTGGCCCGGCTGTGCTTCGTAGCGCTGGTGCACGTTGATGGTCTTCTGGTTGTTGGTGAGGTTGTACACCGACAGCCGGGCGCTCAGGTCGATGCCCTCCACCGGCAGGCGCCAGGTCACGTTGGCGCCCATCGTCCAGGTCCACGGCAGGCGACCGAACGCACCGCGCGGGCTGTACTCGAACTGGCGCTGGTCATACGGCCCGGAACAGTTGGCCACGCACAGCCAGCCGGTGCCACCGCCACTGCCTTCGCTGGAGGTGCTGCCACCGGCGATGGTGTCGTTCGGCCACATCACGCCATAGGCGGTGATCGGGCCGCCGGACTGCACCTGCAGCGTGGTGCCGAACGACCACTGCTGGTTCAGCGCATAGGCTGCGCGCAGCTTGATCTGGTGGCGGAAGTCGTTGAACAGCACGCCATAGCGTTCGTTGGTGGCCGGATGATCCCAGTACTGCACCATGCCGGTGTCGCCGTAGTTGGTATCGGAGTTGACCGGGCCTTCGAAGTTGCCATCGCTGCGCGACCACAGGTAGGACGCGTTGAACAGCCACTTCTCATCCCAGGCGCGGTCGACCTGGAATTCCAGGCCCTTGTAGGTGCGCTTGGGCTTGGAATAGCCGATGACCTCGCCACTACCGCCCTTGCGGTAGCCGCTGTTGGCGGTGTCGATGGTGATCCAGCCTTCGGTGGCGCAGCCGATGCTCTGGTCACCCCACAGGGTCAGGCTCTCGCCGGGGTTGCCGATCGGCCACAGCGTGCTCGGCGTCGGGCCGCACGGGGTGTAGTTGATGCGGATGTCATCCAGCGCGCGGGTCATGCGCCGGTACGTTGCGTTGACGCCCCACGACCAGGCGGCGTTGATCATGTTCTGGAAGCCGAGGATGTATTCGTCCTGGTAGACCGCCTTCAGGTCGCGGTCCACGCTCTGTCGCAGATCGGCGCCGCCGGTGTTCATGCGGGTGTCGGTCGGCCCGATCTGCGCGCCGATGATCGGCGCCATGTACGCCGAGCCGGTCGGCGAGGTCTTCTGCTCCCAGCCTTCCAGCACGTAGTAGCTGTATTCGTCGGTGAGGCCACCGGCGAAGTTGACGTTGATGTTGTTGGTGACCGGCAGATAGTAGCGGCCGGCGTTGCCGAACAACTTGGTGCTGCCATCGCCGCGCATGTCCCACGAGAAACCGACGCGCGGGGCGAACAGATCGTCCATCTTGATGAACGCCTTGCCCTCGGCCGTGCGGTTTTCGAAGCGGTCCCAGCGGATGCCGAGGTTGAGCATCAGGTTCGGGGTGATGTTCCAGATGTCTTCCAGGTAGAAGGCATTGGCCTCGGTCTCGAACGTGCCGCCGGACTGGCGGTTGCGTGCGCGCAGCATCTCGGTGACGCCGGCCGGCACATAGGCGTTGGCGCCGTCCCACACTTCATCGCCGGGCCGCGCCAGGTAGGCGGTGTAGCTCAGCGCCGTTGGCCCCGGGTAACGGGTCGACTGATCGGTGGTCATCAGCTCGCGGTCGAGGCCGAAGCGCAGCAGGTGGTCGCCCAGCTGCCATTCGAAGTCCAGGCGGGCGACATCGCGGGTGTCATCGCGCTCGGCCACGGCGGTGCCGGTGGGATGGCAGCCGGCACGCAGGCCCTGCAGCTTGCCCAGGCGCGGGCCATAGGTGCTGTCGGTGAACACCGGGCTGCAGTCCTGGTCCAGCGAGGAATTGGTGAAGGCGCGCTGGTTGTTCTGGCCGACCATGGCGCGGGCGGTGAAGTTCTGCCCGAAGTGGCCGGTGTAGGTGGCCGACCAGTTGCGGCCGCCGGTCTCGGTGATGGAATCACCACCCCAGTCGCCGATGCGGTCGTCATCCCAGTCGTAGCCGTACGACGCGTTGGTGACATCGCCCTCGTCGGAGAACGCCAGCAGCGCCAGGCTGTGGTTGTCGTTGATGTTCCAGTCCAGCTTGGTGCCCCAGAAACCGTTGCCAGAGTTGTTCTTGAACCAGGTGCTGCCATCGGACGAGGTGTTGTGGCCGCGGTCGTCGCGATCCTCGTACATGGCGAACAGGAACAGCTTGTCCTTGATGATCGGGCCCGAACCCCAGACGTTGGTCTTGAAGAACGAGTTGTTGTCACGGCTGCCGTAGGAGTGCGCGGTCCCGTCGCGGTGGAAGTGGTCGCGCCCGCTGGCACGCCACGCGCTGGGCTCGGCGGTCACTTCCACGCCGCCCTCGAACTCGTTGCTGCCCGAGCGCGTCACCGCGTTGATGACACCGCCGGTGGAGCGACCAAACTCGACCGAGTAGCCCCCGGTCTTGACCTGGAATTCGTTGAAGAAGGCGAACGGTGCGGTGCTGAAGCCTCGCCGGGTGTACATGTCGGTGACGTTGAGGCCGTTGATGAACACCGCGTTCTCGGCCACCGACGAACCGGCGAAGGACAGGCCACCGAACGAGGAGTTGCCACCGACCACGCCCGGCGCCATCAGCGCGACGGCGGACAGATCCTGCGCCACCGGCAACCGCGAGATTTCCTGGCGGTTGATGTTGAACGAGGTCTCGGTGGAGTAGACGTCCACGCGGTTGATCACCCGCGTGCCGGTCACCTGCAGGGCATCCAGGTTGGTGACGCCGCCGGCGCTGGCCAGGTTCACCGTGGTGGTGCCACCCACTGCCACGCTGACAGCCACCTGGTCGCCCAGTTTCTGCCCCTCGCGGCTGAGCTGCAGCTGGTAGTCGCCTACCGGCAGCTGGCCGAGGCGGTAGCTGCCATCGGCGCCGACGGTGACGGTCCGGGTCAGGCCGGTGCTGCTGCTCACCACGGTGACCTGGTCACCGGCGGTTGCGCGGCCGGCGACGGCGCCGCTCACGGTCTGGGCCATCACGGTGCCGGGCAACATGATGCCCAGACACGCCCCAAGGGCGACGCACAACGCCGCCCGCTTGATGCTGTAAGCCTTCATCCCCTGCTCTCTCCTGCAAGAATTGAATGGTGTGGTGGTTGAGGTGGTGCGCTAGCGTTGCCCGGCCGGCAGTACCTGCCACTGGAAGTCGTCGTCCCATTGGTCGAAGTACAGGTTGCCGCCCGCCCACTCGGCCTCGCCGCGCTGCGAGTCGACCGTTTCCGAGCGGTAATGCTGTTTGGCGGGCACGAACGGCTGGCCGAAATCATCGTTGAAGGCGATGCGGTAGCCATCGAGGCTACCGATATAGAAGTCGCGCAGCGCAGGCGCATCGCTGGCCAGCGCACCGGTGGTCACGTCCATCGGCAGCCAGCCATAGGGCGCCAGATAGACCGCACCCCAGTCGTGCAGGTTGGCGTAGCCGCTGCCGTCATCGGAGAACACCCTGCCCGACTGCCAGCGCGCGGGAATGCCGTTCATGCGCAGCAGGGCGATCAGCAGCAGCGTCTGCTGCCCGCAGTCGGCATGCCCGGCATGCAGGGCGTAATCGCTGATGTTGCTGAGGGTCGAATATTCGCGGGCGCCCGCCCACGGAATGCGATCGACCGCGGAGTACAGCCGGCGCACCACTTCATACGGGCGCGTTTCGCCCTGCAGCACCTGGTCGGAAAACAGCTTCAGTGCCGGAGTGAAACGCACGTGCGGCAGCTGCTCGGCGAGGAACGGCTGCAGCGCCGGATCGGCCGGGGTGGCTTGCACGCGTGCCGGGTCTACCGCCGTATGCCGCGCGAAGATCGTGGCCGCGTAGCGGATCTCGAACCGGGTCGGCTGCCCGGCCACCGCCTTCGCTTCCAGATAGGCGGTGCGCTGCAGAGTGCTGGCCGGGGCGACGCGCGCCTTGCCCGGCGTGCTGCCCAGCCACTGCACCTGCTCCTGCTGCCCGGGAATCTCGCGCGGGTATGGAATCCACGCGCGGATGGTTTCCCCGGCCGGCACGGCGTCGGCCTTCACTGTCAGCGACTGGGTGAACGCAATGCGCTGCGGCAGCACCGACGTCCCGCCGCTCTGGTCAGCAGCAGCGAGCACGCGTGCGTGATGCGCATTGAGCACTTCGTTCGGGCCCGGCGCCGGCAGCGGTGCATCGGCACGGCGGCGCGCACGTGCTTCATCGCTGAGCCGGAACAGGTTGGACGGTGCGCGCTTGAAGTACCAGCGCGTGCCGTCGATATCGAGGTGTTCGATCAGGCCCAGCTGATCCCAGCGCGCGAATTCGGCATCGGTCAGGTCGGGAATCCAGCGGCGCACGGCGGTTTTCGCTGCCGCCTCGTCCAGGCTGAAATCCATGCGGATGCGGCGCATGCGCTCACGCTGGTAGGCCGCGGTGGCGGGCAGGTCGCCGCGCTTCAGCAGGTCTTCGGCCTCCGCGAAGTGGCCACTGTCGACCAGATCGATCAATCGTGTCTCGCCTGCACCCTGCTCCCGCACGTCCTGCGCCGCCGCCGACGACGCCCACAGCAGCAGCGCGGCACACAGGCCGGCAGCGGCAGGCAGACGCAGTTTGCGAACGACGGGATCCACGGCGACACTTCCCCAGCGCGGGTGGTAACGGCTGTGTAACACGGGCCGGGTAGCGGGTCAATAATTTATTCTTGCTTTCGCAGCCGAAAGGAATAAGTATTCCCGGAGGCATTGAGGAGGGTGTGCAGCGCATGATCCTGGCTTCCCGCGAACCGCGCCGGCACTGGCCGCGCCGGTTGACCCTGGCCCTGTGCCTGCTGGCGGCGCCGGCCTTCGCACAGGCCGCACCACCGCCCGATCCCGGCGCACCGCTGCCCTATGTCATTGGCCTGCACGAGGCCTACCTGACCCCGCAGTATTGGGCCGCGCGGCTGGACAACGCCGATGCGCCGATCCTCGACCGCGCGCAGATCGACGCGCAGAACGCGCGCATGCGCAGCCAGGATGCACACATCCAGGACATCGCCGCCCTGCCCACGCAGCTGACCGCCGCGCAGGTGCGCAGCAGCATCACCGCGCTGTCGAGCTGGCCGACACGGGCCCTCTATGACGACCAGGGCCAGCCGATCGCAGCCGCCATGCGCGCGTCGATCGAGGCCAACCTCGGCCTGCAGGCAATCGCTGCACAGGCGGCGCCGCAGTACGGCCTGGTGGTGAAGCGCGCGGCACTGCGCACCTTCCCGACCCGCCAGCGCGTCTTCAGCAGCACCGGCGATACCGATATCGACCGCTTCCAGGAATCGGCGCTGTTCCCCGGTGACAAGGTCGCGGTGGTCCATCGCAGCGCCGACGGCCGCTGGCTGTTCGTGCACAGCGAACGCTACAGCGCGTGGATCGAAGCCGAGTCGGTGGCCACGGGTGACAAGGCCAGCGTGCTCGGCTACGGCGCGCAGGGGCCGTACCGCATTGTCACCGGCGCGGTGGCGCACACCGCGTTCACCCCGGAAGAGCCGCGGGTGTCACGCCTGCAGCTGGACATGGGCGTGCGCCTGCCGGTACTGGCCGATTGGCCCGCGGCCTCGCCGGTGAACGGCCAGCAGGCGCATGCCGCGTGGGTGGTGCAGCTGCCGGTGCGCGAGGCCGATGGCCAGTTGAAGCTGGTGCCGGCGCTGCTGCCGCGCTCGCAGGACACCGCCGGCGAATACCTGGCGCTGACCCCGCGCCTGCTGCTGCAGCAGGCCTTCAAGTTCCTCGGCGAGCGCTACGGCTGGGGCCACGACTACGACACCCGCGACTGCAGCGGTTTCGTTTCCGAGATCTACCGCAGCTTCGGCGTGCTGCTGCCGCGCAATACCAGCGCGCAGGCGGTCAGCCCGGCGCTGGACCGCCTGCCGTTCACCGAAAAGACCGGCAAGGCCGCGCGCGACCGCGCCGTGACCGACCTGCAGGTGGGCGACCTGGTCTACATCCCCGGCCACGTGATGATGGCCATCGGCCACGTCGACGGCCGCACCTGGGTCATCCACGATACGGCGGGCGGCAGCTGGTTTGGTGCCGACGGAAAGCGCGTGCAGGCCCACCTCAATGGTGTCTCGGTCACCCCGCTGGAGCCGATGATGGCCAGCGATACCGTCCGCTACATCGACCGCATCACCAACATCCAGCGCCTGCGGGCCAAGACTGCCGAATGAAGATCACCGCCATCGAACTGGGCATGCTGCGCGTGCCGCTGAAGACCCCCTTCAAGACCGCCCTGCGCACGGTGGAAACCGTGGAAGACGTGGTGGTGCTGATCCGCACCGACACTGGCAACACCGGCTACGGCGAAGCGCCGGCCACCGCGGTCATCACCGGCGATACCCACGGCTCGATCATCGAAGCGATCCGCCACTTCATCGCCCCGCGCCTGATCGGCCAGGACGTGGTCAACCTCAACCATCTGTGCACGCTGGTGCAGACCGCGATGGAGCGCAACACCAGCGCCAAGGCGGCGGTGGAAATCGCCCTGTACGACCTGTGGGCGCAGCTGCACGGCGCGCCGCTGTACCAGATGCTGGGCGGCGGCGATCCGGTCATCACCACCGACATCACCATCAGCGTGGACTACATCGACAAGATGGTGGCCGATTCGCTGTCTGCCATCGAGCGCGGTTTCGAGTCGCTGAAGATCAAGGTGGGCAAGGACATCGGCCTGGACATCGAGCGGGTCAAGGCGATCCATGCCGCCGTGCAGGGCCGCGCCCTGCTGCGCCTGGATGCCAACCAGGGCTGGACCGCCAAGCAGGCCGTGCATGCCATGCGCACGCTGGAAGACGCCGGCGTGGTGCTGGAGCTGCTCGAACAGCCGGTGAAAGCCGCCGACATCACCGGCCTGAAGTACGTCACCGACCGCGTCAACACGCCGGTGATGGCCGACGAAAGCGTGTTCAGCCCGAGCCAGGTGATGGACCTGATCCAACAGCGCGCGGCCGACATCATCAACATCAAGCTGATGAAGACCGGCGGCCTGTCCAACGCGATCCGCATTGCCGACATCGCCGGCATCTACGGCGTGCCATGCATGATCGGCTGCATGATCGAATCGAGCATCAGCGTGGCCGCCGCCGTACACCTGGCCGTGGCCAAGAGCGATGTGATCACCAAGGTCGACCTGGACGGCCCCTCGCTGGGCCAGTTCGACCCGGTCAGCGGCGGCGTGCATTTCAACGAATCGGAGATCAGCATCAGCGACGTACCGGGGCTGGGCATCACCGAAGTACGCGGCCTGGAGATGCTGGGTTGATTTGCGCAGTCGAGCATGGCTCGACTCTACAAGGGCCGCACCGCAGTAGATCCACGCCATGCGTGGATGCTGTTGCCCACGCCACAGAACGCCACCCGACCCCCGGACACCCCGCATGCCGCCCCTGCTGAAAATCCGAACCGAGCGCGGGCAGATGTCGGCCATCGAACGCCGCATCGCCGATTTCATCCTCGACAACGCCCACCTGCTGCGCGATTACTCCTCGCAGCAGCTGGCCAGCGCGCTGGGCATCAGCCAGTCCAGCGTGGTCAAGTTCAGCCAGAAACTGGGCTTCAAGGGCTACCCGGACCTGAAGTACTCCATCGGCCAGGACGTGGCCCGCGCCGGTGCCGACCCGCAGCAGGCGCCGGACGAACCGGACAGCGCCGATCACTACCTGCGCCTGGGCGATGCCCTGCGCCGCAGCAAGGCCCAGGCCGAGGAAGAAACCCGCCAGGCCAACCCGCGCGAGGAGATCGAACGCATCGTCCAGCTGCTGGACGGCGCGCCCAAGCTGTTCGTGTACGGGCTGGGCGATGACGGCCTGTTCGCCCGCGAGTTCGCCATGCGGCTGTCCCTGCTCGGCCTGCTGGTGGTGCCGCATACCGATCCGGTGCTGCTGCTGGCCAACCTGTCGGCGGCACGCCCGCGTGATGCGCTGCTGGTGTTCTCCGAATACGGCAACCTGCCGCAGCTTTCGCAGCTGTCGCGGCAGTTCCAGAACATGGGCGGCAAGGTGGTGTCGATCACCCGCCACACCGCCAACCCGCTGCGCGCGCACGCCGATGCCTCGCTGGGCGTGTGCGCCTACGACCGCACGCCGCAGGTGGCGCAGCTGCTGTACCGTAGCGCCATGCATGCCCTGCTCGACTTCCTGTTCGTGCTGCTCTGCCACGCCAATCCAGATCGCCAGCGGCAACTCGCGGTGAACCTGGAACGCATTGACCACCTGCTCGATTCCTGACCGGAGCGCCTGCTGATGAAGCCGCTGTCCCGCCTTGTCACCGCCGCGCTGCTGCTGGCCGCGTCGCTGTCCCTCCACGCCGCGCCGCTGGATGGCGCGCGGCAATTGATCGTGGTCACCAGCGAGGGCTGGGACAGCACCCAGGGCCAGCTGCAGGCCTTCGTGCGCGACGGCAAGGGCTGGCGCGCGCAGGGCACGGCGTTCCCGGTGTCGCTGGGCCGCAGCGGCAGCGCCTGGGGCCTGGGCCTGCACCCGGCACAGGGCGACGGCCCACAGAAGCAGGAAGGCGATGGCCGCAGCCCGGCCGGCGTGTTCGCGCTGGGCAGTGCGTTCGGGTATGCCGGCACGCGCCCCGGTACCGCGATGGCGTACCAGCCGATGCTCGACAGCAGCTACTGCATGGATGTGCCGGCCTCGCCGTTCTACAACCGCATCGTCGATGCGGCCAAGGTCGGCCGCGCCGCCGTGCAGGGCTCCACTGAACCGATGCGGCTGGACCTGCACGACAAGGGCGACGTGCGTTACCAGGAAGGCTTCGTGATCGCGCACAACCCGCAGAACCAGCCCGGCAAGGGCAGCTGCATCTTCGCCCACCTGTGGCGCCAGCCCGGTGAGGCCACCGCCGGCTGCACGGCCATGCCGCAGGCACGCATGCAAGCGCTGCTGGATTGGCTGCGGCCGCAGGACACGCCGCGCTTCGTGCTGCTGCCGCGCGCCGAGTACGCGCGCCTGCAGGCGCAGTGGCAGCTGCCCGCATTGACCGGAGCACGCCGTTGAGCGCCCAGGACGAACCGCAGCTGCAGCGCGCGGTCAGCCGCTGGCAGATCGTCGGCCTGTCGATCAACGATGTGGTCGGCAGCGGCATCTACCTGCTGCCCGCCGCCACCGTCGCCCTGCTCGGCCCTTTCAGCCTGTGGGGCGTGGTCGCCGCCGGCATCGTCGTGGCGCTGCTGGTGCTGTGCTACGCGCAGGCCGCCAGCTACTTCGATGAACCCGGCGGCAGCTACCTGTATGCGCGCGAGGCGTTCGGCCGCTTCGCCGGCTTCGAGATCGGCTGGATGATCTGGCTGACCCGCATCAGCTCGGCCGCCGCGCTCAGCAATGCGCTGGCCGATGCGGTCGCACGCTTCTGGCCGTGGGCCGGCGCCGGCATGGGCCGCATCGCGGTGATCGTGGTGTCGCTGGGCTTCCTCACCGGGGTCAACATCATCGGCGTGCGCTCGGCGGCGCGTACCGGCATCGTGCTGGTCATCGGCAAGATGCTGCCGCTGCTGCTGTTCGTGGCCATCGGCGCGTTCTACATCGACCCGCAGCTGGCGTTCTCCGGCCAGCGCCCGGACCCGCATGACCTGCAGCGCATGGGCGAGGCCGCGCTCCTGCTGCTGTACGCCTATGCCGGTTTCGAGAACATCCCGGCCGCGGCCGGCGAATACCGCAACCCGCGCCGCGACATCCCGTTCGCCCTGATCACCATGATCGTCACCGTCACCGTCATCTACGGTGCGGTGCAGCTGGTGGCGCAGGGCACGCTGGCCGGCCTGGCCAGTTCGGCCACGCCGCTGGCCGATGCCGCGGCCGGTTTCGGTGGCGAAGCCCTGGCGCTGATCCTCACCGTCGGCGCGACCATCTCCATCCTCGGCACCAACAGCAACACGATGATGATGGGACCGCGCTTCCTGTTCGCCCTGGCCCGCGATGGCTACGGCCCGAAGGTGCTGGCTCAGGTGCATCCGCGCTTCCGCACGCCGGCCGCGGCGATCTTCTGCCAGGGCCTGATCGCGCTGGGTCTGGCCTTGTCCGGCTCGTTCGTGCAGCTGGCCCTGCTGTCGATGACCACGCGCCTGTTCGCCTACATCGGCACGGCGGCGGCGGTGCTGGTGCTGGCCAAGCGCTATGCCGACCGTCCCGGCGCGCTGAAGCTGCCCGGTGGCCCGCTCATTCCGGTGCTGGCGCTGCTGCTGTGCGTGGCGCTGTTCGCCAGTGCCAGCTGGCAGAACATCGCCGCCGCGCTGGTCGCCTTCGCCATCGGTGCGGTGATCTACAAGCTGCCGCGCAAGGCCGACGCGACCTGATCTTCACGCAACCGGCCCGGGCGGTTAACCGCTGCACGGGCACGATCAGGCTTCGTCCACCACGGAGCCTGATCGATGAGCCCCGATTACCAGATTCCCGGCCGCGTGCCGGATGACAGCACCCCGCGCGAGACCATTTCCGACTACTGGCGCGACCGCTACAGCGCCGAGCCGTACTACGACGCAAGCCTGCTGTTCGATGACTATGAACCGGCCTACCAGGTCGGGCATGCCGCGCGCTTCCACGAGACCCGCGCCGATCAGGTGATCCGCGCCTACGAAGAGGTGGAGCGCGAGCTGGAATCGCGCTGGACCAGCGATCGTGGCCGCAGCCGCCTGGAATGGGCGCAGGCCCGTGCAGCCGTGCGCCGTGGCTGGGATGAAGCGCACACAGTGGACCCGCGCCTGGGGCGCCAGGGCTGACAGGCCCTGCCTTTGTAGAGCCGAGCCCATGCTCGGCTGCTTTGGCCGTTGTAGCGTCGAGCTTGCTCGACGGATCGCGGGATCATCCACGCATGGCGTGGATCTACTGGCACGTGGCTGTAGAGCCGAGCATGGGCTCGGCTCTACAAACCAGCGGTCACTCGCGTTCCGGCAACGGCGGCCTCGCCACCTTGCGGGCCGGTTCGCCGGCATTGGCCGCAATCAGGTCGCGGGTGTTCTTCTGCACCGCCACGGCGCCAAACAGCGACAGCGCGAACGCCATGCCGTAGAAGCCCTTCTCGCTCAGCGCCAGCGTCGCGTTCCACAGGCCGACCAGCAGCAACAGCAGCGAGGCCAGCAGCGCGAACCAGCACAGCGCGTAATACAGGCCGCTGACCGGAATCTCCTCCACCCGGTCACGCACGCTTTTCTGCAACGACACCGCCGCAAACAGGCCGAACAGCAGCAGGGTCAGGTAATAGCCCTTCTCGTTGAGGGCCATCTCGGCGTTGAACAGGCCGATCAGGTAGGCCACGGCGCCCAGCAGCAGGGCCACCCAGGAGGCGGCGATGAAGGCGGGCGACGGCTTGGAGACGACGGTCGGTTGCATTGCAGTTCCTTGGCAGACAACGGGCACGCTTTGCCCGGACGCCCACACCGTAGACCATCGGCCGCGCGCCGCACAGGGGGCAGCAGGACCTTTGGACCACGCGTCCGTTCACCGGCGTGGTGTACAACGGGGCTTGGCCATCCGCATCCCCACCTGGAGATACCCATGACCCGTTCTTCGAAACGTGCGCCCCTGCTGCTCGCCATGGGCCTGTTGCCCATCCTCGCCACCACCGCCTGCAGCGCGGCCGGCCCCGATACGACAGCGGCCGCCCAGACCGCCCCGGCAGCAACCAGCGCCGACCAGCGCCCGTTCACTGCCACCGAGGTCAGCCGTTTCGACCAGCCGTGGGCGATGACCTTCCTGCCCGATGGCAGCCTGCTGGTCACCGAAAAGCGCGGCAAGCTGCAGCATCTGGACCTGGCCAGCGGCCAGAAGCACGAGATCACCGGCGTGCCGAAGGTGGCCTACGGCGGCCAGGGCGGCTTCGGCGATGTCGTCCTGCACCCTGATTTTGCCCGCAACAACGTGGTCTACGTCAGCTATGCCGAAGAAGGCACGCTGGACACCCGCGGTGCGGCCGTGGCGCGCGCCACCCTGGCACTGAATGCCGATGGCAGCGGCGCGCTGAAGGACCTGAAGGTGATCTGGCGGCAGACCCCCAAGGTCAGCGGCCAGGGCCACTACGGCCACCGCCTCGCCTTCGGCCCGGACGGCAAGCTGTGGATCAGCTCGAGCGAGCGGCAGAAGTTCGATCCGGCCCAGGACATGAGCGGCAACCTCGGCAAGATCATCCGCCTCAACGACGATGGCAGCGTGCCGGCGGACAATCCGTTCGCCTCGCAGGGCGGCGTCGCCGCCCAGGTCTGGTCGCTGGGCCATCGCAACGTGCTGGGCATCGCCTTCGACGCCAACGGCAAGCTGTGGGCGCAGGAAATGGGCCCGGCCGGCGGCGACGAACTGAACCTGATCCAGCGCGGCGCCAACTATGGCTACCCGATCGTTTCCAACGGCGATCACTACGACGGCCGCCCGATTCCCGACCACGACACCCGTCCGGAATTCGCCGCACCGAAGGTGACCTGGAACCCGGTGATCTCCCCGGCCGGCCTGATGTTCTACAGCGGCAGCCTGTTCCCGCAGTGGAAGGGCAGCGCCTTCATCGGCGGCCTGTCCTCCACCTCGCTGGTGCGGGTGGCGTTCGATGGCGAGAACGCACGCGAAGCCGAGCGCTTCAACATGGGTGAGCGCATCCGCGAAGTGGAACAGGGCCCCGATGGCGCACTGTGGCTGCTGGAAGACGGCAGCAAGGCGCGCCTGCTGAAGCTGACCCCGAAAGCCTGACCCCGGTAGTGCCGGCCGATGGCCGGCATCGCCGCCACGCAACGGCCCCGCATCACGCGGGGCCGTCTGCGTTTACTGGATGGTGCCGACCTTCACCTCGGTACGGGCGCAGGCCTTGTCCAAGCACTCGCCGGTCAGCCAGACCTGGCCATCGCCGATCATCACGCCCTGCTGGTTGACGAAGACCTTGCCGAACTCCTGCTCGGACATCGCCTTGACCACCGCCGGGGTGATGATCTTTTCGTAGTTGCGCTGGAACTCGCCGGGGCCGGTGATCTTCTTGCCACCGGCGATGTTCAGCGGGAAGCGCACTTCCTCCACCACGGCGGCGCGGTCACCGCCGACCACGGCGGTCTTGAAGGCGTTGAACACCTTCTCGTACTGCGCGGCATCGCCCAGCACGCTGTCGATGCGCGCGCGCGCATCGCCTTCATCGGCGGCAGCGGCGGGCGCCGGGGTTTCGCTGGCGTGCTCGGCCGCGGCCTGCGGCGCAGCGGCCGGGTCAGGCGTGGTGCTGGCGGCAGCTTCGGCCGGCGTGGAACCGGTCATCGGCGGCGGCGCATCGGCAGCAGGCTCGGCCGGCGGTGCCGGCTGCGAACACGCGGCCAGCAGCAGGGCCGGAATCAGGAAAGCAATCTTGCGCATGGCGCGGACTCCATCGGATCAAGGTCCCGATGGTAGCGCCGGGCCATGCCCGGCGTGTTTGCCATGGGTGAGGACGCCGGGCATGGCCCGGCGCCTCACTGCCAGTAGATCCACGCCATGCGTGGATGCTCCACCGGCGGTTCCTGCCGGTGCGATCAGCCCTTCAGCAGCTCGAACTGCACGGCTTCGCCGGCGGCCGACGAAGCACACACCCACACGTCGAACTGGCCCGGCTCGGCACGCAGCACGCCGTCGCGGCCGGTGAAGGCCAGCTGCTCGCGGGTCAGGCTGAAGCTCACTTCGGTCGACTCGCCCGGCTGCAGGGCGACCTTGCGGAAGTCCTTCAGCTCGCGCACCGGCCGCACGCGGCTGGCCACGCGGTCGTGGATGTACAGCTGCACCACTTCCTCACCGGCCACGGCGCTGGTGTTGGTCAGCGTGGTGGTCACGGTCAGCGTGTCGTCCCAGCCGAGCTGGGCTGCGCTCAGCTGCGGCACGCCGTAGGCGAAGGTCGCATAGCCGATGCCGTGGCCGAACGGGTACAGCGGCTCGTTCGGAATCTCGCGCCAGCGTGCCTTGAACTCCGACATGGTCGGCAGTTCCGGGCGGCCGGTGCGCGGGTGGTTGTAGAAGTACGGCTGCTGGCCGGACACCTGCGGGAAGCTGACCGGCAGGCGGCCGGACGGGCTGTAATCGCCGAACAGCACATCCGCCACGGCGTGGCCGGTCTGCGTGCCCAGGTACCAGGTGACCGCCACGGCATGCGCATTGCGCACCGCACCCTGCAGGGCCAGCGCGCGGCCATTGCGCAGCAGCACCACCAGCGGCTTGCCGGTCATCGCCACGGCCTCGGCCAGCGCCTGCTGTGCCGGCGGCAGGGTGATTTCCACGCGCGACTGCGCTTCACCGCTGTAACGCTGCGGTTCGCCCAGGGCCAGCACCACCACGTCGGCGCGCAGCGCAGCGGCCACGGCCGCTTCGGTGCCGCCCGGAATCGCGGCTTCCAGCTCGCTGCCCGGCACGACTTCCAGCAGTGCTTCATCGCCGATGGCGGTGCGCACGCCGGTTTCCAGGTCCACGTAGCGCTGCTTGTCGCCGAACAGGGTCCAGCAACCTTCGATGTTCTCGCGGTCCTGCACGAACGGGCCGATCAGGGCGATCTTCTGCCCGGTCTTCTGCAGCGGCAGCACGTTGTCGCGGTTGTTCAGCAGCACGATCGAACGGCGCGCGGCATCGCGCGACAGCTCGTCATGGGCGGCGATGTGCGAGGTATCCGCTTCGCGCGCCGGGTCCAGCGAACGGTACGGATCATCGAACAGGCCGATGGTTTCCTTCAGCCACAGGATGCGGCGCACGCCTTCATCCAGCACGGCCATCGGCACTTCGCCGCTCTCGACCAGGCCCGGCAGGTGCTCGGCATAGAAGCCGCTCTGCATGCTCAGGTCCAGGCCGGCGGTGAAGGCCTTGGCGGTGGCGTCGCGGTCGTCGGCGGCATAGCCGTGGGCGACCAGTTCCATGTCGGCGGTGTAATCGGAGATCACCACGCCCGGGAACTTCCACTCACCGCGCAGGATGTCGGTCAGCAGTTCGGCGTTGGCGCTGGCCGGCACGCCGTTGATGTCGTTGAACGAGGACATCACGGTGATCGCGCCCGCATCGAAGGCGGCCTTGAACGGCGGCAGGTGCACGTCGCGCAGGGTCTGCGGCGAGATGTCCACCATGTTGTATTCCATGCCGGCCATCACCGCGCCATAGGCAGCGAAGTGCTTGGGCGTGGCCAGCAGCGAATCGGCGGCGCGCAGGTCGCCGCCCTGGAAACCGCGCACGCGGGCGGCGGCGAAGGCGCAGCCCAGCACCACGTCCTCACCGGCACCTTCGGCGCCACGGCCCCAGCGCTGGTCGCGGGCGATGTCCACGGCCGGTGCGTAGGTCCAGTGCAGGCCGGCGGCGGTGGCCTCGACGGCGGTGGCACGGGCGGTGCGCTCGGCCAGGTCCGGTTCGAAGCTGGCGGCTTCGCCCAGCGGGATCGGGAACACAGTGCGCATGCCGTGGATGACGTCGGCAGCCAGGATCACCGGGATGCCCAGGCGGCTCTCCTCGGTGGCGACCTGCTGGATGCGGCGGCCCAGTTCGGCGCCCACGCCGTTGAACAGCGAGCCGACCTTGCCTTCGCGCACCTGCTGCAGCACCTGGTCGGCGTTGCGCACGTTGGCTTCCGGGTTCACGTCCGGGGCGAACGGGCGGACCATGTCCGCGAAGACACCCAGCTGGCCGACCTTTTCCTCGACGGTCATCTGGGCAATGAGGGATTCGATGCGATCGGAGGCCACCAGCTGTCCTTATGAAAACGTTTACAAGCCCGGCATTCTAGCGTTCCCGGGCCATTTGGCGAGAGGTTTCGTCATTCAGTTTCGTGCGCCCGCCCACAGTCTAGGCGGCCCATACGGGGGCGGACGCGAGGGTGGAGCTTACTCCGACCCGGCCAGCGCGCGCTGCCCCGCCATCAACATGGCATCGCTGGAGGCCTGGAAGACCCGCAGGCCAAAGGCCGGAAGGATCGCCAGCAGGTGGTCGAAGATGTCCGACTGCACCCCTTCATAGACCGCCCAGGTGGTGCTGCGGGTGAAGCAGTAGATCTCCAGTGGCAGACCCTCGGTGGTGGGCTGCATCTGCCGTACCAGCAGGGTCATATCGGTATGGACGCCCGGGTGACTGCGCAGATAGCGCTCCACGTAGGCGCGGAAGGTGCCCAGATTGGTCACTCGGCGGCTGTTCACCTCGGCCACGCCCTGCTCGCGCAGGCGCCCGTTCCACTGCTCCAGCTCCTGCGCCTTGTCACGCAGGTAGTCGCCCAGCAGGGCGAACTGGCCCAGCCGCTGCAGCGCGTCCGCATCCAGGAAGCCGAGGCTGTGCTGGTCCAGGTACAGCGCGCGCTTGATCCGGCGGCCGCCGGCCTCCTGCATGCCGCGCCAGTTCTTGAACGACTCGGTCACCAGCTTCTTGGTCGGGATGGTGGTGATGGTCTTGTCGAAGTTCTGCACGGTGATGGTGTGCAGGGCGATATCGATGACATCGCCGTCGGCGTTCTGGCTGGGCATCTCGATCCAGTCGCCGAGGCGCACGCGGCCGTCGCCACTGATCTGCACGCTGGCCACCAGCGACAGGATGGTGTCCTGGAAGATCAGCATCAGCACTGCGGTGGCCGCGCCCAGGCCGGTCACCAGCGGGCCGATCTTCACCCCCAGCAGGGTGGCGACGATGGACAGGCCGGCGGCCACGAACACCACGATCTTGAGCACCTGCAGGTAGCCCTTGATCGGCTTGTTGCGGGCATCGGGCTTGCGCTCGTACAGGCTGTTGACGGCATCCAGCGCGTGCGAGAACGCCAGCGACACGGTCAGCACCGCCCACACGATGCACAGCTTGATGATGACGTTGACCAGGCCGGGCGGCAGGTCGGGGATGAGGGCGATGCCCGAGGCGATCACCTGGCTGGGAACCACGTTGGAGAGCCGCGCGATCACCCGCATCAGGTGGCTGCCGCGCCCGGATTCGGCGCCGGGCAGGCGCTGCAGCAGGCGACGCAGGCCGCGCACGAGGATGCGCTTGGTGACCCAGTTGGCCAGGCCGGCGGCGACCAGCAGCGCCGTGATCATCAACGCCAGGTAGGCGCCGGGATAGGGTTCCAGTGTCATCTGCAGCTGTTCCAGCCACTGTACCGCCACCACCGCGTCCACCATCGGTTGTCTCCTTGTTTGTTCTTGTTGGGATTGAGGTTGCCGGCCAGCGGCCGGCACTACCGGTCAGAGGTTGCCTGCCAGCGGCCGGCACTACCGGTCAGTCGCGAGAGCGCTCGATGATCACGCCCACCGCGCGCGCGCCGCGCACCGCACCGGGCTTGCTCAGCTTCAGGCGCAGCCACTTCACGTCGAACTCGTCCAGCACGATCTGCGCGCAGCGCTCGGCCAGGGTCTCGACCAGGCCGAATTCCGATTCGCGCACGAACTGCTCCAGGCGCTTGCTCACCGCCTTGTAGTTCAGGGTATGGGCGATGTCATCGGACGCGGCCGGGCGGCGGTTGTCGAAGCCCATTTCCAGGTCGAACACCAGGTCCTGCCGGATCCGCCGTTCCCAGTCGTAGATGCCGATCAGGGCGTCGATCGTCAGCCCTTCGATGAAAACCTTGTCCATTGCGGTTACCAGCCGGATACAGGCGGCCATGGTAACGGCACGGCGGTGAGCCTGCCCGGAACGGGCGGCGGCGCGGCTGGGGTGCGGCAGGGGCGGGAAAGACAAAGGGCCCCGCTAGCAGGGCCCTCTGGTACTACCGTTTGTCCCCGGGGGGAGCTGTTGAACAGCCGCGAGTCCCGGTGGCGCAGTATTTGGAATTGAAGCAGGTCAGGCCAGCTGATCAAGAGGCGATTACGACTACGCCCGAGCCTCAAAAGACAAAGGGCCCTGCTAGCGGGGCCCTTTGGTACCTCTCAACGTCCCCAGGGGAAGCTGGAATCCAGCCGCGAGTCCCGGAGCACACGCCGCAAGGTTAGAAGTGCCACCCAGCCCGGTCAATGGGCAAATGCGTCACTGCAGACGACCGGGTGAAAAACCGAGCCGATCCACAAAAAAACACTGACGATCATGATGCCGTTTTCTGATGTTCCTGCCTCATTCCCAGGATCAAGGTGAAGCCACGTTCTCTGGGAGTAAGTTGATGAAGGAAAGCAGGATCCTGCAGGCAGCGCTATCCCGGCAACGATGGTCGACCTACGAGCGCATCGCTTCGCGTTGCGTAGTCGATCCGGCCACGCTCTATGCCTGGAACATGCAGATGTGTGCTGCCCTCCTGCCACCGTTGCACATCTGCGAGGTCGTGATCCGCAATGCAGCCGCTACGGCGCTGGTGCATCGTTATGGTCGATGCTGGCCATGGCATCCAGCGCTGCTGCGCAGCCTTCCTGCCGAAGGCGCGCTTGCCTCGCTATGCGATGTCCGAGGCAGCGCCGGAGCTCCGAAGGATGTACCGGAGGTCATCGCCAAGCTGCGATTCGGCTTCTGGCAGCAATTGTTCGCTCGGCGGTTCGAGCATTCGATCTGGGCCGGGACCATGGGCCTGGCGCTGCCACACGCACCCTCGGCGCCGCTGTCCGTCCTGCGTCGGTCCATCCATGCCGATCTCGACCGCATCCGCCACCTGCGCAACCGCATCGCCCACCACGAACCCATCCTCGAGCGCGACATCGGTGCCGATCTGGCCGCGATCGGGCGGCTGATCCATGCGCGCTGCCCGCACACCCTGGGGTGGCTGCAGCGCCATGAGCGGGCGACGACGGTGCTGGCGGCATCGCCGTTGGCCGGCCGTCGGTGATGTGTCCGCCGGGCGTGGCCGTAGAGTCGAGCTTGCTCGACTGCATCAATGACAGTCGAGCAAGCTCGACTCTACCGGTTCAGACCGCCGGCAGGGTCGCCATGTCCCAGCGCGGGGTGACTTCCACCTTCGGCGGGTTGTGCTGGCCGGCCTGCAGGCGCAGTGCGCCGGCGAAGGCGATCATCGCGCCGTTGTCGGTGCACAGCGCCGGGCGCGGGAAGCAGGCGCGGCCGCCCAGGCGTTCGGCCATCTGCTGCAGGCGGGCGCGCAGGCGCTTGTTCGCGCCAACGCCGCCGGCCACCACGATAACGTTGGTGCCTGCCGCTTCCAGCGCGCGCTCGCACTTGATCGACAGGGTCTCCACCACCGCATCCTCAAAGCCACGGGCGATGTCGGCGCGGGTCTGTTCGCTCTGGTCGCTGTCGCGCCAGGCCATCAGGACCTGGGTCTTCAGACCGGAGAAGCTGAAATCCAGCCCGGGGCGGTCGGTCATCGGCCGCGCGAAGCGGTAGACGCCCGGCGTGCCCTGCTCGGCCAGCCTGGCCAGCTGCGGGCCACCCGGGTAAGGCAGGCCCATCATCTTGGCGGTCTTGTCGAAGGCCTCGCCGGCCGCATCGTCCAGGGTCTCGCCCAGCAACCGGTACTGGCCGATGGCGTCCACCGCCACCAGCTGGGTATGGCCGCCGGACACCAGCAGCGCCACGAACGGGGCTTCCGGCGGGTCGTCTTCCATCAACGGGGCCAGCAGGTGGCCTTCCATATGGTGTACGCCCACCGCCGGCACCTCCAGCGCCCAGGCCAGCGAACGGGCCACGCCCGCGCCGACCAGCAGGGCGCCGACCAAGCCAGGGCCGGCCGTATGGGCCACGCCGTCGATGTCGCCCACGCCCAGGCCGGCCTCGGCCAGGGTCTGGCGCACCAGCGGCAGCAGCTTGCGGACGTGGTCGCGGCTGGCCAGCTCGGGCACCACACCGCCGTACTCGGCGTGCAGGGCGATCTGGCTGTAGACCGCATGGGCGCGCAGGGCCGCGCTGCCGGCCAGGTCGGTGTCATACACCGCCACGCCGGTCTCATCACAGGAAGATTCGATGCCAAGGACTCGCATGCCTGCTATTATGACGCCCCTGCCGCCCCCTCGGGGGACGTGCAGATCTCACTGCTTTCGACCCCCGGCCCGCATTCAGGGTTGGACGCTTGCAGTTTGTTGATTCGCCGCTATAATGTGCGGCTCGCCGGGCGTGACCCGGTTCTACTGTGTCCCGGAGATTCCATGCCCAGCGTCAAAGTCCGCGAGAACGAGCCCTTCGAGTTTGCTCTTCGCCGCTTCAAGCGCACTTGCGAAAAGGCCGGTGTGCTGGCCGAAACCCGCAAGCGCGAGTTCTACGAAAAGCCGACCCAGGAGCGCAAGCGCAAGGCTGCCGCTGCTGTGAAGCGTCAGCTGCGCCGCTCGTCGCGCGACGTCACCAAGCGTCAGCGCCTGTACTGATCGGACGCATCTTCATTGCGATGGGCTTGCCTGTCGCAGTGGAGCCGAAGCCGGCACGCGCAAGCGTCGCCGGCTTTTTGCGTTTCCGGGTTCGGGCATCCGCCCCTGCCCCACCACCACCACGAGGTTCCTCATGAGCATGAAGCAGCAGCTCACCGACGACATGAAGGCCGCCATGAAGGCGGGCGAGAAGCACAAGCTGGGCGTGATCCGCCTGATCAACGCCGCCATCAAGCAGAAGGAAGTGGACGAGCGTGTCGAGCTGGATGACACCGCCGTCATCGCCGTGCTGGACAAGATGGTCAAGCAGCGCAAGGACTCGGTCACCCAGTTCGTGGCCGCCGACCGTGAAGACCTGGCCGAGATCGAGCGCGCCGAGATCGTGGTGATCGAAGCCTACCTGCCGGCCAAGATGGGCGAAGCCGAGATCGTGGCCGCCATCCAGGCCGCCATTGCCGAGACCGGTGCCACCGGTGCGGCCGACATGGGCAAGCTGATGGGCGCACTGAAGCCCAAGCTGGCCGGCCAGGCCGACATGGGCCTGGTGTCCAAGCTGGTCAAGCAGCAGCTTTCGTAAGCCAGCACCCGGGGTCAGAGCCCTTTCGCCACGCGAAAGGGCTCTGACCCCACCGCCGCGACCGCGTCGCCGCGATGCTTCACCACGCCTTCGACCCCCGGCTGCTACAACACCGGCATGGTTGAACACGCGTCTACTGTCCCCGTGAATCTACGCAAGTACGTCCAGCGCCTGCAGGACAGCTTCCCCATGGCCGTCGGCAAGCGCTTCGTCGAGATCGACGTGCTCACCCAGGCCGCCTCGGTCTCCTTCTACGCCCTGCTCTCGATGGCACCGCTGCTGGTGCTGCTGCTGTGGCTGACCGCTTCGCTGTACCCGCCCGCGCAGCAGGCCCTGGTCGAGCAGATCAGCGCCGCCGCCGGCAGCAGCGCGGCCACCGTGGCCGAAACCGTGCTGAAGAACGCCGACAACCAGCCCGACGTCGGCTCGCTGGCCGGGCTGTGGAGCACCCTGCTGCTGTTCATCGGTGCCACCGCGGTGTTCGCCCAGCTGCAGAACGCGCTGAACCTGATCTTCCGCACCAGCGGCGAGCGGCTGGAGGGTATCAAGGCCTGGCTGCGCAAGCGCGTGTTCTCTTTCGGCGTGGTGCTGGCGCTGGGCTTCCTGCTGATCCTGTCGATGACCGCCACCACCATGCTGCAGGTGGCCTTCGCCCAGTTGCCGTCCATCCTGCCGGCCATCGGCTATCTCACCAGCCTGCTGCTGTACGCGGTCGGCTTCGCCTTCATGTACCACTATCTGCCGGACCGCCGCGTGGCCTGGCGCCAGGCCTTCATCGGCGGCGTCATCACCTCGGCGCTGTTCGCGCTGGGCCGCTATGGCATCGGCGTCTACATCGCCACCGTGGCCCCGGGCAGTGCCTACGGTTCGATGGGCGCACTGGTCATCTCGCTGGTCTGGATCTACTACGCCACCGTGGTGTTCTTCGTCGGCGCGCTGATGACCGCAGTGATCGACGAGCGCCTGCGCGCCCGCACCCATCTGGCCGCTGCCGGCATCGATCCGGCCAGCGCCGGCCCGCTGCCCGACAGGGAGTAAACTAGGCGGATTGATCGTTCCGCCTCGCGTGGCCACCGGCCGCGCCCCTGCCCTGTTGCCCATGGCCCGTATCCCCGACGCATTCATCGACGACCTGCTGGCCCGCTCCGACATCGTCGAGGTGGTGGGCAGCCGCGTGCCGTTGAAGCGCCAGGGCAAGGAATACGCGGCGCGCTGCCCGTTCCATGACGAGCGCTCGGCCTCGTTCACGGTCTCGCCCACCAAGCAGTTCTATCACTGCTTCGGCTGCGGCGCGCACGGCACCGCCATCAGCTTCCTGATGAACTACGACCGCCTCGAATTCCTCGATGCGGTGGATGAACTGGCCAAGCGCGCCGGCATGGAAGTGCCGCGCAGCGAGAACCCGCGCAACGCCCAGCAGCAGGACGACAGCCGCGAGCTGTATTCGGCGCTGGATGCAGCGACGAAGTTCTTCCAGAAGAACCTGGAAGGCAGCGAGAAGGCGCGTACCTATCTGGACGGCCGCGGCGTGGACGAGGAAAACCGCGCGCGCTTCCAGATCGGTTATGCACCGGATGGCTACAGCGGCCTGCGCGATGCGCTGGGCAAGGACGAGCGGCGGATGAAGCTGCTCGACCGCGCCGGCCTGTTCTCCAAGAACGACCGCGGCCACGTCTACGACAAGTTCCGCGACCGGGTGATGTTCCCGATCTTCGACCGCCGTGGCCGCGTCATCGCCTTCGGTGGTCGCGTGTTCGAGAAGGACGACGGCCCCAAGTACCTCAACTCTCCGGAAACCGCGCTGTTCCACAAGGGCCGCGAACTGTACGGCCTGTGGCAGGTGCGCCAGGCCAACCAGAAGATCGAGCGGCTGATCGTGGTCGAGGGCTACATGGACGTGGTCTCGCTGTTCCAGTTCGGGGTCACCCAGGCGGTGGCCACGCTGGGCACGGCCACCACGCCGGACCACGCCGAGCTGCTGTTCCGCAACGCGCCGGACGTGTTCTTCTGCTTCGACGGCGACGCCGCCGGCCGCCGTGCCGGCTGGAAGGCGCTGGAATCGGTACTGCCGCGCATGAAGGACGGCCGCCAGGCCTTCTTCCTGTTTCTGCCCGATGGCGAGGACCCGGACACCATCGTGCGCAAGGAAGGCGCCGAGGTCTTCAACGACCGCCTGAAGCAGGCCACGCCGCTGTCGCAGTTCTTCTTCGATGAACTGACCCGCGAGATCAACTTGGGCACGCTGGACGGCAAGGCGCGCCTGGCCGAGCGGGCCAAGCCGATGCTGGCGCAGATTCCCGATGGTGCCTTCGGCGACCTGATGAAGCAGCAGCTGGCGCAGCTGACCGGCCTCGGTGGTGGCACCGCTGCAGCCGCGCGCGCACCGATGCCGCAGCGCGCGCCGGGGCGGCAGATCCAGCCCATCGCCAAACGCAGCCTGGTACGCGGCGCCATCGCCGTGCTGCTGCAGCAGCCCTCGCTGGCGATGAGCCTGGGTGGCAAGCACCACTTCCAGGGCCTGCGCCTGCCCGGCGTGGAACTGCTGCTGGAACTGCTGGGGCTGGTCGAACAGCGCCCGGACATCAGCACCGGCGCCCTGCTGGAACATTTCGACGGCCGCGAAGAGCAGGCCTCGCTGCACACACTGGCCGCGCAGACCATGCCCGGCGACGAAGCGATGTGGACCCAGGAACTGCACGACGCGGTGGCCCAGCTGGAGAAACAACTGCTGGTGCAACGTCTGGACGAGCTGTTGGCAAAGCAGCGCCAGCAGGGCCTGGACGATACTGACAAGTACGAACTGCGCGAACTGCTGAAGGCCCGCGCCACCCTGCGCCTGTAGCGGCAGCCCTACACACGGAGAGAGCATGCTGCTGCGCCTGACCTGCCTGCTGTTGCTGTCACTCTGCACGACCCTGCCCGCCTGGGCCGGGGACACGCCGCTCAACGAAGTCCGCCCCGGCCTGTATACCGGCGGCCAGCCCAGTGCCACGCAGCTGCAGGCGCTGGCCGCGCAGGGCGTGCGCACCGTCATCGACCTGCGCCAGCCCGGCGAGGACCGTGGTTTCGACGAGACCGCACAGGCCGAGGCACTGGGCCTGCGCTACGTGCGCATCCCGGTGGCCGGCGCCGAGGGCCTGGATGCGGCCAACGTACGCGCCGTGCACCAGGCCCTGCAACAGAGCCAGGGCCCGGTGCTGCTGCACTGCGCCTCGGGCAACCGCGCCGGCGCCGTGCTCGGCCTGGTCAATGCCCGCTACGAACACGCCAGCCCCGAGCAGGCCCTGCAACTGGGCCAGCGTGCTGGCCTGACCTCACTGGAAGCGGCCACCCGGCAACGCCTGGCCGCACCCGCCTCCCATCCCTGACCCCCTGTAACGAGGAGCCTGCCCACCATGACCCGCTGGTGGTCGCGCCTGCGACCGGACAACTTCACAATCGCCCTGCTGTGCACCGTCGGCCTGGCCTCGCTGCTGCCGATGAAGGGCGCCGCCGCCATCGTGCTGGACGACGTCACCACCGTGGCCATCGCCGCGCTGTTCTTCCTGCATGGCGCGCGCCTGCCGCGCGAATCGATCATCGGCGGCATGCTGCACTGGCGGCTGCACCTGACCATCCTCGCCTGCACCTTCATCCTGTTCCCGCTGCTGGGCCTGCTGTTCAAGCCGCTGTCGGGCTGGCTGCTGACGCCGGAGCTGTATCTGGGCGTGCTGTTCCTGTGCACCCTGCCCTCGACCGTGCAGTCGTCCATCGCGTTCACGTCGATGGCGCGCGGCAACGTGCCGGCGGCGGTGTGCAGCGCGTCGCTGTCGAGCATCCTCGGCGTGTTCCTCACGCCCCTGCTGCTGACCGCGCTGGCCGGTACCTCCGGCGGCGTGCACGATCCGCTGCATGCCATCGGCGGCATCATGCTGCAGCTGCTGGTGCCGTTCGTGGCCGGCCACCTGCTGCGGCCGTGGATTGCCCGTTGGGTGGAAAAGCAGCGTGCGCTGCTGCGCTACACCGACCAGGCCACCATCCTGCTGGTGGTGTACTCGGCGTTCGGCGAAGCGGTGACCGAAGGGTTGTGGAGCAAGACGCCGCTGCTGTCCCTGTTCGCCGTGGCCGTCGTGGCTGCCGTGCTGCTCGGCATCGCGATGCCGCTCATCACCTTCCTGGCCCGCCGCCTGCACTTCAACCGCGAAGACGAGATCGCCATCGTGTTCTGCGGCTCGAAGAAGAGCCTGGCCACCGGCGTGCCGATCGCCAAGGTGTTGTTCGCCGGTGGCAGCCTCGGTGCCATCGTGCTGCCGGTGATGATCTACCACCAGATCCAGCTGATCGTCTGCGGCGTGATCGCGCAGCGGTATGCGAAACGCGCGCCCTGAGTCCGGTAGCGCCGGGCCATGCCCGGCGTAACGCGGACGGGGTCAGAGCCCCTTCGGGGATCTGACCCCGCGTAGATCCACGCCATGCGTGGATGACGCTCGCGCCGCCGCTAATCCACGATGGCCGCTGCGATGTCGTGCAGCACTCGGGCATTGCGCTCCACGTCACTCCCCGACTCGCCGGTGGCAATCAGACTGTAAGTCTTGCTACCGCCCATCCAGGCAAGCTCGACGCGGGTGCGGCCGACGCTGTCCACGGTCTTCCCGATATGCGCAGGCGTGCCGTTCACCCTGGTGTTCTGCGCCTCCGCAATCACCTCGATCTGCGTGCCTGCAGCGATGAAATTGCTCTCGCTGAATTCCACGATGCCGACACCCTCCAGCCGGTAGAAGCGGCTCAAGCCCGAAGACGTTCCTCCATCCAGCCTGCCACTGTGCTCCATGCCGATCAGCTCGGCCGGTCCCAGCAGACTGCCTTCCAGCCTGCTGGGTGGCTGCGGCAGGCGGTGGCGTAGTTCCGATGCCGAACGGTGGGTGCGGGGCAAGGCAGCCAGCATTTCGGCCTGCGTTGGGATGCCCCCTTCTGCAACCCGCACGACACCGTTGGATCGCTCGATATCAGCACGAAGCTGCTGCTTCACTGCTTCGGGGGCATCCAGGTCTGCCAATCGCACGATGCGGTAGCTCCCCACAGGCGATGGGTTCGCCTGCGCCGCCGCATGCATGGCGCGTTGCTGCAGCCACCGCCCGACCGCGTCAGCCTCTTCATCCGATGCAGGTGCATTCACTGCAATCGCCACGAGGGCAGCGCACAGCAGAAGGAAATTCATCACGACCGCGTTGCTCCACAGAATTGCGGGTCATCCCGCAACACCTGTGTATCTGCCCTGGATCGACCGACCCAGTGGATCAGCCAGCATCTGTGACCCACCGCTCGCAGGAACCGCGCGGCGCGGCAAATCCCTACAACCCAGCAGCTTGGTCAATGGATGCAGTGCCCGCCCTGGCGATCAGAATCCGACATTGAATGCACGGAGGTTCGTGGAAACCATCCACGCATGGCGTGGATCTACCAAACCGCGGATGGCGTAGCCCTCAGTAGATCCACGCCATGCGTGGATGGGTTGCCTGGCGTCACGGGTCCACCAGCGTGCCGACGCTCAGTTCCGGCATCCAGACCCACAGGTCGTATTGGCGTCCTGCATGGGCATCGACCCGCGGCCCCGTGGCCCCCTGCTCTGGAAGTGACCGCGCCACGCAAGTGTCCGCGCATGCCCACGCCTGGCCACGCAACGCGCCCAATCGAACACTGTAGATATCCAGATCGCGCAGGAGTGATGCCATCGGTCGCGTCTGCATTTCCGGCGGTGCACCTGCCGGCCGCTGCAGCATGGCGTGCACGTTGCCGGTCAGCACCAGCATGCGTGCGCCATCCGGCACGCGCCGGTACAGCCGCCGCAGCTCGGCCGCCATGCGGTCGTCGCGTGCCTGATTGCCGCCATCGCTGTTGTCGACGTCATAGCCGACCACGTCGATGACGCGACCCTGCGCCTTCAGCGCGCGCAGGTCTTCGATCATCGCCAGCATGTCGCGGCTGCGACGGCCGTCATGCTGGTCGTCATGCACTGTCCAAAACGCGCGGCCGTGCAGGCGCTGGCGTGCCGCGGCCCCGCCATCGGAAGCCAGGTAGTCGCGCAGCGTGGGGTTTTCGGCACGCGGTAGTTCCAGCGCCAGCAGTACCGGCTTGCCGTCACGGCTGTAGTCGTCCACCAGCTGCCGTACCAGCAGCGGCGTCTCGCGTGTACCGTGGAATTCGCCCAGCACCAGCATGCGGTGGTCGGCGGTGTGCTGGCGGATCTGCGCGGCAGTGTCGTCGGCATGCGCGCTCACGGCCATGCCCAGCGCCAGCATCAGCGCGGTGGTCCAACGGAAGATCGAATGCATCCCTGCTGCTTCCTTTTCTGGGGTCAGGAACAGCAATGGCGTCGCCGCAACCGGCGTTCAAGGTGATTCACGTCATGCGTGAATGCTCCGGCGATCAGCCGAGCATGGGCTCGGCTCTACAGTAGATCCACGCCATGCGTGGATATCCGCGCGATCAGTCGGGATCAGAGCCCCTGCGGGGATCCGACCCCAAGTCGAGCATGGGCCATGCCCGAGTAGATCCACGCCATGCGTGGATGTCCGCGCGATCAGAGCGGGTCAGAGCCCCTTCGGGGATCCGACCCCGAGGTCACATCCAGGGCAGGATCCAGTGGTCCACCAGCAGGAACGCGAACAGCGCCATCAGGTACACGATGGAGTAGTGGAACATCTTCATCGAGAACAGCTCGTCCGGCGGGTTCAGCATGCGCCAGGCGTACCAGAGGAACACGGCATTGAGCACGATCGCGCCGCCCAGGTAGAACGGGCCGCTCATGCCCACCAGGTACGGCACCACGCACACCAGCGCCAGCACCACCGAATACACCATGATCTGCTTGCGCGTGTGCACCACGCCATGGGTAACCGGCAGCATCGGGATCTTCGCCTTGGCGTAGTCCTCGCGGCGGAAGATCGCCAGCGCCCAGAAGTGCGGCGGGGTCCAGATGAAGATGATCAGCACCAGCAGCGACGAGTACGCCCAGTCCGACGAACCCTGCATGCCGGTGATCGCCGCCCAGCCCAGCATCGGCGGCATCGCGCCGGCCAGGCCGCCGATGACGATGTTCTGCGAGGTCGCGCGCTTCAGGTACACGGTGTAGATCACCGCGTAACCGATCAGCGAGGCGAAGGTCAGCACCGCGGTGATCCAGTTCACCCACAGCAGCAGGATCGCCATCGACAGCACGATCAGCACGCCGGCAAACACCAGCACCTGCCACGGTTTGACCTTGCCCACCACCAGCGGACGCCACGAGGTACGCGCCATCTGTGCATCGATGTGCGCATCCAGCAGCTGGTTGATGGCCGCGGCGGCCGAGGCGGCCAGCCAGATGCCGAGGAAGCCGAGCGCACCGGCGCGCACCTGTTCCCAGCTGGGCACGCCCGGAATGGCCAGGACCATGCCGACCAAGGCGGTGAAAACGATCAGGGCCACGACCTTGGGTTTGGTCAGGTCCCAGTACTGGCGATATCTGGAAAACATGGAATCAGTCCGGGGCACGCAGGCGGGCCAGCAGGCTGACCAGTACGAACAACAAGGCAACGGCCACGCCGTTGTGGGCCACGGCCACTTCCAGCGGGAGGGCCAGCTTCACGTTGAGGATGCCCAGGGTGACCTGCAGCACCAGCAGCGCCACCAGCGCGCTGGCCCAGCCACGCATGCTGGGCACGCGGAACAGGCGCAGGCCCAGCCACAGCAGGTAGGCAGCAACGACGATCGCGAACAGGCGGTGCGCCATCTGGATCGCGATGCGCGAGGCGCCGTCCAGCACGCCCCCTTCGTAATCCACGCCGATGCCGCGCCACAGGGTGAAGCCCTCGGCGAAGTTGTGCTGCGGCCACCACTGGTTGGCGCAGCGCGGGAAGTTGTCCAGCGAGGCACTGCCGCCGCCGCAGGCCAGCGCCGCGTAGTTGGCGCTGACCCAGCCGCCGAGGGCGATCTGGGTGACCAGCACCGCCACGCCGATGCGCAGCAGCCACTTCAGCTTGGGCGCTTCGGCCAGGGTGATCGGCAGGTGGGTCGCCCGCCAGGCCATCCACACCAGCAGCGCGAACATCAGCATGCCGCCCAGCAGGTGGCCCATCACCACGATGGGTTTCAGCAGCAGGGTCACCGTCCACATGCCCAGCAGGGCCTGGAAGATCACCACCGCCAGCGTGAGCAGCGCAGCGCGCGCCAGGTCGATGTTGCTCCAGCGCAGCGCGGCGATCAGCAGGATCGCCTCGCCGATCAGGGCCAGGATGCTGGCCGTGCCATGCCAGCCCATCATGTACAGCGGTATGCCGGCGGCCACCAGTACGCAGGCGGTCACCACCGCCGTGCTTCCGAAGCGGCGCTTGCGGGTGGCCAGCAGGGCCAAGGTGAGGATCTCGATGCCCAGCGCGCCGGCCAGGAAGCGGTGCACCTGCTCGCGCCAGGCCTTGTGGGTTTCCAGCGGGCGGATCTCGGCGGCCGGGTGGCCGATGGTCTCTTCCACGTGCTGCGGCCAGGTGGCCTGGCCATAGCAGGTCGGCCAGTCCGGGCAGCTCAGGCCGGCATCGGACAGGCGGACGAAGGCGCCGAACATGATCGTACTGGCGGTCATGATCATGGCGAACCACGCCAGGCGGTGGAAGTTGCGATGCAGCGCCGGACGCGCGGAAAGGCTCATCAAACAGGACTCACTTCAGTTTCAGCAACGTGGCCATGTCCTTGCGCAGGCCACCCAGATCGGAACCGGGGGCATGGCGCATGATCACGAAGCCGTTCGGATCGATCACGTAGACCGGCAGTCCCGCCGGATCATCGACGCCCGGCAATGCCGCGCGCAGGGCTGGCGACGGGGCCAGCGGCCGCAGCGCGGGCAGCGAGGCGATCGACGCCGGTGGCGTTCCCAGCCACAGGATGTCGACATTATCGGCGTTATGGCCGAACAGCTGCCACACCTTGCCCAGTCCCTGCGACAAAGTGACGCACTGCGCGTCGCAGGCGCCGGCGGGGGCCACCAGCAAGCGCCAGGTCCGCGCTTCGGGGTTCCAGGGGTAGGCCTGGCCGTTGGCCAGGGTAGGCGCCTGCTGGCGCAGGTCGACCGGCGGCTGCAGCAGCTGCCCGGCATTGCGGTGCCCGGTGGGCTGCCAGCCGGTGAAGCGCAGCACGGCGGCCAGCGCCATCGCCCCGAAGAACACGGCAAACAGCAGCACCAGGGTCCGGCGGCCGGAACCGCGCGCCTGCGGGGAGGTAGCAGTGTTCATGCGGGGCATTTTCTCATGGTTGGGAAAGGGATGCCGGTGGTGCCGGCCGCTGGCCGGCATCGAGGAAACCGGGGAATTGCCGGCCAGCGGCCGGCACTACCGGGCAACGGGGCGCTTCCTGCGCCGTTCCAGCACCAGCGCGACCACCAGCACGGTCAGCGCCAGGCCGAACCACTGCACGGCATAGCCCAGGTGGCGCTGCGGCGGCAGCGTGTTCGGCAGCAGATCCAGGTCACGCGCATCGCCGAACGGCAGCGCCGGGTCCAGGCGCAGCACCCGGTCGGGCAGCGCGGCCAGCCCCAGCGCGCGGGCCAGGCCCTCGGCAGGCAGGCGGCTGGCCAGCCAGCGTCCGGGCTCGCCGGTGCTGGAGAACGCCGGCCCCAGCGCCAGGCCGGCCGCTGGCGGCGGTGCCAGCAACCCGCGCACCGCCACCGGCGACGGCGGCGCGGGCACCTGCGGCAACGCGCGATCCGGCGGCAGCGCGCGCCAGCCCAGGTCGACCAGCAGCACGCTGCCGCCGTCACTGCGGAAGGGGCGATAGATCTTCACCCCGGCACGGCCCTGCCGGGTCTGGTTGTCCAGCAGCACCACCCCGGGCAGGAAGCGGCCATGGTCGACCACGCCATGCAACGCCCCCGGTGCCGCCAATGCCTGCACCAGCGGCAGCGACTGCGCCACCGCCGGACCCTGGGCATCGAGCAGTGCCTGTTTGGCGTGCATGCGCTGCAGCTGCCAGAACCCCAGCGCAGTGAACGCGGCCATCGCCAGCACCGCCATCAGCCAGCCGATCACGCGTGTGTGCTGGCGCATCATGACAAGTCCGCGCAAACGCGGTCAGATAGGCGCATCCACCCTGCCCTCGAGCCGCGCATGAGTGATTCGCTGAAGACCCTGCTGGTAATCGCGTTTCTGATCGTCATCGTCTGGAATCTGGGCGCCGGCCTGTATTACCTGCTGGTCGACCGCGGCCAGACCAAGCGCACGGTCAACGCACTGACCCGGCGTATCGGCGTGTCAGTCGCACTGATCGTACTGGTGATCGTGTGCATCTACATGGGCTGGATCAAACCGCACGGCATCGGTGGCTGAGGCCACCGGCGCCGGCGCCGGTCAAAGCACGTAGACGAACATGAAGAGCATCAGCCACACCACGTCGACGAAGTGCCAGTACCACGCGGCGGCTTCGAACGCGAAGTGGTTGTCGCGGGTGAAGTGTCCCTTGGCCGAACGCAGCCACATCACGATCAGCATGATCGTGCCCAGCAGCACGTGTGCGCCGTGGAAGCCGGTCAGCATGAAGAACGTCGAACCGTAGATGCCAGAGCCGAGCGTGAGGTTCAGCTCCTTGTAGGCGTGGATGTACTCCTCCGCCTGCAGCGTCAGGAAGCCGAGGCCGAGCAGCACGGTCGCGCCCAGCCAGACCAGCAGCTGGCGGCGGTTGCCAGCCTTCAGCGCGTGGTGGGCGATGGTCAGGGTCACGCCGGAGGTCAGCAGGATCAGCGTGTTGATCAGCGGCAGGCCCCAGGCCGGAATGGTCTGGAAGGCACCACCGATCGCCGCCGGTCCGTTGGTCGGCCAGCCCGCCGAGTAGCCCTGCCACAGCAGTTCGTTGGTCATCACCCCGCGGCCTTCGCCGCTGAGCCAGGACAGGCCCAGGTTGCGGGTGTAGAACAGCTCGCCGAAGAAGGCACCGAAGAACATCACTTCGGAGAAGATGAACCAGACCATGCCCATCCGGAACGAGCCGTCGACCTGGCGGTTGTAGTGGCCGGCCTGCGATTCGCGCACCACGTCGCTGAACCACCAAAACAGGGTCAGCACCAGCATCGCGACGCCGATGTAGAAGGTCCAGCGCCCCCAGCTGGCATCGTTGAGCCAGCTGGCCACGCCGACCATGGTCACCATCATCGCGATGGACCCCACGAACGGCCATTTGCTCTGGGCCGGGACGAAGTACACGTTGGCGTCGGTCGGTGTCTGGGCCATGTCGGTATCCGGGTCAGGGAGCGGCGTGCGCGCCTTCCGAGGTGCCGGCAGGTGCCAGCCGGTCGGACAGCGCGTCGTTGCGGTAGAAGGTGTAGGACAAGGTGATCGTCTTGATTTCCGGCGGCAGGTCCGGATCGACGATGAAGCGCACCGGCATGTCGCGCTTCTCGCCGGCCTGCAGCGTCTGCGCGGTGAAACAGAAGCATTCGGTCTTGCTGAAGAAGCCTGACGCGCGCGCCGGCGCCACCGAGGGCACCGCACTGCCGACCACGGCATTGGTACTGTCGTTGCGGGCGAAGTACAGCGCTTCGTTGAGCTCGCCGGGCACCACGTCCATGGTCAGCTGCTCGGGATGGAACGACCACGGCAACCGCGAATTCACCCCGCCATCGAACTCCACGCGCACGGTGCGCTTGCCGGTGGCGGCGCCGGTGCTGGCCTCGCTGCCAGGACCGCGCTCCAGGCGCACGCCGAACACCTTTTCGCACGCGATGCGGTACAGCGGCACCAGCGAGAACGTCAGCAGGAACACCGCCACCGCGACGCCGATCAGGCGCGGCAGCCCGGCACTGCGTGACGGAGCGGTGGCCGGCGTCTCGCTCATCGGCCGATCACCCCGCTGAGGATGAAGCCGACGTAGACCAGCACGGCGACGGCGCCGACCCACATCGCGGTCCGCTTCGCGCGCTGGCGCTGCTGCTGGTAGAGCCGACCGTTGGTCGGCTGCTCTTCGTGAGTCGACCAACGGTCGACTCTACCGGTCGGCTGCTCTTGACCGGACGACACGCTGTCAGCCGAGCATGGCTCGACTCTACCGATCAGAAGCGGGCTCTCGTTATGCATGGCCCACCTCAATGCGTGATGTCGTCATGCGCCAGGTCCCCCGGGCGGATGGTCGGCGGCGTGGTGAAGGTATGCGCCGGTGCCGGCGACGGCAGCGTCCACTCCAGGCCGCGCGCGCCTTCCCAGCTGCGTGCTTCGGCCTTCTCGCCATTGCGCAGCGAGGACAGCAGGATCGCGGCCATCATGAAGGGCGTGGCGAACATGCCGAACGCACCGATCGAGCTGATCAGGTTCCAGTCGGCAAACGCCACGCTGTAGTCGGGAATGCGCCGCGGCATGCCGGCCAGGCCGAGGAAGTGCTGCGGGAAGAACAGCAGGTTGACGAACACGATCGACCACCAGAAGTGCACCTTGGCCCACTTCTCGCTGTACATGCGCCCGGTCCACTTCGGCCACCAGTAGTACACCGCGGCGATCAGCGCGAACACCGCACCGGTCACCAGCACGTAGTGGAAGTGGGCGACCACGAAGTAGGTGTCGTGGTACTGGAAGTCAGCCGCGACGATGGCCAGCATCAGGCCGGAAAAACCACCGATGGTGAACAGGATGACGAAGGCCACCGACCACAGCATCGGTGCTTCGAAGGTGAGCGAGCCGCGCCACATGGTGCTGACCCAGTTGAACACCTTCACGCCGGTCGGGATCGAGATCAGCATCGTGGCGAACATGAAGTAGATCTCGCCACCCAGCGGCATGCCCACGGTGAACATGTGGTGGGCCCAGACGATGAACGACAGGAAGGCGATCGCGGCGGTGGCGTACACCATCGCCTGGTAGCCGAACAGCGGCTTGCGGCTGAAGGTCGGAATGATCTCGCTGACCACGCCGAAGGCGGGCAGGATCATGATGTAGACCTCGGGGTGCCCGAAGAACCAGAAGATGTGCTGGAACATCACCGGGTCACCGCCACCGGCGGCGTTGAAGAAGCTGGTGCCGAAGAACTTGTCGGTCAGCAGCATCGTCACCGCACCGGCCAGCACCGGCATCACCGCGATCAGCAGGAAGGCGGTGATCAGCCAGGCCCAGCAGAAGATCGGCATCTTCAGCAGGTCGATGCCCGGCGCACGCATGTTGAGCACGGTGGCGATGATGTTGATCGCGCCCATGATCGAACTGATGCCGGCGACGTGGATCGCGAACACGGTGAAGGCGACGTTGTAGCCGCCCTGCAGCGACAGCGGCGGGTACAGCGTCCAGCCACCGGCCGGTGCACCGCCCGGCAGCAGGAAGGTCAGCAGCAGCAGGCTGAAGGCCACCGGCAGCAGCCAGAACGACCAGTTGTTCATGCGCGGCAGCGCCATGTCCGGCGCGCCGATCTGCAGCGGGATCATCCAGTTGGCCAGGCCGACGAAGGCCGGCATCACGCCACCGAAGATCATCACCAGCGCATGCACCGTGGTGAGCTGGTTGAACACCTCCGGGCGGATGAACTGGATGCCGGGCTGGGCGAGCTCAAGCCGGATCAGCACGCTCATGAAGGCGCCGATGACGAACATGATGAAGCTGAAACCCAGGTACAGCGTGCCGATGTCCTTGTGGTTGGTCGAGAAGAACCAACGCTCGAAGAAGCTCTGGTGGTGGTGGTGATCGTCGTGCCCAACTGCCGAGTGCGCCATCGCAAAACACCTCTCAGAATCGGTTGTCGCCACGGCCGCGAACGGCCGCGGGCTTTACATCACGCGCCGCTGGCCGCGGTGGCAGGGGTACCGGCTTCAGCCGCCGCGGGTGCGGCCGGCGCTGCCGGTGCCTCGCCCGCAGGCGCTGCCGGTTCGGCCGGTGCCGCAGGCGTGGCAGGCGCAGCCGGCGGCGGCTTGCGCTGCGCCAGCCACTGCTTGAAGTCTTCCTTGGACACGGCCTCGACCACGATCGGCATGAAGCCATGGTCCTTGCCGCACAGTTCGGCGCACTGGCCGCGGTAAACACCGGGCTGCTCGATGCTGGTCCAGGCCTCATTGATGAAGCCGGGGATGGCGTCCTGCTTCCAGCCCAGCGCCGGCACCCACCAGGCGTGGATCACGTCGTCGGAGGTGATGACGAAGCGCACCTTGGTATCGACCGGCAGCACCAGGCGGTTGTCCACCTCCAGCAGGTAGTGCGGGTGGCTTTCGCGGGTCGGCACCTTGCCACTCTGCCGCATGCGGTCGGACTCGCGGTCCAGGCGGCTGGTGAAGGTGACGTTCTCGCCGAGGTATTCGTACTTCCACATCCACTGGTAGCCGGTGACCTTCACGGTCATCTCGGCATCGCGGGTGTCGTACATCTTGATCAGGTTGGCCGTGGCCGGCCACGCCATCACGATCAGGATGATCACCGGGATCACCGTCCAGATCACCTCGGCCTTGGTGTTGTGGCTGAAGGTGGCGGCGACGGCGCCCTTGGATTTGCGGAACTTGAAGATGGCGTAGGCCATCGCCCCGAACACGATGACGCCGATCACCGTACAGATGATCAACGACAGGTTGTTCGACTCCCAGGCCAGGCGCGAGGTCTGGGTGACCCCCTTGCCCATGTTCAGCTGCCACGGCTTGGGATCGGCCGCCTGCGCCCATGCCCATGCCGGAACCAGTCCCCCGGCCACCAGGCTGGCGACCGCTGCAACGCACTTCGTGCCCCACCTGCTGCTTTGCTTCATTGCCTAGACCCTTAGCGTCGTCGGTTGCCGCCATCGCTGGCGGCGAGCAAGCCTTCAAGCATTTCAGCGAGCGTCTGGCGTTCGGCCGGCGCGAGGAAACTCCCCACCTCCACCTGCCGTCCGCTGGATGCCAGCCGGACCCTCTCGTCGTCGGTGAGCAGGCGCACCCAATGGGGGTGGGCCCGGAACACCGGCGATCCACCGGGTACGGGGATGACCTCCACGTACGCCGGCACGACCCGGATCTCCTCCTGCCGTTCACCGCTGCGCCACAAGGCACGCAGGGCGGCTGCCAGCAACAGGCTGTACAGCAGCGCGAACAGGGGGGCGAATGCGTTGCCAGCCACCCACCCGAGGGCGGAGACCAGCCACATCGCTCCCGACAACACGGCAAACAACAGGACGAACTGCCGGGCATCGAGCGCCCGTGGGGGACGCAGCCGCAGCTGCGTACCTGACCCATCCGGAGCTGGAAGCACCTCGATCATGTCGCAACCGCGTTCCTGCCGCGGGAAACGTCTCGATGGTAGCCCCGCCCTCTCACCGGTAGCAAGGGTCCATTCACACTTTTTCCCATGTTGCAATACAGCATGACCCCGGCGGCGCGAATGACGAATTCGGCACAAACACGGTCGAGCCCGCTGAACACGCTGAATCCACCACTGCTAGGGGCTATCAGCCCTCTACAAAGGTGCCTGCGGGGCACTTCCTCAGGGCGCAAAAATGATTAAAATCGCCAAGTTTTCCACTGGCCGGATCGGCATGAACGCACCCTCCTCCTCCCCTGCCGCCCACGACGCCCCGCGTCCGGGCGCGCTGCTGTCGCCGGAACTGCCGGCGTCCCCCAACCCGTTCCGCCAGGCCATCACCGACGCCTGGTTGAAGGACGAGGCCAGCCACGTGCGCGAGCTGCTGGCGCAGGCCCGCCTGCCCGCCGAGGAGCAGGCCAAGGTGCAGGCGCTGGCCGCCGACCTGGTCGGCCGGGTGCGCGTGCGCGCCAAGGACCAGGGTGCGATCGAAGCCTTCATGCGCCAGTACGACCTGGGCAGCGAGGAAGGCGTGCTGCTGATGTGCGTGGCCGAGGCGCTGCTGCGCATTCCGGACCAGGACACCGCCGACAAGCTGATCCGCGACAAGCTGGCCGATGCCGACTGGGAAAAGCACCTGGGCGGCAGCGACTCGGTGCTGGTCAACGCCTCCACCTGGGGCCTGATGCTGACCGGCAAGCTGGTGCAGATGAACGACGCCACCCGCGCCGATGCCCCCAGCGCCTTCAAGCGCCTGGTCGGCCGCGTCGGTGAGCCGGTGGTGCGCCTGGCCGTGCGCCAGGCCATGAAGATCATGGGCCACCAGTTCGTCATGGGCCGCACCATCAGCGAAGCACTGTCGCGTTCGCACAAGGGCGACAACGCCAGCTACCGCTATTCGTTCGACATGCTGGGCGAAGGCGCGCTGACCATGAAGGACGCGCTGCGCTACCTCGAGGACTACCGCCGCGCGATCCACGCCATCGGCGGCGACCACAAGGCGCGCGGCGGCCGCCCGGACGGCGACGTCAACAACGCCCCGGGCATCTCCATCAAGCTGTCGGCGCTCTACCCGCGCTACGAGCACGCCAAGCGCGAGCGCGTGCTGACCGACCTGGTGCCGGGCGTGCTGGAACTGGCGCAGCTGGCCAAGAGCTACGGCATCGGCTGCACCGTCGACGCCGAAGAGTCGGACCGCCTGGAACTGTCGCTGGACATCATCGAACAGGTGTTCGGCGATGCCTCGCTGGCCGGCTGGGATGGCTTCGGCGTGGTCGTGCAGGCCTACCAGAAGCGCACCCCGTACACGATCGACCACCTGGCCGACATGGCGCGCCGCGCCGGTCGCCGCCTGCAGGTGCGCCTGGTCAAGGGCGCCTACTGGGACGCCGAGATCAAGCGCGCGCAGATCGAAGGCTATCCGGGCTACCCGGTGTTCACCCGCAAGCAGAACACCGACGTGTCCTACCTGGCCTGCGCCAAGCGTCTGTTTACCCATGCCGACGCGATCTACCCGATGTTCGCCACGCACAACGCGCACACCATCGCCGCGGTGCGCAGCATCGCCAACGGTGGCGTGTACGAGCACCAGAAGCTGCACGGCATGGGCGACGACCTGTACGCCGAAGTGGTGCCGGCCGACCGCCTGGCCCTGCCCTGCCGCGTGTATGCGCCGGTCGGTTCGCATGAAGACCTGCTGCCGTACCTGGTGCGCCGCCTGCTGGAAAACGGCGCCAACTCCAGTTTCGTCAACCGCATCACCGACGAACGCGTGCCGATCGCCGACCTGATCCGCGATCCGGTCGAGATGGTCGCCTCGTTCGCCTCGATCCCCCACCCGAAGATCCCGCTGCCGGTTGACCTGCTGCGCAGCCAGAACCACGACAGGAAGAACTCCATGGGCGCCAACCTCGCCAACGACAACGAACTGCGCGCCCTGGCCGAGCAGATCAACGCGGCTGTGAAGCCTTGGCAGGCCGCCCCGCTGGTGCCGGGTGCCAACCCGGCCGGCGCCGCGCTGCCGGTGACCAACCCGGCCGACACCCGCGAAGTGGTCGGCCAGTGGCTGGCCGCCGATGCCGCCACCGTGCAGAAGGCCCTGGCCAATGCCGTAGCCGCGCAGCCGGCCTGGAACCGCACCCCGGCCGCCAGCCGCGCCGCCATCCTCGAGCACGCCGCCGACCAGCTGGAAGCGCGCATGCCGGAGTTCATGGCGCTGTGCGTGAAGGAAGCCGGCAAGAGCCTGCCCGACAGCATCGCCGAAGTGCGCGAAGCCGTGGATTTCCTGCGCTACTACGCCAAGCAGGCGCGCGAGCAGTTCAGCCACGCCGAGAAGCTGCCCAGCCCGACCGGTGAATCCAACGAACTGCAGCTGCACGGCCGCGGCGTGTTCGTCTGCATCAGCCCGTGGAACTTCCCGCTGGCGATCTTCCTGGGCCAGGTGGCCGCTGCACTGGCCGCCGGCAACAGCGTCATCGCCAAGCCGGCCGAGCAGACCAACCTGATCGGCTACTACGCCGTGAAGCTGCTGCACGATGCCGGCGTGCCGGCCGAGGTGGTGCAGTTCCTGCCGGGCGACGGTGCCACCGTCGGTGCCGCGCTGACCGCCGACCCGCGCGTGGCCGGCGTGGCCTTCACCGGCTCCACCGACACCGCCCGTGCGATCAACCGCGCGATGGCCGCGCGTGATGCCGCCATCGGCGTGCTGATCGCCGAAACCGGCGGCCAGAACGCCTTCATCGCCGATTCCTCGGCACTGCCGGAACAGCTGGTCAAGGACGCGATCGGTTCGGCCTTCACCTCCGCCGGCCAGCGCTGCTCGGCCGCGCGCGTGCTGTTCGTGCAGGACGACATCGCCGACAAGGTGATGACCATGCTGGCCGGTGCGATGAAGGAACTGAAGGTCGGCAACCCCGGCGTTCTGTCCACCGACGTCGGCCCGGTGATCGACGCCGATGCGCTGAAGATCCTGCAGGACCATGCCGAGCGCATGGACCGCGAAGCGCGCCTGATCGCCGCTGCCGAACTGTCCGCCGAAGCCGCCAACGGCACCTTCTTCGCACCGCGTGCGTATGAACTGAAGGACCTGGCCCAGCTGCAGAAGGAAGTGTTCGGTCCGGTGCTGCACGTCATCCGCTGGAAGGGCGACCAGCTCGACGCGGTGATCGACCAGATCAACGCCACCGGCTACGGCCTGACCCTGGGCGTGCATTCGCGCATCGACGAGACCGTCGACCGCATCAGCAACGGCGTCCACGTCGGCAACGTCTACGTCAACCGCAACCAGATCGGTGCGGTGGTCGGCGTGCAGCCGTTCGGCGGCCAGGGCCTGTCCGGCACCGGCCCGAAGGCCGGCGGCCCGCACTACCTGCTGCGCTTCGCCACCGAAAAGACGGTGACGGTGAACACCACCGCCGCCGGTGGCAACGCCTCGCTGCTGACCCTGGGCGACTGAAACACCCCTCCCCTTCCACGGGTGTGATTGATGCACGAAAAACCCCGCGAAAGCGGGGTTTTTTGTGCCATCACGCCACCGCGCTGAAGCGGTTGTCCACGCGCGCGGCCAGCGCGTCCTGTACTCGCGCGATGCGTGTTTCCAGATCGCCTTCCAGCAGCACGAACGGCAGCCCCCGCGCCTGCAGCTCCTGCAAATACCAGGCATGCTGCTGCGCGCGGAAGGCCTCGCCCACCCGCGTGCCATCCTGGTCGAAGGCGATGTCCGGCGCACACAGGAACAGCAGGTCATACGGCCGCAATGCAGCCTGCAGCAGCGGGTCCGGTGCGCTGCCGAACATCCAGCCGCTGTAGCCCAGGGTCACCAGTGGCGTGGTATCGCAGAACAGCCAGCGCTGCGCCGTCAGCGCCGCCGCATCCTCACGCCGGGGCTGCTCTTCGGCGATGCGCAGCAGGTCCGGTTCGCGCAGGTCACCGCCCTGCATCTCCCACAGCGTGCGCCCGTATTCCGCGACCCACGTCGTGCCCATGCGCTCGGCCAGCACGCGCGCCAGCGTGGTCTTGCCGGTGGATTCGCCACCGATGAAGGCCACGCGCTGCACGTAGTCCGCGTACACCTGTGGCGACAGGCCATGGCGAAGCACATGCGGATCGGCGCGCAGCTGGGTGCCGCTGGGCTGGCCGACATCGCGGCTGCGCTCCAGCCGCTGGTGCTGCACGGGTGCGTTGAAGTGCGCTGCCAGCACTGCGGCAAAACCATCGCCGTAGTCTTCGCCGGTGAACACCGCCTGCACCGGCCCACCGAACAGATGCAGGCACAGCCAGGCGGTGAAATCGCGCTGCGCCTGCTCGCTGTCGCTGTCGCGTGGCAACACGCGCGGAGGCAGGCCGTGCTGTTCGCAGAGCGCGGCCAGGCGGACATCGTCGAGCACCGCCACCGTCGCCTGCGGAAAGCGCGCACGCAGCCAGCGTTCGCGGCGGGCAGCGCTGTAACCGGCAAAGCCCGGCTGCGACCAGCCGATCACCAGCAGCTGCCGGCAGTGCGCGGCGGCGAAGTCGATCAGGTGTTCATGGCCGCGGTGCAGTGGGCAGAACTTGCCCACCACCAGACCGCGCTCGACGCGCTCAGGCAGCGGCATCAGCGGTCTTTGCCTCGGCACGCATCAGCGTGCGCCAATGGCGCAGCGCCACCAGCGCGTTGATCCAGAAGCCGATGTAAAGGAACGAGGTCAGGTGCAGGCCGCGGCTGTAGTACAGCGGCACGGCGATGGTGTTGACCAGCAGCCATACCCACCACGATTCCAGCTTGCGCCGCATCATCAGGATCTGCGCGATCACGCTCAGCACCAGCACTGCTGAATCGATGTAGGGCGCGTAGGCATGGGTCAGGCGGGTCAGCATCCAGCCGTAGGCGAAGGTCGCCACCACCGCCAGCGGCAGCAGCCAGGCCCACGCCCGCGGGCGCACCGGGGTGATCGGCAGGGGCGCGCCATGGTCGCCGCGCAGCCACTGCCACCAGCCCAGCACGCTGATGGCGATGAAGAAGAACTGCAGGACCATGTCCGCAAACAGGTGCGAACGCTCGAACACGGCGGCAAACAGCGCGCAGCCGACGATGCCCAGCCACCAGGTGTGCACGTTGTTGCGGCCGGCCAGCAGGATCGAGCCGGCGACGGCGATGTTGGCAGCCAGCTCCAGCTGGAAGTTCGGATCGGTGAGGTTCATGGCGCCATTGTCGTTGATCCGCACACCGAACGTGGATGGCCTTACACCCGCGCCAAAAATGCCTCGACGTCCCCCGCCTCGCACTTCCACTCGGCATACACCCCCACCAACTGGCACTGCGGGCAGCGGCAGCCGATGTACAGCCAGCGCACATCGCGCGAATCGGCGTACAGCGCCACGCCACAGTGGATGGACAGGGCCTCGCTGCCACAGAGGCATTCATGGGCTTCAGGATCCGCCTCATCGGCATACGCCGCGCTGTCGCCCATCAGGTGCGCAGTGCCGCAGGCCACGCAGTCCCGGCGCGCAACGCCTGCCTCCTCGTCATCGAACAAGCGGAACAACGTCGATCCGCAGACACAGACCGCAGCCCGGTAGTCGGTCGCGGGGTAACCGTTGCGTTCACTGAAGCCCTGGATGACCGCCCGGATGTCGTCGTCCGCGCTGCCATACCAGTGTTTGCCCTTGCGTGTGAGCGTCATCGTTTCCTCCGCCAGAATCCCGTCAGTAGATCCACGCCATGCGTGGATGACCACCCCATCAGTAGATCCACGCCATGCGTGGAGGGCGTCTACCCACAAAAAGAAAGCCCCGCTTGCGCGGGGCCCTCCTCGTACTGCTTCAGGCCGTGGCCTGGATCAGAACTTGTACTGGAACGACGCAGCCAGCACGTCGCCACGGACCTTGTACTTGCCCGACAGCGAGTTGCCCTGGTTGTTGGTGGTCGCCGGCACGTTCACGTTCGGGTCGCTGGTGAACAGGTGGGTGTAACCGAAGTTGTATTCGGTGTTGGCCGACGGCGTCCAGCCCACGCCCAGCGACAGCCACTTGCGGCTGGTATCCGGCACGCGCACGTCGCGGTGGGCATCGGTGGTCGGGGTCTGGTCCAGCGCAACGCCGCCACGCAGGGTGACGGTGTCGCTCAGCTTGAAGTCGGTACCCAGCGAGACGAAGGTGGTATCGCGGTAGCCAAATTCCAGCACCGAGTCCGGCTGCGCCGAGGCGTAGTCGATGGTGACCTGGTCAAAGGCGGTCGACCAGGCGGTACGGGTGACGTCACCCATCACCGTCCAGCGGTCGTTGACCTTGTGGGTCACGCTCAGGGTGGCCGACGCCGGCAGGGTCACCGTAGCCTTGCCGCTGGTGGTGACAAAGCGGCCCGGCTGAGCCGCAGCCAGCACCGCTGCCGCATTGGCTGGCACATCGAAGGTGGCGTCGCCACCGGTGATCTTGTGCTCGACCTTGGAGCGGTAGCTGATGCCGATGTGGGTGTTCTCGTCCGGGCTGAACAGGCCGCCGACGGTCCAGCCCACGGCGTTGTTGTCGCCTTCCACGGTCAGCTTGCCATCGGCGCTGCCCGGGGCGAAGCCCGGCACACGCGACTGAGCCAGCGCGGTGCCGAAGTCAATGTTGTTGCTCAGTTCGATGGTCAGGTGCTCGACGAACACCGATGCACCGAACGACACGTACGGGTTCACGTCATAGGACGCGGCGAAGCCCAGATCGATGGCCTTCAGGTCGGTCTTCAGGCCGCTGTAGCGGCCCACCCAGCCGTTGTCGTACTCAGTCTTGAAGCCGAACGGTGCGGTCAGCGAGACACCAAAATGGGCCTTCTCGCCCAGAGGCATGTGGAAGTAAGCGGCCGGGACCGGCGCAATCATGCCGGCGTCGCCACCGTCACTGCCGGTCTGCGCGGCGCCCGTCGGCTTACGGCCCTGGCCCTTGAACTCGGCCTTGAAACTGATGGCGCTGAGGTCGCCCTGGACCATGGTGCCGTCCAGCTGGCGCATGCCGGCCGGGTTGACGGCGATGATGGACGCGTCGCCCTCGGCGCTGCCGGAGCCGGCGAACGCACGGCCCAGGCCCTTGGCGCTGTTTTCCTTCAGCTGAAAGGCAGCGGCGTTGGCATCAGCGGCGGCCAGCGCACCGGCAACGCCGACGGCCAGCAGGGTCAGTCGGGCAATGGTGGAAGCAGTTTGCATCGTGTTCTCTCTCCGGTAAGCGGTGATGGTGCTCTGAGTGCGCCTGCGCCTACCGGACCCGCAAAGGCCCGCCAGAACGCGCCGGATTCCCCTCCCGACATACGACGCCGTATGCGAGTATTACCCAGAGCCGTTAATGAAACAATAACAGCAGCGGCCGTATTCGATGCGCAAAAACTGAACAGGCGCCTCGCCCGCGCAAAGCCCCGGCACGCTAGGCTAGCGGCCATGTTCGTGTCTCTCCCCTCCCGCAAGAAGGCCACGCTGCGCTGGGCTACACCCGTGCTGTTTGCGGCATTGTGGCTGGCATTCCTGTGGTCGATCTCGCGTCCGGGCGACGCCCGCAACAGCCTCTGGCTGGACTGGGGCGCGCTGTCGACCGGCCTGACCCAGCCCCAGGACTGGTGGGCGACCCTGCAGGACGGCAGCGTGCTGCGGTTGTTCACCGCCCTGTTCCTGCACGCGGACTGGTCGCACCTGCTGGGCAACCTGGTGTTCCTGCTGATCTTCGGCCTGCCCGCCGAGCGCGTGCTGGGGCCGTGGCGGCTGATGCTGCTGTTCCTGGTCGGCGGCGCGGTGTCCAACCTGGTGGCGATCTACACCATGGGCAGCCCGGACCAGATCATCATCGGCGCCAGCGGCGCGGTGTCGGCGATGATCGGCGCCTACCTGGCGCTGTTCCCGGCCGCGCGCCTGGGCGTGGTCATCCCGCTGGGCCTGTTCCTGGAATTCGTGCGTGCCCCGGCCTATCTGCTGATCGGCGTCTGGGCCGCACTGCAGGTGGTGTTCGCCCACATCGGCCCAAGCTTCGGCATGGTGGCCTGGTGGGCGCACATCGGTGGCTTCGTGTTCGGCCTGCTGTACGGCGTGTACGTGCGCGCGGCCATCGCCCGCAAGCTGCGCAAGCGCCACGGGTTCTGAGCACCGGGTAGTGCCGGCCGCTGGCCGGCTCCCCACTCACCGCGTCGCCGGGCGTGGCCCGGCGCTACCTCAGGGCTTGGCCGGGGTTTCGGCCGGCTTGGCCGCGGGCTTCGGTTCGGGCTTGGGCTCTGCGTTCGCATCGGGCTTCGCCTCAGGCCTGGCGGCCGCGGCCTTCGTCGCCTTCTCCGCCTCGGCCTTGGCCGCTTCGGCCTTCAGCCGCGTGGCCACCGAACCGGGGTTCTTCAGTTCGGCCAGGGCGTCATTGATCGGCGCATCGCCCGGCAGCACCGCACCGGCGCGGTAGCCCTCGGTACCTTCGTCGTCACCGCGCAGGTGGCCCGGCAGGGTCGCCTCGCTGTAATCGCTCAGGCTGGCCGGCAGTGCATCTTCCTCCGGCGTCGGCGCCGGCTTCAGTTCGACGTCGGGCACGATGCCGGTGGCCTGGATCGACTTGCCACTGGGCGTGTAATAGCGCGCCGTGGTCAGCTTGACCGAATCGCCGTTGTCCAGCGGCAGCACGGTCTGCACCGAGCCCTTGCCGAAGGTCCGGCTGCCGACCACGCGCGCGCGCTTGTTGTCGCGCAGCGCACCGGCCAGCACTTCGGACGCACTGGCCGAACCCGCGTCGGCCAGCACCACCACCGGCGCGCCCTTCAGCAGGTCGCCCGGCGTCGCATCGAAGCGCGCATCGCTGATGCTGATGCGGCCGCGGGTGCTGACGATGTTGCCCTTGTCGAGCAGGTCATCGGCCACCTGCACCGCGGCGGTAAGCAGGCCACCCGGGTTGCTGCGCAGATCCAGCACCAGGCCCTTGAGCTGGCCACCGGCCTGCTTCTGCAGCTGCTGCACGTGCTTCTGGAAATCAGAACCGGTATCGGCCTGGAACGTGCTCAGGCGGATGTAGCCGTAGCCCGGTTCGAGCATGCGGCTCTTCACGCTGGTCACGCGGATGGTCTGCCGGGTCAGGCTGACATCGAACGGCTTGGGCTTGCCGTCGCGCACGATGGTCAGCACCACCTTGCTGCCGGCCGGGCCACGCAGCGGCTCGCTGGCATCGATGGCGCTGATCGGCTTGCCGTCGATGGCGATGATCAGGTCGCCGGCGAGGATGCCGGCCTTGGCCGCCGGCGTGTCGTCGATCGGCGAGATGACCTTCATGCTGGCGTTGTCGGGCTGCTGCTGCAGCTCCACGCCGATGCCCTCGTAGGCACCGTTGGCCTGCTCGTCGAAGGCCTCGGCGTCTTCCTTGTTGAAGTAGGTGCTGTGCGGATCGAGATCCAGCAGCAGGCCGCGCACGGCCGACTGCATCAGCTTGTTGTCATCGACCGGGTCGACATAGGCCGCGCGGACCGCGTTGTAGACCGAGACGAAACGACGGATGTCTTCCAGCGGCACCTTCGAGGTCACCGCCTCCTCGTTGCTCGCTGCCTGGCCGGAGGTATCGGTGGCGGCCGGCGCAGTCTGCTGCGCCCAGGACAGCGCTGGCATCAGGGCCAGCAAGAGGGTGGCGGTACGGGCTGCGCGCATGGATCACTCCTGTCGACGGTGGCATCGTGCCCAAGGCACATGCCCCGATTATGCGCGAAGCGTGGCTAAATTCCCGTTGAATCCGGCCCGGTCGCAGCAGCGTCGATTCAGCGCCGCTGCAGCCAGCTGTCCGGGTTGACCGGTTGTCCGCCGCGGCGCAGCTCGAAGTACAGCGCGGTCACGCCCTGGCCACCGGAATTGCCGACCTTGGCCACGGCATCACCACGGCTCACGCGCGCGCCGGCATCCTTCAGCAGGGTGTCGTTGTGTGCGTACAGGCTCATGTAGCCGTTGCCATGGTCGACGATCAGGATCATCCCGTAGCCGGTCATCCAGTCGGAGAACACCACGGTGCCATCGGCCACGGCGGTGACGGTGCTGCCTGCCGGCGCGCCGATCAGCACGCCGCTGCTGGTGCGCCCGTCGGGCAGCTTGGCGCCATAGCGGGCCAGCAGGTTGCCCGACAGCGGCCAGCCCAGCCCGCCCACCTTCGGTGCAGGCGCGGAGGCCACGGCCGGCGGGACCTTGGTCGGCGGCGGCGGGCGGCCCTCGGCCTTGGCCTGGCGTGCGGCCTTTTCGGCAGCGGCCTTTTCGGCGGCCGCCTTGCGCGCGGCGGCACGGCGTTCGGCCTCGGCGCGGGCGGCGGCCGCACGCAGGTTGGCCAGCAGCGTTTCCAGCGCCTTGGCATCCTGGCCGAGTGCCTGTTCCTTCTCGCGGCGGTCCTTGAAGCGTTCTTCCAGCGAGGCCACGGTCTGCGCGCGATCGCGGCGATCTGCCGCCAGCGAGGCCGCCTGCTGCTTCTGGTCGCGCTGCGCGCCCTGCAGGGTCTGTTTGCGCTCGGCAATCTGCGCCTGCAGCGTCTCCAGTTCCTTCAGGTCGCCGGTGAGGGTGGCGATGCGCTGCGCGCGCTCGCGCTGCAGGTAGCGGTGGTACGCCAGGGCACGGTTGGCATCGGCCACCGTGTCCTGCGACAGCAGCAGCTTCAGCGGGGCATGGTTGCCCAGCTGGTAGGCCGCGCGCAGCAGCCCGGCCAACTCGCGGTTCTGCTGGGCCAGGTTGGCCTGCAGGGTGGCGCGACGCTGTTCGGCTTCGGCCAGGGCCTGGTTCTGCTCGCGCAGCGCGGTTTCGGTCTGGGCCAGTGCCCGGCCGCTGCGGGCAACCTTTTCGTCGGCATCGCGCAGCTGCCGTGAGGCCTGGCCGCGCTGGCCCTCGATCTGCCGGCGCTCCTGCGCCACGCCCTTCAGTTCGGTACGCAGCTTCTGCAGCTTGCGCTCGGCCTCGCGGGTAGAAGCGGTCTGCGCGCTGCCCGGCAGGGGAGCGGCCAGCGCCAATGCCAGCCCCAGCAACAGGCAACGCCCGGCGCGGGCAGCGGCGGTGTGATGTCGGCGTGAGGGGAAGACGTTGTTGCGCAAGGGCTTTCCAGTGACTTCAGGCAGTTGCAGGGGGTGCCGGGGAATGGTGACATCAACGCACGCGGCCTGCCAGCCGCACAACAACGAGGTCCCCCATGAAAACGCTCTCCATTCCGCTGCTGTTGGGCGCACTGCTGGTCGCCGGCCCGCTTGGCGCGCAGGACAACATCAGCAAGGTCAACGGCAGCATCAGCGCCGACCCGGGCCAGCGCTACGGCAAGCTGGACACCGTCAACGGCGGCATCCGCGTGGGTGATGGCGTGGAAACCGGCAGCATCGACACCGTCAACGGCGGCGTCACCGTGGCCGACCGCGCCCGCACCGGCAGCATCGAGACGGTCAACGGCAGCGTGCGCCTGGGCCGTGAAGTCATCGCCCAAGGCGATGTCAGCACGGTCAACGGCAGCATCTTCAGCGACCACGGCAGCCAGATCGAAGGCGGCGTGGAAACGGTCAATGGTGGCATCGGCCTGGTCAGCAGCCGCGTGCGCAAGGACGTGGAAACGGTCAACGGTGACATCACCGTGGGCATCGGCTCGCAGGTCGGTGGCGGCCTGCGCGTGCGCAAGCCCAATTTCAGCGTTTCGCTCACGGCCAGCCGCAAGCCGCGCGTGATCATCGGCCCCAACGCCGTGGTCGAAGGCCCGCTGCTGTTCGAACGCGAGGTGGTGCTGTACGTGCACCGCACCGCACGCGTCGGGCCGGTCACCGGTGCCGAGCCGATCCCGTTCGACACCGATACCGCGCCGGCGGACTGAGTCCCCGGCGCTGCAGTACGGGGAATGCTCCCCTTCACCGGCCGCGCCCGGCGTGGCCATCCCTCGTGTATCCAGGAAACGACGATGCCCCGCAAACTCCTCCTGTGCCTGGCCGCCGCGGCCGCGCTCAGTGCCTGCAAAGGCGAAGACACTTCCACGCCGGCGCCTGCCGCCAGCCCCGATGCTGCCGCCACGCCGGCAGCCCACACCTTCTCGCCCGGCATCAACGCCGCCGACTTCAGCGAGATGGTCAAGACGCTGGCTTCGGACGAATTCGAAGGCCGCGCCCCGGGCAGCAAGGGCGAAGAACTGACGGTCAACTACATCCGCGACCAGATGCAGCGCATCGGCCTTCAGCCGGGCAACGGTGACAGCTGGTTCCAGGACGTGCCGATGACCGAGACCACGGCCGACGAATCGACCGTCCTGAAGATCACCCAGGGTGGCAAGACCACCGAGCTGAAGTTCGGCACCGACATGGTGGTGGGCACCCGTACCGGCGAGGCCGAAGTGAAGGTCGATGCCAGTGACCTCGTGTTCGTCGGCTATGGCGTGGATGCGCCGGAGCAGAAGTGGAACGACTACGCCGGCCAGGACTGGAAGGGCAAGACGGTCGTGATGTTCGTCAACGACCCGGGCTTCCATGTCGGCGACGAGACGCTGTTCGACGGCAAGCGCATGACCTATTACGGGCGCTGGACCTACAAGTTCGAGGAAGCCGCCCGCAAGGGTGCCGCCGCCGCGCTGATCGTGCACGACACCGCCGGTGCTTCCTATGGCTGGGACGTGGTGAAGAACTCGTGGGCCGGCCCGCAGTACGACCTGCCGGCCAAGGATGATCCGGAAGCGCGCATCCCGGTGCAGGGCTGGCTGAGTGCGAACGCCGCCAAGGCGCTGTTTGCCGGGGCCGGCCTGGACCTGGCGCAGGCCTACAAGGACGCCAGCAAGCGCGGCTTCAAGCCGGTCCCGCTGAAGGCCACCGCTGCGGTCGACCTGAAGAGCCAGATCGCGCAGAAGCAGTCGCGCAACGTGGTGGGCGTGCTGCCGGGCAGCAAGCGTGCCGACGAAGCCGTGCTGTACATGGCCCACTGGGACCACCTGGGCAAGCATGAGGGCGAGGAAGGCGACAACATCTACAACGGTGCTGTCGACAACGCGACCGGCGTGGCCGGCATCCTCGAAGTGGCCGAAGCCATGGCCCACCAGGATCCGAAGCCGGAGCGTTCGGTGGTGTTCCTGGCCGTGACCCTGGAAGAGTCCGGCCTGCTGGGTTCCAAGTACTACGTGGCCCACCCGACCTTCCCGCTGGACAAGATTGCCGGCGTGATCAACATCGACGCGATGTCGGTGGCCGGCCGTGCCAAGGACGTGACGGTGACCGGTTTCGGCAGTTCCGAGCTGGAGGACATCCTCAAGCCGCTGGCTGCCGCCCAGGATCGCACCCTGCACGGCGAGACCTCGGTGCAGAGCGGCTTCTACTTCCGTTCGGACCACTTCAATTTCGCCAAGGCCGGCGTGCCGGCGCTGTATGCCGACGGTGGCGAGGACCTGCGCGACGGTGGCGTCGACGCGGGCCGCAAGGCCGCGACCGATTACGGCAACAACCGCTACCACGGGCCGAAGGATGAGTTCGATGCGTCCACCTGGAAGCTGGATGGCACCGTGGAAGACCTGGAACTGATGTACGGCGTGGGCAAGGAACTGGCAGGCGGCGATCGCTGGCCGAACTGGTACGAAGGCAATCCCTTCAAGGCCGCCCGCGACGAGATGATGAAGAACAAGGCTGCGGCCCCGTAAAGCCGAGCCATGCTCGACTGAACAGTGTTGAGGTCCAGGCGGCGCCCCACGGGGCGCCGCCTTTTTTTGTGGGCGGTGGGGCGGTCCATCCACGCATGGCGTGGATCTACAGCCTTGGCTGGCACCGCGCAACGCGCGGCAACGCCCCCAGCGTGTTTATCTGCGCGCAAAGAAAAACCCCGCTGCGTGAGCAGCGGGGTTTTGGGTGTAAACCCTGGCGATGACCTACTCTCGCATGGCTTGAGCCACACTACCATCGGCGCAGCTGCGTTTCACTTCCGAGTTCGGGATGGGATCGGGTGGTTCCACAGCGCTAATTTCACCAGGGAGACGGTTGCAGCAGCGCTTGCAGCGCCAGCTCGCGATCTTGCCCTTGGGGCGGAAGGTACCCGGAAAAGCGGTGCCTTCACTTAATAAGAAAAAACCCCGCTGCGTGAGCAGCGGGGTTTTTGGGTGTAAACCCTGGCGATGACCTACTCTCGCATGGCTTGAGCCACACTACCATCGGCGCAGCTGCGTTTCACTTCCGAGTTCGGGATGGGATCGGGTGGTTCCACAGCGCTAATTTCACCAGGGAG
>NZ_CP026003.1:451954-455029 GCF_003086795.1 Stenotrophomonas sp. SAU14A_NAIMI4_5 | reverse complement strand
GGGTGTAAACCCTGGCGATGACCTACTCTCGCATGGCTTGAGCCACACTACCATCGGCGCAGCTGCGTTTCACTTCCGAGTTCGGGATGGGATCGGGTGGTTCCACAGCGCTAATTTCACCAGGGAGGCTTTTGGAGAGTCGCACTCGTCCCGAGGGGACAAGGCGCCAGCCTCGCATAGTTCTTGTGACGTAGCGTGCACTTGGATGCTCTTACGACGTTGTCGTAAAGCCAAGGCAACTTGAGGTTATATGGTCAAGCCACACGGATCATTAGTATCAGTTAGCTCAATACATTGCTGTACTTACACACCTGACCTATCAACCACATAGTCTATATGGTTCCTTCAGGGGGCTTGTGCCCCGGGAGATCTCATCTTGAGGCGCGCTTCCCGCTTAGATGCTTTCAGCGGTTATCGCTTCCGAACATAGCTACCCGGCAATGCCACTGGCGTGACAACCGGAACACCAGAGGTTCGTCCACTCCGGTCCTCTCGTACTAGGAGCAGCCCCTCTCAAATCTCCAACGCCCATGGCAGATAGGGACCGAACTGTCTCACGACGTTCTGAACCCAGCTCGCGTACCACTTTAAATGGCGAACAGCCATACCCTTGGGACCGACTACAGCCCCAGGATGTGATGAGCCGACATCGAGGTGCCAAACACCGCCGTCGATATGAACTCTTGGGCGGTATCAGCCTGTTATCCCCGGAGTACCTTTTATCCGTTGAGCGATGGCCCTTCCATACAGAACCACCGGATCACTAAGTCCTAGTTTCCTACCTGCTTGATCCGTCGATCTTGCAGTCAAGCACGCTTATGCCTTTGCACACAGTGCGCGATGTCCGACCGCGCTGAGCGTACCTTCGAGCTCCTCCGTTACTCTTTAGGAGGAGACCGCCCCAGTCAAACTACCCACCATACACGGTCCCCGACCCAGATAATGGGCCCAGGTTAGAACGTCAAGCACGACAGGGTGGTATTTCAAGGATGGCTCCACTGCAGCTAGCGCCACAGTTTCATAGCCTCCCACCTATCCTACACAGACGAACTCAACGTTCAGTGTAAAGCTATAGTAAAGGTTCACGGGGTCTTTCCGTCTTGCCACGGGAACGCTGCATCTTCACAGCGATTTCAATTTCACTGAGTCTCGGGTGGAGACAGCGCCGCTGTCGTTACGCCATTCGTGCAGGTCGGAACTTACCCGACAAGGAATTTCGCTACCTTAGGACCGTTATAGTTACGGCCGCCGTTTACTGGGGCTTCGATCAAGAGCTTCGCCTTGCGGCTGACCCCATCAATTAACCTTCCAGCACCGGGCAGGCGTCACACCCTATACGTCCACTTTCGTGTTTGCAGAGTGCTGTGTTTTTGATAAACAGTCGCAGCGGCCTGGTTACTGCGACCCTCTTCAGCTATAGCTCGCACGAGCCACCAAAAAGGGTGCACCTTCTCCCGAAGTTACGGTGCCATGTTGCCTAGTTCCTTCACCCGAGTTCTCTCAAGCGCCTGAGAATTCTCATCCTACCCACCTGTGTCGGTTTACGGTACGGTCTGCGTAAGCTGAAGCTTAGGAGCTTTTCCTGGAAGCGTGGTATCAGTGACTTCGCCATAAAGGCTCGTCTCGGTGCTCGGTCTTAAAGGATCCCGGATTTGCCAAAGATCCAAACCTACCGCCTTTCCCCAGGACAACCAACGCCTGGTACACCTAACCTTCTCCGTCCCTCCATCGCACTTACGCGAGGTGCAGGAATATTAACCTGCTTCCCATCGACTACGACTTTCGTCCTCGCCTTAGGGGCCGACTCACCCTGCGCCGATTAACGTTGCGCAAGGAAACCTTGGGCTTTCGGCGTGCGGGTTTTTCACCCGCATTATCGTTACTCATGTCAGCATTCGCACTTCCGATACCTCCAGCAGACTTCTCAATCCACCTTCAACGGCTTACGGAACGCTCCTCTACCGCGCATAACAAAGTTATGCACCCCAAGCTTCGGTTCACTGCTTAGCCCCGTTAAATCTTCCCCGCAGACCGACTCGACCAGTGAGCTATTACGCTTTCTTTAAAGGGTGGCTGCTTCTAAGCCAACCTCCTGGCTGTCTGTGCCTTTCCACATGGTTTTCCACTTAGCAGTGAATTTGGGACCTTAGCTGTGGGTCTGGGTTGTTTCCCTTTTCACGACGGACGTTAGCACCCGCCGTGTGTCTCCCATACAGTCCGTCTCGGTATTCGGAGTTTGCAATGGTTTGGTAAGTCGCGATGACCCCCTAGCCATAACAGTGCTCTACCCCCGAGAGGATACATATGAGGCGCTACCTAAATAGCTTTCGAGGAGAACCAGCTATCTCCGGGTTCGATTAGCTTTTCACTCCTAATCACAGCTCATCCCCGTCTTTTGCAACAGACGTGGGTTCGGGCCTCCAGTACCTGTTACGGCACCTTCACCCTGGCCATGACTAGATCACCCGGTTTCGGGTCTACTGCCCGCGACTATGCGCCCTTATCAGACTCGGTTTCCCTTCGCCTCCCCTATACGGTTAAGCTTGCCACGAACAGTAAGTCGCTGACCCATTATACAAAAGGTACGCAGTCACTCCTTGCGGAGCTCCTACTGCTTGTACGCACACGGTTTCAGGATCTATTTCACTCCCCTCTCCGGGGTTCTTTTCGCCTTTCCCTCACGGTACTGGTTCACTATCGGTCGGTCAGTAGTATTTAGCCTTGGAGGATGGTCCCCCCATGTTCAGACAGGGTTTCACGTGCCCCGCCCTACTCGTCTTCACTGAAATGGCCCTTTCAGATACAGGGCTATCACCTTCTATGGCCGCTCTTTCCAGAGCGTTTTCCTAGAACCAAATCAGCTTAAGGGCTAGTCCGCGTTCGCTCGTCGCTACTTACGGAATCTCGGTTGATTTCTTTTCCTCTGGTTACTTAGATATTTCAGTTCACCAGGTTCGCTTCCAGCAGCTATGTATTCACTGCAGGATACCCGCAAGCGGGTGGGTTTCCCCATTCGGACATTACCGGATCAAAGCTTGTTGCCAGCTCCCCGATACTTTTCGCAGGCTGCCACGT
>NZ_CP026003.1:224454-449454 GCF_003086795.1 Stenotrophomonas sp. SAU14A_NAIMI4_5 | reverse complement strand
TTTTTCAACGGATGTTGCATCCGTTCATCCATCGCGCCCGCGGGGGCATACCGCGAAGAGCAGAAGCACAAGGAAGGGCCGGCTGGCGCCGGCCCTTCCATATAGTGTCAGGCAGCGACCAGGCGCACGCGGGCGAAGGTGCGCTTGCCGACCTGCAGCAGGCCTTCGAAGCCCGGCTGCAGCACCTGCTGTCCGTCCTCGACCACTTCACCGTCCACCTTGACCGCGCGCTCCTTGAGCTTGCGGTTGGCTTCGGAGTTGCTCGGGGTCAGCCCGGCAGCAGTCAGCAGTGCGGCAATACGCAGGCCTTCGGCCGGGATGGCCACGTCCTGCAGCGGCAGCTGGGTGATGTCGCCCTGCCCGGTCACCGCCGCTTCCCAGCCGGCAATGGCCTGATCGGCCGCCGCGGCGTCGTGGAAGCGGGTTGCCAGCTCACGTGCCAGGCGCAACTTGACCACGCGCGGGTTGAGAGTGCCAGCGGCGACCTCTTCACGCAGCGACACCGCTTCGGCCTGGCCGATATCGAAGGACAGCAGCTCGATCCAGCGCCACATCAAGGTGTCGTCGACCTTCATGGTCTTGGTGACGATCTCGATGGCCGGTTCACTGATACCAATGTAGTTGCCCAGCGACTTGGACATCTTGTTGACGCCGTCCAGGCCTTCCAGCAGCGGCATGGTCAGCACCACCTGCGGCTTCTGGCCGTGGTGTTCCTGCAGGCCGCGGCCCATCAGCAGGTTGAACTTCTGGTCGGTACCGCCGAGCTCGACGTCCGCTTCCAGGGCCACCGAGTCGTAGCCCTGCACCAGCGGGTACAGGAACTCGTGGATGGCGATGGACTGCTGGGCGGCGTAGCGCTTGGCGAAATCATCGCGCTCGAGCATGCGCGCCACGGTGTGCTGGCTGGCCAGGCGGATCATGTCGGCCGCACCCATCTTGCTGAACCACTCCGAGTTGAAGCGGACCTGGGTCTTGTCGCGGTCCAGCACCTTGAAGACCTGCTCTTCATAGGTACGGGCGTTGGCCAGCACGTCCTCGCGGCTGAGCGGCTTGCGGGTCAGGCTCTTGCCGGACGGGTCGCCGATCATGCCGGTGAAGTCACCGATCAGGAAAATGACCTGGTGGCCAAGGTCCTGGAACTGGCGCAGCTTGTTCAGCAGCACCGTATGGCCCAGGTGCAGGTCGGGCGCGGTGGGGTCGAAGCCAGCCTTGATCCGCAGCGGACGGCCTTCCTGCAGGCGCGCACGCAGATCCTCGATCTTGAGGATCTCGTCGGCACCACGGCCGATCAGGGCAAGGGCTTCTTCAATCGAGGACACGGTGACTACTCCCGGCTATGCCGTTTCTTGTGTGGGGTGTTAACGCCAAGTTAACCCATCCGGCTTCACAAAAGCCAATAGGCACAAGGGTTTGACGCGGTTTTCTCAGGTGTCTATGGTAACCGGCGATCAGGCCCGCGCTCCCGGGCCGCAGGAAAAAACCACTGATGCAAAATTCCGAACAAGGGCGCGCACGCAAGCAGCGCTTCCAGGAACGTCTCCACGTCCTGCACGACAACGCCCTGCACCGGAAGCTCAGGCAGCATCTCCCCGCCGCTTTCAATGAACGCTGGACGCGCCGCCATTGGGTGCACGCCAGCCTGTTCGCGACCATCGGCGCCCTGGTGGCGACGATCGTGCCGGGCTTCTCGCACACCATCGATTCGCCCTACGCCGAAAGCCACACCAGCCTGGCCCTGCCCTTGCCGCCGCTGTCGCTGGCCCGCCAGCAGCAGACCCCGGGCGACAGCTGGCAGGTGCTGCGGGTGCAGCGCGGGCAGACCCTGAGCGACCTGTTCGACCAGGCCGGCATCCCCGCCACCACCCTGCACCGCGTGCTGGACCATCCGGGCGCGCGCGAGTCGCTGACCAAGCTGCGCCCCGGCGCCGAGATCGCCTTCGACATGCCGCTCTCGGGCGACCTGCGCAGCATCCGCTTCGACCGCGATGGCGACAACCGGGTGGAACTGAGCCTGGCCGGCGATGACATCAAGGAAAAGGTGACCAAGCGCGAGACCTCCACGCGCACGGTGGTCACCAGCGGCGAGATCACCAGTTCGCTGTATGCCGCGGCCCGCCGGGCCGGGCTGTCGCCGTCGGCGATCGCGACGATGACCGACGACATCTTCAAGTACGACATCGACTTCTCCAAGGACCTGCAGCCAGGCGACCGCTTCAGCGTGGTGATGGACGAGACCTGGCGCGAAGGCGAGAAGGTCGATACCAGCAAGATCCTGGCGGCGACCTTCACCACCGGTGGCAAGACCTATTCGGGCTTCCGCTTCGAGCGCGGCGGCAAATCCGAGTACTACGACCTCAACGGCCGTTCGCTGAAGAAAAGCTTCATCCGCATGCCGATCCCGTTCGCGCGCCTGAGCTCGACCTTCGGCGCGCGCAAGCACCCGGTGCTGGGCAAGATGCGAATGCACAAGGGCGTGGACTACGCCGCGCGTACCGGTACGCCGATCATGGCCGCCGGCGATGCGCGCGTGCAGTTCGCCGGCGTGCAGCGCGGCTACGGCAACGTGGTCATCCTCGACCACGGCCGCGGCCACACCACCCTGTACGGGCACATGTCGCGCTTTGCGAACATCAAGACCGGCCAGCGCGTGGCGCAGGGCACGGTGATCGGCTACGTCGGTTCGACCGGCCTGGCCACCGGCCCGCACCTGCACTACGAATTCCGCGTGAACGGCGAGCACCGCAATCCGCTGACGGTGACCATGCCGCCGCCGGAACCGCTGAAGGGCGCCGAGCTGGTGGCCTTCCGTGCGCAGACCGCACCGGCCATGGCCCGCATCCAGGGCATGGAGAAGATGATCTACGCCAAGGCCAGCCCGGCCCCGAGCAGCCGCGAAGACGCCGCCCCGACCGAGGTGGCCAGCGCCAAGGCCAAGCCGGCCAACGGCCACAAGCGCGGCTGACCGGCCCTGCGTTGACGAAGAAGGACGCGGCAGCCCAAGCTTGCCGCGTCCTTTTTTTATGCCCGCCATGAACACGACTGCCGACGCCGATGCCCCGCTCTACCTTGGCCTGATGTCCGGCACCAGCGCCGACGGCATCGATGCCGCGCTGGTGCAGTTCCCCGCCAGCGGCGGCTGCCGCTTCGTGCGCGGCCTGACCGCCCGCTGGGAGCCGGTGCTGCGCGCGCGGTTGGTGGCGCTGGGCGAAGGCGGGCCGCTGGAGTCGCTGGAGGAGCTGGGCGAGCTGGATGCACGCATCGCGATCAACTTCGCGGCGGCTGCCAACCAGCTGCTGGACGAGGCCGGCGTGGACCGCCGCCAGGTGCGGGCGATCGGCTCGCACGGGCAGACCGTGCGCCACCGGCCGCTGGCCGACCCGGCCTTCACCGTGCAGCTGGGCGATGGCAACCGCATCGCCGAGCTGACCGGGATCACCACCGTGGCGGACTTCCGCCGCCGCGACGTGGCAGCGGGCGGCCATGGCGCGCCGCTGATGCCGGCCTTCCACCTGGCGATGCTGGGCACGGCCGGCGAAGACCGCGCGGTGCTCAACCTGGGCGGCATCGGCAACCTGACCCTGATCCCGCGCGACGGCATGCCGCGCGGCTTCGACACCGGCCCGGCCAACGCGCTGATGGACGCCTGGTGCCAGCGCCATACCGGCCGCACCTTCGACGCCGATGGCGCCTATGCGGCCAGTGGTGCGGTGGACACGGCGCTGCTGGCCGGCTGGCGCGCGGACCCGTGGTTCGACCTGCCGCCACCCAAGAGCACCGGCCGCGAGCAGTTCCACCTGGCCTGGGCGGAGGCGCGCATGGGCGAAGGCGAGTACGCGGCCGCCGATGTGCAGGCCACCCTGCTGGAGCTGACCGCGGTGACCGTGGCCGATGCGCTGCGGGCCCAGCAACCGGAGACCCGCCGGGTGCTGGTCTGCGGCGGCGGCGTGCACAACCGGCAGCTGATGCGCCGGCTGGCCGGGCTGCTGCCGGGCGTGGCGGTGGAATCCAGCGCCGTGCATGGGCTGGACCCGGAGTACATGGAGGCGATGGGTTTTGCCTGGCTGGCCCAGCGGACGATGGACGGGCTGGCCGGCAACCTGCCGAGCGTGACCGGGGCATCGGGGCCGCGGATTCTCGGGGCGATCCATCTGGCGTGAGGTGGCGCCATCCACGCATGGCGTGGATCTACCAGGACGCGCGGTAGCGCCGCGACGCGGTATCAGATCAATCGAACCCCTGCCCCGCCGGCATCGCCTGCAGGGCGGCGATCGCCGCTGACAGGGCGTCCACTTCGGGATCGCCGAAGCCGGAGCGGACCTCCAGCTCGCTGCTCAGCAGGCCCTGTTCAAGCAGCACCGAACAGGCCTGCTCGTGCGTCCAGCCGCGCGCCACGGCCACCCTTCGGATACGTTCAAACATCAGCGGGTCCACGTCCCGCAGCACTACATCGGCCATGCTCACTCCCCCGTTCGCAAGGCACCGCCCCCTCGGCGCGTCTGCGGCGATCATCCCGCAGGTTGCGCAGTCAGGCAATCAGGGGGCGGAGGCGCTGCGGTCGTGGATGCGCGGCCACAGCCAGGCCAGCAGCAGCAGGGTCGGCACCACGGTGACCGCGCTGAGCATGAAGAAGGTGCTGTAGGAGGTGGCCTCGACGATGTAGCCGGACACGCCGCCGACGAACTTGCCCGGCAGGTTGGCCAGCGACACCAGCAGGGCGTACTGGGTGGCGGTGAAGTTGCGGTCGGTCAGCGACGACATGAAGGCCACCAGCACGGTGCCGGCGAAGCCCTGGAACAGGTTGTCGGCACTGAGCGCGGCGTAGAACGCCCACAGCTGGCCCGGGTTGTGCGCCATCAACAGGAAGGCGAGGTTGGACAGGGCCACGCCCAGCGCCGCCACCAGTAGCATGCGGCGGAAGCCGAAGGCGGCCACGGCGATGCCGCCGAGGAAGGCGCCGCCGATGCCCATCCAGACGCCGAACAGCTTGGAGACGGTGGCGATGTCGGCCTTGTCGAAGCCCGAATCGAGGTAGAACGGGCCGGCCATCACGCCGATGACCTGGTCGGGGAACTTGAACAGGCCGACGAAGGCCAGCAGGCCCAGCGCCAAGGCGATGCCGTTGCGGGTGAAGAAGCTGGTGATCGGCTGCACGAAGGCTTCGGCCACATCGATGCGGCGCTGCACGGCCTGCGCGGGGCGGTCGGGCTCACGGCACAGCAGGGTGGTGATGATCGGCAGCAGCATCAGCCCGGCCATGGCCAGGTAGGCGATGATCCAGCCTTCGAACTGGGCCAGGTAGAGCGCGCCGGCACCGGCGAGGATCAGGCCGATGCGGTAGCCCAGGGTGTAGGTGGCGGCCAGCGCGGCCTGCGCGGTTTCCGGGGCGATTTCGATGCGGTAGGCATCGACCACCGAATCCTGGGTGGCACCGGCGAAGGACGCCACCAGCACCCAGGCCACCAGCGGCCAGACGCCCTGTTCGGGGCGGACGAAGGCCAGCGCGACCAGGCCGATCAGCACGGCCACCTGTGACAGCAGCAGCCAAGAGCGGCGGCGCCCCATGAAGGCCAGCAGCGGGAAGGCATAGCGGTCCAGCAGCGGCGCCCAGACGAACTTCAGCAGGTAGAAGAAGCTGGCCAGGCTGATCAGGCCGATGCTGCCCAGGTCCAGGCCGACATCACGCAGGCGGGTGGACAGGGTCTGCGAGGCGATCAGCAGGAACGGCAGGCCGCTGCCGAAGCCCAGCAGGGCCATGGTCAGGGCCGAGGGCGTGCCGAAGGCGCGCTTGATCCCGGCCCAGCCCTTGTAGCTGGGCTTGGCAGCGGCTTCGCTCACAGGTCGTAGTCCACGGTGAACGGGGCGTGGTCGGAGAAGCGCTCGTCGCGGTAGATCGAGCAGCTGCGCAGGCGGTCACGCAGGCCGGGGGTGATGAACTGGTAATCGATGCGCCAACCGACGTTGTTGGCGCGGGCCGCGCCGCGGTTGCTCCACCAGGTGTAGTCCTCGCCGGTGGGGTGCAGCAGGCGGTAGGCATCGGCCCAGCCGCGGCCGGTGGCCACGTCGGTGGCCTGGCCGTGGTCGGCGCACAGGCCGTTGAGCCAGTCGCGCTCCTCGGGCAGGCAGCCGGAGTTCTTCTGGTTGGACTTCCAGTTCTTGATGTCCAGCGCCGAGCGGACGATGTTCCAGTCGCCGCACAGGACATAGTCGCGGCCGCTGCGCGCCCACTCTTCCAGGATCGGCCGCAGCCATTCCATCACTTCGAACTTGAAGCCCTGGCGCAAATCGCCCGAGCTGCCGGACGGGATATAGAAGGAGACCACGCTGAGATTGCCGAAGCGGGCCTCGATGTAGCGGCCTTCGTCATCGAACGGGGCCCAGCCCAGCGAGGTGATGACCTGGTCCGGCTCGCGCTTGCTGTAGATCGCCACGCCGCTGTAGCCCTTCTTGGTGATGGCGTCGCGATAGAAGCAGTGATGGCCGTCGGGGCGGAACATCGGATCGGTGAGCTGGTCCTCCTGCGCCTTGGTTTCCTGGATGCACAGAACGTCGGCGTCCTGGGCCCGGAACCAGTCGAGGAAGCCCTTGGTGGCGGCCGAGCGGATGCCATTGGCGTTGAAACTGATGATGCGCATGCGGAAGAACCTACGGCGGGAAACCGGGCAAGCATACCGGTTGCCCGGCGGCCCGCGCAGCCCGCCAGATGGGCCCGGCCGGACCTTCACACGGGGCCGGACGAGCGCGGAAAGCCCAGCTGGATTAGGATTTGTGCTCCAAATGAAGATGAATCGAGTTTTGATGAGCGACCACCGCCACCGTTTCCTGCAGCTGGCCTTGACCGCCGACGCCCTGCGCTTCGGCCAGTTCACCCTCAAGTCCGGCCGGCTGAGCCCCTATTTCTTCAACGCCGGCCGTTTCGACTCCGGCTCGCTGCTGTCCCAGCTGGGCGCCTGCTATTCGGACGCCATCGACGCCAGCGGCATCAAGTACGACGTGGTCTTCGGCCCGGCTTACAAGGGCATCCCGCTGGCCACCGCGATGGCCTGCGAGCTGGCCCAGCGTGGCCGCGACCTGCCGCTGTCGTTCAACCGCAAGGAAGTAAAGGACCACGGTGAGGGCGGCCAGCTGATCGGCGCCGACCTGACCGGCAAGCGCGTGCTGATCGTCGACGACGTGATCACCGCCGGCACCGCCATCCGCGAAGCCCTGGCCATCATCCGCGCTGCCGGCGGCATCCCGGCCGGCATCGTGGTGGCGCTGGACCGCCAGGAGATCGCCTCGGAAGCCGACCACCGCTCGGCGGCGCAGGCCGTGGCCGAGGAAGCCGGCATCCCGGTGATCGCCGTCGCAACTCTAGCCGATCTGCTTGATTTCGCCTCCGGAAACCCGGAACTTGTGGGCTACCGGCAGCCGCTGGAGGCCTATCGCGCCCAGTACGGCGTCCGTTCCGCACGCTGACCCAGGGGAAGGTCGCATGTTCCGAGTTCCTGCCATCGTTGCCGCCAGCCTGCTGCTGGCGCTGCCAGCCAGCCTGCTGGCCAAGCCGGATACGGCCGACAAGAAGCTGTACTGCTGGAACGAGGGCAACGAGCGGATCTGCAGCGATGCGTTGCCGGCCGATGCGGTCAACAATGCCCGTGAGGAGTTCAACGCCAACAGCGGCGTGCGCAATGCGCAGGTGCAGCGCGCGTTGACCGACGAGGAACGCGCCGCCGCGGCCACCGTGGCGGCGCAGGCCAAGCTGGACCTGATGGCGGCGCAGACCAAGCAGCGCACCGAGCAGGCCATGTTGTCGACCTATGGCAGCGAGGATGCACTGCGCAAGGTGTTCAACGAGCGCCAGGAGGTGCTCGACAACAATCTGAACACCGCCCGCTACAATGTCGCCAGCCTGCGCGATTCGCTGGTGACCCTGCTGGGGACGGCCGGTGATCGCGAGCTGGCCGGCGGCAAGGTGGCCGACAAGCAGGTCGAGGCGATCCGCCAGCGCCACGCCCAGCTGCAGGCGCAGCAACGCCTGCAGGCCAGCTTCGAGCAGCAGCAGGTCACGCTGAAGGCCGAGATCGAGGCCAGCCTGCAACGCTACCGCGAGTTGAAGGGCATGGCCCCGGGCGGTTGAGGCCCCGGCAACAACGGAATTTATGCACTCTTTACGCGCCGGCCCCGTCCGGCGCGTAGTGCGTTTATGGGGGGCAGGACGACGATGGCGGCCTGAGGTGGAGGGGTTCCACCAGGACGCAATCCCATGTCCCCCTGGCTGTCGTTGTTCTGTGGCGTGCTGGTGCTGGTTGCCGCCGCCTATCTTCTTTATGTCGTGCTGCGGCCCGAGTCGTTCTGAGCGGAGCCTGCCATGACTGAGATGCTTGTGATTCTTGCCGCCAGCCTGCTGCTGGCCTGGCCGCTGGGCCTGTACGTGGCGCGCGTGATGCGTGGCACGCCGATGAAGGTCGACGTGCTGTTCCACTGGATCGAGAAACCGCTGTACCGGCTGTTCGGCGTGGATGCCGCGCGCTCGATGTCCTGGCGCGGCTACGTGCTGGCCTTCGTGCTGAGCAATGTGGTGGTGGCAGTGCTGACCCAGGCGGTGTTCATGACCCAGGCCTGGCTGCCGTTGAACCCGGACCAGATCCCGAACATGCGCTGGGACACCGCGCTGCACACGATGATCTCGTTCCTGACCAACACCAACCAGCAGCACTATTCGGGCCAGGCGCAGCTGTCCTACCTCTCGCAGATGACCGGCATCACCGGCCTGCAGGTGGTGACGCCAATGATGGGCCTGGCGCTGGCGGTGGCCACGCTGCGGGCGCTGTTCGCGCGTGCACCCCAGACCTCGGCCAGTGACGACCGCCAGGTGCCGGTGGGCAACTACTACGTGGACGTGGTGCGCCTGTGCGTGCGCTTCCTGCTGCCGCTGTGCCTGGTCTGGACCCTGCTGCTGACCAGCCAGGGCGTGCCCTCGACGATGGCCGGCGGACCGCAGGCCACGCCGATCGACGCCAGCGCCGGCATGGCCCAGCAGAAGCTGCCGCTGGGCCCGGTGGCGGCGATGGTCGCGGCCAAGCAGCTCGGCGCAAACGGTGGCGGCTGGTACGGCCCGAACAGCAGTTTCCCGCTGGAGAACCCGACCCCGGTGTCGAACATGCTGGAGGTGGTGGGCATCCTGCTGATCCCGCTGGCGGTGATCTTCATGATCGGTGCGTTCACCGGGCGACGCCGCTTCGGCGTCCTGGTGTTCAGCTGCATGCTGGGCATGTCGCTGCTCTCCACCGGCGCGATGATGTGGAGCGAGGGCCACAGCGCCAGCGCCGCCACGCCGCTGCTGATGGAAGGCAAGGAAGCGCGCTTCGGCGCGGATGGCACGGCGCTGTGGGCGGCGGTGACCACCCAGGTGTCGAACGGCTCGGTGAACGGCATGCACGACTCGCTGGCGCCGCTGAGCGGTGGCATCGCGATGGTCAACATGCTGGTCAGCGCGATCTGGGGCGGCATCGGCTGCGGCCTGCAGCAGTTCATCGTCTACCTGCTGCTGGGCGTGTTCCTGGCCGGGCTGATGACCGGGCGTACGCCTGAGCTGTTCGGCCGCAAGCTGGAAACGCCGCAGGTGCGCCTGCTGGCCCTGCTGGTGCTGCTGCAGCCGATCACCCTGCTGCTGTTCACTGCGATCACGCTGGCCGTGCCCGGCCTGGCCGGCACCTCCAACCCGGGCTTCCACGGCATCAGCCAGGTGTTCTACGAGTACGTCTCGGCCTATGCCAACAACGGCTCGGGCTTCGAGGGCCTGGGCGATGCCACCGTGTGGTGGAACCTGAGCTGTTCGCTGGTGCTGCTGCTGGGCCGCTTCCCGCTGCTGATCATTCCGCTGGTGGTGGCCGCACAGCTGGCTGCCAAGCGCCAGGCGCCGGAATCGGCCGGCAGCCTGCAGATCGAAACCCCGACCTTCGCCCTGACCCTGGTCTCGGTGATCGTCATCCTGACCGTGCTGCAGTTCATGCCGGCCCTGGTCCTCGGCCCCGTCGCCGACCACCTAAGCATGGGACTGCACTAAGGACACCCTGATGAGTACCCACGCAAGTTCTTCCCGCAGTTCCCTTGCCCCGCGCCCAGCCCTGCTTGATGCCGCCGGCCTGCGCCGTGCGCTGGTCGAGGCGGTGCGCAAGCTCTCGCCGATGCACCTGGTGCGCAGCCCGGTGATGGCGGTGGTGATGGCCGGCACGCTGGTTGCTGCCATCGTCACCCTGACCGGCAACGCGCCGCTGGGCTTCGGCCTGGCGGTGACCGCGATCCTGCTGGTGACCGTGTTGTTCGGCAACTTCGCCGAAGCGGTGGCCGAGGCCCGCGGCCGCGGCCAGGCCGCCTCGCTGCGCCGCGCCCGCCAGGACCTGGTCGCACGTCGGCTGGCCGCCCCGCAGCCGGGTGCGGCCGAAACCCAGGTGGCCGCTGCCGAGCTGCGCCCGGGCGACCATGTGATCGTCAGTGCCGGCGAGCTGGTACCGGCCGATGGCGAGATCGTGCAGGGCCTGGCCACCATCAACGAAGCGGCGGTGACCGGTGAGTCGGCGCCGGTGCTGCGCGAGGCCGGCACCGACCGCTCCGGCGTGATCGGCGGCACCAAGGTGCTGTCCGACCAGATCATCGTGCGGGTGACCGCCGAGCCGGGCCACAGCTTCCTGGACCGGATGATCGCGCTGGTGGAAGGTGCCAACCGGCAGAAGACCCCCAACGAGATCGCGCTGACCCTGCTGCTGGCGGCGATGACGCTGACCTTCCTGGTGGTGGTGGCGACCCTGCCGGCGATCGGCGCCTACGTCGGCGTCAAGGTCGATCCGCTGCTGCTGATCGCGCTGCTGGTGTGCCTGATCCCGACCACCATCGGCGGCCTGCTGCCGGCGATTGGCATTGCCGGCATGAACCGTGCGCTGGCCGCCAACGTGCTGGCCAAGTCAGGCAAAGCAGTGGAAGTGGCCGGCGACGTCGACGTGCTGCTGCTGGACAAGACCGGCACCATCACCTACGGCGACCGCCAGGCCAGCCACTTCCACCCGCTGGCCGGCATCGATGCCAGCCAGCTGCGCGAAGCGGCGCTGCTGTCCTCGCTGGCCGACCCGACCCCGGAAGGCAAATCCATCGTGCGCCTGGCGCGCGAGCAGGGCTGCAGCACCGCCGAACCGGAGCAGGCCGAGTACCTGGCCTTCAGTGCACAGACCCGCATGTCCGGCGTCGACCTCGAGCATGGCCGGCAGATCCGCAAGGGCGCGCTGGATGCGATCCGCAACCATGTGCAGGGGCTGGGCGGCACGGTGCCGGCCGAGCTGGCCGGGCGCGTTGAGCAGGTGGCGCGCAACGGTGCCACCCCGCTGGTGGTGGCCGAGGGCCGCCATGTGCTGGGCGTGATCGAGCTGTCCGACGTGGTCAAGCACGGCATGCGCGAGAAGTTCGCGCAGCTGCGGGCGATGGGCATCCGCACGGTGATGATCACCGGTGACAACCCGCTGACCGCGGCCGCGATTGCCGCCGAAGCCGGCGTCGACGACTACATCGCCGAGGCACGCCCGGAAGACAAGCTGGCGCGCATCCGCCAGGAACAGGCCGGTGGCCGCCTGGTGGCGATGGTCGGCGATGGCACCAACGATGCCCCGGCGCTGGCCCAAGCCGACATCGGCCTGGCGATGAACTCCGGCACGCAGGCGGCGAAGGAGGCCGGCAACATGGTCGACCTGGATTCGGACCCGGCCAAGCTGCTGGCGGTGGTGGAAGTGGGCAAGCAGCAGCTGATCACCCGCGGCGCGCTGACCACCTTCTCGCTGGCCAACGACGTGTCCAAGTACTTCGCGATCCTGCCGGCGCTGTTTGCCGCTGCGGTCCCGGCCATGGCCGCGTTGAACGTGATGCAGCTGTCGAGCCCGCGCAACGCGGTGCTGGCGGCGCTGATCTTCAACGCCCTGGTGATTCCCGCCCTGATCCCGCTCGCCCTGCGTGGCGTGCGCTTCCGCCCGGCCACGGCAACCGCGCTGCTGCGCCGGAACATGCTGGTGTACGGCCTCGGCGGCGTACTGCTGCCGTTCGCGGCGATCAAGCTGATCGACCTCCTTCTTGTCCTGGTATTCGGCGCATGAACCGTTCTGTCTCCACTTCTTCTTCCCTGCCCCGCGAACATCCGGCCGAAGCCCGCGTGGCGCGCCTGCAGGACGATGCCAGCTGGCGCCCGGCGATCGGCCTGGGCCTGGCCACCCTGCTGCTGGCCGGTGCGGTCTACGCCGGTATTGCCACTGGCTTTGCCGGCCTGAGCTACCCGACCCAGGCCGAAGGCAGCCTGCTGCGCGACGGCAGCGGCCAGGTGCGCGGCTCGGCGTGGCTGGCGCAGCCGTTTGCTGGCGATGGCTACTTCCAGGCGCGGCCGTCGGCGGCCAACTACGACCCGATGGCCGCGGCCGGTTCCAACCTGGCACGCAGCAACCCCGCGCTGGCCGAGCGCGTGGCCGCCAGCACCGCCGCGGTGGCCGCGCGCGAAGGCGTGAGCCCGGCGCAGGTGCCGGCCGATCTGGTCACCCAGTCCGGCGGCGGCCTGGACCCGCAGCTGTCACCGGCTGCCGCGCAGGTGCAGGTGGCACGCGTGGCGCGTGCGCGTGGCCTGCCGGTGGAACGCGTGCAGGCGCTGTTGCAGGCGCATACCGAAGGCCGCCAGTGGGGCGTGTTCGGGCAGCCGCGGGTGAACGTGGTGACCTTGAACTTCGCCCTCGACCAGGCGGCGAAGGCACCGTGATGCCGGCCTGCACCGGCGGCGCGCACAATGGCGGCCATGACAGCAGCGGCGATGAATGATGCGCGTACCCGCCAGGCCGATGCGCTGGTGGAAGGCCTGCAGCGCGAGGCCGGCGGCAAGCTGACCGTGTTCCTCGGCGCGGCGCCGGGCGTGGGCAAGACCTACACCATGCTGACCCGCGCGCAGGAACAGCTGCGCCGTGGCGTGGACCTGGTGGTGGGGCTGGTCGAGACGCACGGCCGCGTGGATACCCAGGCCCTGCTGGAAGGCCTGCCGCAGCTGCCGCTGAAGGATGTGGCCTACCACGGCCACGCCCTGCAGGAGATGGACCTGGATGCGGTGCTGGAGCGCCATCCCGCGCTGGTGCTGGTGGACGAACTGGCCCATCGCAACGCACCCGGCAGCCGCCACGAACGGCGCTGGCAGGACGTGATGGAGCTGCTGGACGCCGGCATCGACGTCTGGACCACGGTCAACATCCAGCACCTGGAAAGCCTCAACGACGTGGTGATGCGCATCACCGGCGTGCGGGTGAGCGAGACCGTGCCCGACGGCGTGCTCGACCGCCTGCACGACATCGTGCTGGTGGACCTGCCGCCACGCGAGCTGATCGCGCGCCTGCAGCAGGGCAAGGTGTACGTGCCCGAGCAGGCCACGCAGGCACTGCAGGCGTTCTTCTCGCCGGCCAACCTGACCGCGCTGCGCGAGCTGGCGATGCAGGAAGCGGCCGACCGGGTCGACAGCAGCCTGCGCGAGACCCGCGCCGCCCGCGGCGAAGGCAACCTGCCGCTGCGCCGCGGCGTGCTGGTGGCCATCGATGGCGGTGGCCAGAGCGAATATCTGGTGCGGGTGGCGCGGCGCATCGCCGAACGCCGTGATGCACCGTGGACGGTGGTGACCGTGCAGGGCCGGCGCCAGGACGAGGCCACACGGCGCGAGATCGACGCGGCCTTCGCGCTGGCCCGGCGGCTGGGCGGCGATGCCGAACTGCTGCATGGCTCGAGCATCGCCGATGCCCTGCTCGACCATGCCGCGCACAACGGTGTGTCGACCCTGGTGCTGGGCCGCACCCGCGAGCGGCCGCTGGCGCGGATGTTCAACCGCACGCTGACCCAGCAGCTGATCCAGCGCGGCGCGCACTACGAGATCACCATCATCAGCACGCCGCAGGCACGCGCACGCGCGCGCCGCGAAGGCCTGCTGCCACCGATGCGCGGGATCAGCCACGAGCCGCTGCAGGCGCTGGTCGCCACCGCACTGGCCTGCGCGGTGGCGTGGCTGGGCGAACGCTGGGTGGGCATGGCCGACCTGTCGATGGTGTTCATCGTGGCGGTGGTGCTGGTGGCGGCACGCACCCGCGCCAGTGTGGCGGTAATGGCGGCCATCCTGTGCTTCCTGGCCTACAACTTCCTGTTCATCGCGCCGCGCTTCACCTTCGCCATCGGTGCACGGCAGGGCGTGATCACCGTGTTCCTGTTCCTCGCGGCGGCGCTCGTGGCCGGGCGCCTGGCCTCGCGCCTGCGCATGCAGGTGATTGCCCTGCGCGCGGCCAACCGCCATGCGCGTGCGCGCCAGCAGCTGGGCCGGCAGCTGGCCAGCGCGGCCGGCAACGGCGAGGTCGCGCAGGCCGGCAGGCAGGCGCTGGAACAGGCGATGGACGTGCCGGCGTGGCTGCGGATCGGCGCAGACACCGCCACCGGCGGCCGCGCCCAGCCCGGCGATACCGACCTGGCCGCCGCCGACTGGGCCCTGCGCCACGGCCAGCCCAGCGGCCGCTTCACCGACACGCTGGCCGGCGCGCAGTGGTGGTTCCTGCCGCTACTGGATGGCGAGGACCGCGCCGTGGGCGTGGCCGGCCTGTACCTGCCCGGTGCGCAGGCGCGCCTGCTGCCCGAGCAGCGCCAGCTGGCCGAAGCGATGGTCGATGACATCGCCCAGGCCGCGCTGCGCACGCGGCTGGTGGCCGAGCTGGAGCAGGCGCATGTGAGCAACGAGACCGAGCGGCTGCGCTCGGCCCTGCTGTCTTCGGTATCGCACGACCTGCGTTCGCCGCTGGCGGCGATGATCGGTTCGGCCGACAGCCTGGCCAGCTACGGCAGCGCGATGGACGTGGCCGACCGGCGTGCGCTGCTGGACACCATCCTGGTCGAAGGCGAGCGCCTGGACCGCTACATCCAGAACCTGCTGGACATGACCCGGCTCGGCCACGAAGGGCTGACCATCAACCGCGACTGGATCGGCGTGGACGAGCTGATCGGCTCGGCCGCGCGCCGCCTGCAGCGCTACCAGCCCAAGGTGCGGCTGGAACTGGATATTCCTTCCACGCTGGCGCCGATCTGGGTGCACCCGGCGCTGGTGGAACAGGCGGTGTTCAACGTGATGGAGAACGCCGCCAAGTTCTCGCCGCCCGATGCACCGGTGCAGGTGCAGGCACGCGAACGGGACGGGCAGCTGCGCATCGACGTGATCGATGCCGGCCCCGGCATTCCCGATGACGAGCGCGCGCGCATCTTCGACATGTTCTACAGCGTCGAGCGTGGCGACCGCGGCCGCCACGGCACCGGCCTGGGCCTGACCATCTGCCAGGGCATGATCGGCGCCCACGGCGGCAGCGTGCAGGCGCTGCCCGGACGCGACGGTCGCGGTACCCTGATCCGCATCACCCTGCCCCTGCTCAAGCCAGCCGCCCACGATGAGCCCGACTCCGATTGATGCCAGCGTGCCGGCCGCGCGCGTGCTGGTGATCGACGATGAAACCCAGATCCGCCGGTTCCTGGACATCAGCCTGCGCGCGCAGGGCTACCAGGTGCGCCAGGCCGCCACCGGCCAGGAAGGCCTGGAAATGGCCGCCAGCGAGGACATGGACCTGGTGATCCTGGATATCGGCCTGCCGGACATGGAAGGCCATGAGGTGCTGGCGCAGCTGCGGCAGTGGAGCCAGGTGCCGGTGATCATGCTGACCGTGCGCGCTGGCGAAGACGAGAAGGTGCGGGCGCTGGATACCGGCGCCAATGACTACGTGACCAAGCCGTTCGGCACGCAGGAGCTGATGGCCCGGGTGCGGGCCCTGCTGCGCACCCGCAGCGTGCCGAGCGACGGCACCCCGCCGGTGTTCGATGATGGCCACCTGCACGTGGACCTGGTGCGCCGCGAAGTGGCGATCGATGGCGAGCCGGTGGCCCTGACCCGCAAGGAGTACGCGCTGCTGTCGCTGCTGCTGCGCAATGCCGGGCGGGTGGTGACCCAGCCGCAGATCCTGCAGGAGATCTGGGGGCCGACGCACCAGCACGACACCCACTACCTGCGCATCCTGGTCGGAAAGCTGCGGCACAAGCTGGGCGATTCGGCGCTGGATTCGCGCTATCTGTTCACCGAACCGGGCGTGGGGTTGCGGTTCAAGGGGTGAGGCGTGCCGACCAACGGTCGGCACCTACCGTAGATCCACGCCGTGCGTGGATGCCGTCGATCCGACCCCGTGCCGACCAACGGTCGGCACCCACCAGAGCGGATCGCGGTGCCGGGCGCAGCCCGGCCCCACCACGACCGATCAGAAGCCCAGCGCGGTGTCGCCCAGCAGGCCCTGCAGCTGGCTGCGGAACAGCGCCTGGATGCGCTGCAGTGCAGCCTCGTCGTTGCCTTCAAAGCGCAGCACCAGCACCGGGGTGGTGTTGGAGGCGCGCACCAGGCCCCAGCCATCGGGGTAGTCCACGCGCAGGCCATCGATGGTCGACAGGCGACCGCCCACGTAAGGGTTGTCCGGCGATTGCGCCGCCGCCACCAGCATCGCCACCAGCGCATGCGGCGTCCCGGACGCCACCGGCACCTTCAGTTCCGGCGTGGACACCATGTCCGGCAGCTCCTCCAGCACCTGGTGCGGGGTCTCTTCGCGCTGGGCGAGGATTTCCAGCAGGCGGGCGGCGGCGTACAGGCCATCATCAAAACCGAACCAGCGTTCCTTGAAGAAGAAGTGGCCGCTCATCTCGCCGGCCAGTTCGGCATCGGTCTCGCGCATCTTCGCCTTCATCAGCGAATGCCCGGTCTTCCACATCAGCGGGCTGCCACCGTTGCGCAGCACATGATCGGAGAGTTTGCCGGTGCACTTCACGTCGTAGATCACCATCGCGCCGGGGTTGCGCATCAGCACGTCGGCGGCGAACAGCATCAGCAACCGGTCGGCATAGATGATCCTGCCCTCGCCGGTGACCACGCCCAGGCGGTCGCCGTCGCCATCGAAGGCCACGCCGAGGTCGGCGCCGAAGCGCTTGACCGTCTGCACTAGGTCTTCGAGGTTGGCCGGTTCGCTGGGATCGGGGTGATGGTTGGGGAAGGTACCGTCGACATCGCAGTACAGCGGGATGACCTCGGCGCCGATGGCTTCCAGCAGCTGAGGGGCGAACGCACCGGCCACGCCGTTGCCGGCGTCGGCCACCACCTTCAGCGGGCGGTCCAGCTGCACGTCGTCGGCAATGCGCTGGATGTAATCGGCGGCGACCTCGCGCTGCTGGAAGTCGCCCGGCTCGGCGGCCTGGGCCAGGCGGCCTTCGCTGATGCGCTGGTACAGATCGGTGATTGCATCGCCGGACAGCGTTTCGCCGCCGATGACCACCTTGAAGCCGTTGTACTCGGGCGGATTGTGGCTGCCGGTCACCGCCACGCAGGTGCCCGTGCGCAGGTGGAAGGCAGCGAAATAGACCAGCGGCGTCGGCGCCAGGCCGATGTCGATGACCGAACAGCCGGCACGACGCAGGCCTTCGGCCAGGCTGGCCGACAGCTCCGGGCCGGACAGGCGGCCATCGCGGCCGATCACCACCTCGCGCAGCCCCTGCTCGAGGGCGACGGTGCCGATAGCCTGGCCGATCAGCGCGGCGTTGCGCGGGTTCAACTCGGTGCCCACCACGCCGCGGATGTCATAGGCGCGGAAGATGTCGGCCGGCAGGTCCACCGGCGGCGGCGGCGGTACCGCGGGCGGCCCTCCCGCGGTGGCGGTGGCCGCATCGGTGGCCGGCACGACCGGCGCGGCCATCTGCAGGCTTTCGCGCAGGGTCGGACCCTGGTCGGCCTCGACCGCAGCACCCCGACGGATCGGCATCGGCATCGGCAGCGACTTCGGCAGTCGGCCACGACCTACCACCAGCAGCACGGCAATGAAGGCCAGCAGCAGCGCCACGATGGCACTGGGCAGGGCGCCCAGGCCCAGCGGGCCCGGTTCGATGTTCGGTACGCTGGCGGTCAGCCGCAGCGGGGTGCCCTTGATCGGCCGCGCCATCGCTTCGGCACTGTCGGCCAGGCGGGCATCACCGTGCGCGACGATGTCGTGCGCGCCCTGACGCAGGGACAGGAAGCCACTGGACGGCGCGCGCACCTGGTCCAGCGGGCCGGTCAGGCGCAGCAGGGGCTGCCGCACATAGACGACGGCCGGGCCCAGCGCGCCCAGCTGCACCGGCGCCGCCAGGCCAAGGCGGTTGCCCCCGCCATCGCGGACCACGCGCAGCCCCGGCTTGCCGTCGGCCAGCACCGATTCCAGCAGCGCCAGGCGGCCGTAACCGAAGGTCGCGCCATCGGCGTAGGCATCTGCCAGTCCGGCCGTCAGCACGTCCACCTGCTCGACCCCGGACCAGCTCTCACGCAGGGCCTGCGCGGCCCCGGCGGCGTCGCCGGCCTGCAGCGACTGCTGCACGCGATCGCCCTTGAGGTGCTGCTGCAGCTGCTGCAGCTGGCCGGTTGCGGCCTGCTGCACGCCCTGCACCGCCTCATCGCGGGCCTGCGCCAGCGTGTCCCCGTTGGCCTGCTGCCGCCACTGCTGCACGGCGCTCCAGCCGAACCAGCCGGCCAGCAACAACAGCGCCACACCCAGCAACGGCGCATTGCGCCCCATTGACTGCTTCTGCCGTCCTTCCCCGCTGCCGCTCATCAGTCTCCCCTGTCAACGCACCCCGGTATGGCCGAATCCACCCGTTCCCCGCACGCTGTCGGTGAAAGTATCCACCACCTGCAGGCTGACACGGGCAATCGGTACGACAACCAGCTGGGCGATGCGGTCGCCCGGCTCGATGGTGAAGGCTTCGCGGCCGCGATTCCAGACGCTGATCAGCAGCGGGCCCTGGTAATCGGCATCGATCAGGCCGGTGCCGTTGCCCAGCACGATGCCATGGCGGTGGCCCAGGCCCGAGCGCGGCAGGATCACCGCGCACAGGTTCGGGTCGCCGATGTGGATGGCCAGGCCGCTGGGAACCAGCGCGGTATCGCCCGGCTGCAGGGTCAGCGCCGTTTCCAGCGCCGCGCGCAGGTCCATGCCCGCGCTGGCTTCGGTGGCATAGGCCGGCAGCGGCCAGCTGTCGCCGAAGCGCGGGTCGAGCAGCTTCACCTGCAATGCCTGCAGAGGGGCCACCGGAGTGGATGTTGCCTGGGTCATGCCTGAAGCCTCCGCGCGATCAGCGCCAGCAGTTGTTCGGCCAGCTCGCGCTTGGAAGTAGCCGGGAATACCTGTTCGCCGTCCTGCCAGAAGGCGGTGGCGGCATTGTTGTCGCTCTCGAAACCGCCGCCGCTGATGCCCACCTGGTTGGCGATCACCAGGTCCAGGCGCTTGTCGATCAGCTTGCCACGCGCGTATTTCTCCACGTCGTGGGTTTCGGCGGCGAAGCCGACCACCAGCTTCAGCGACTGGGTCTGTGCGGCGACCTCGGCCAGGATGTCCGGCGTGCGCACCAGCTCGATCACCAGCGACTGGCTGTCGGCGGTCTTCTTCAGCTTCTGCGCGGCCACCTGGCGAGGGGTGTAGTCGGACACGGCGGCGGCGCCGATATAGATGTCGGCCGGCAGCGCCTTCAGCACGGCATCGCGCATCTGCGCGGCCGAACGTACGTCCACGCGGTGCACGCCGGGCGGCGTCGGCAGCTGCACCGGGCCGCTGACCAGCACCACCTCGGCGCCGAGGGCGGCGGCGGCACCGGCCAGGGCGAAGCCCATCTTGCCGCTGCTGCGGTTGCCCACGTAGCGCACCGGGTCGATGTCTTCATAGGTCGGGCCGGCACTGATCAGCAGGCGCAGGCCCTGCAGCGCGCGGGTTTCCGGCGCGGCGGCGGCGGCCGGGACGCGGCCGCACAGGCTGGCCAGCGCGGCGACGATGTCGCCCGGCTCGGCCAGCCGGCCGGGACCGGATTCGCCCTCGGCCAGCGGCCCGTCGACCGGGCCGATGACCTGCGCGCCACGCTGGCGCAGCAGGCTGATGTTGACCTGGGTAGCCGGGTGCAGCCACATGCGGTGGTTCATCGCCGGGCACACGGTGAGCGGCGCGGTGCTGGCCAGGCACAGGGTGCTGACCAGGTCATCGGCGTGGCCCTGGGCCAGGCGCGCCAGCAGATCGGCGGTACCCGGCGCGACCACGATGCGGTCGGCCCAGCGCGCCAGTTCGATGTGGCCCATGGCCTGTTCGGCGGCGCTGTCCCACAGGGTCGTGCGGGTGGGCTGGCCGGACAGGGCCTGGAAGCTGAGGGGGGTGACGAACTGCTGGGCTCCGGCGGTCATCGCCACCTGGACCAGCGCGCCGGCATCACGCAGGCGGCGGACCAGTTCCAGTGCCTTGTAGGCCGCGATCCCGCCGCCGACGCACAACAGGAGTTTCTGGCCTTCCAGCGCGCGGGCCGGCGCGGGGAGGGCGTTGGGAGAATCAGCCACCTGGAAATCCTGTGCAAACGAGGGCGCTAGCTTACCCGATGGCCGGTAACGTCCCGGTACACAGCGCACATAGCGCGCAGCTATCAGCAGATGGAACTCCGGCTACATCGTTTTCCGGGTTGCCCCCCCCTTCGATTCGGAACTTTCCTATACCTCAGCTGGCCGCCGCTTCCTCAGAATCACAGTTGGCCCCCTCGGGTGCGCCATCTGGTTTTCCGAGGAGTGCACCGTGCATCCGCGCATCATCATCGCCGACGACCATCCGGTCGTACTGCACGGCATCCGCATCGTGCTCGAACGCCACCGCATGTGCGTGGCCGGCGCGGCTGCCGATGGCGCCGGCCTGCTGGACCTGGTCGGGCAGCAGCCCTGCCACGCAGTCCTGACCGACCTTTCCATGCCCGGCACCGGGCCCGATGGCCCCGAGCTGCTGGAGGCGCTGCGCCAGCAGCACCCCGCGTTGCCGGTGGTGGTGCTGACCGGCGCGCGCCACCCGGGGCTGCTGGATGGGCTGCTGCGCGATGGCGTGCAGGGGCTGGTGGACAAGAGCGCTGACTTCGCCGAACTGCCCCAGGCCCTGCGCGCAGTGATGGCCGGCAAGGTGTTCGTGTCCCACCAGCTGCGGCGCCTGCTGCAGTCGCGCGATCTGCTGTTCCCGAGACCGCAGGCGACGCTTTCGGCCCGGGAACAGCAGGTCGTGCAGCTGCTGGGCGAGGGCCTGAACGTCAATGCCATCGCCGAGCACGTCGGCCGCAGCGCCAAGACCATCAGCCGGCAGAAGGCCGAGGCCATGCGCAAGCTGGGCCTGGACAACAACCAGGAGTTGTACGACTACCTGCAGGCCCAGCGCGGCTGAGGGATCGACCGACCATCGCGGGCGGCAAATGCCGATGGCTGGCGGGCGCCGCGGCAGCGACCATGCAGCCATGCCCATCCACGACTGGCCACCCGAGGAACGCCCCCGCGAGAAGCTGCTGACGCGCGGGCCCACCGCCCTGTCCGATGCCGAACTGCTGGCCCTGTTCCTGGGCTCCGGCTTCGGCGGCCGCGATGCGGTGCAGACCGCGCGTGATCTGCTCGGCAGCCACGGTCCGCTGCGGGTGCTGCTGGACCGCCCAGCGGCCAAGCTGGCCCGCCTGCCCGGGTTGGGGCCGGCGCGCAGCTGCACGCTGGCGGCCGGGCTGGAGCTGGCCCACCGCTATCTGGCTGCCGAACTGACCCACGGCGAGAGCGTGGGCGACAACCCGCTGGCCGTCGGCCGCTACCTGCAGCACCGTCTGCGCGGCCAGGCGCGCGAACTGTTCCTGGTGCTGTTCCTGGACAACCGGCACCGCCTGATCGCCTGCGAGGAGCTGTTCGCCGGCACCATCAATACCGCCCCGGTCTACCCCCGCGAGGTGGTGCGGCGGGCCCTGCTGCACAACGCTGCGGCGGTGATCCTCAGCCACAACCATCCCTCGGGCGATCCCGAGCCGTCCGGGGCCGATGCGCGGATCACCGAGGAACTGCAGCAGGCCCTGGCCCTGGTCGACATCCGCCTGCTGGACCACTTCGTCATTGGCGAGGGACGGCCGGTTTCATTTGCTGAACGGGGTCTGCTGCCGCAGCACCAGCCGCGCCTGTTCGGCTGAGCCCACTGGCCCGGCATCCCCGGCCGCTGACGGGTACGGGCGTTCACATGGGCAGGCCTCGGTCAGCGTACGCGCCGGCATCTGCGCTAAAATGGGCGATTCCGCCGCTCATTCTCACAGCAGGCCTCGTGAAAAATCTCCTCCGCGCCCTGATCAGCCAAGGCATCGAAGCCTTGCGCGCCAATGGCACCCTGCCCGCCGACTCCCTGCCGCCGGACTTCGTGGTCGAGCGCCCGAAGACCCGCGACCACGGCGACTTCGCCACCAATGCCGCCATGCTGCTGGCCAAGGCCGCGCGCAGCAACCCGCGCGCACTGGCCCAGGCGCTGGTTGAAGCGCTGCCGCGCAGCGAGGACGTCAGCAAGGTCGAGATCGCCGGCCCTGGCTTCATCAACTTCCACTTGGCCCCGGCCGCGTACCAGCGCGAAGCCGCCTCGGTCATCAAGGAAGCCCACGACTACGGCCGCAACCTGTCCGGCAATGGCCGCACGGTGGGCGTGGAGTACGTGTCGGCCAACCCGACCGGTCCGCTGCATGTCGGCCATGGCCGCGCGGCGGCGATCGGCGACTGCGTGGCGCGCGTGCTCGATGCCAACGGCTGGAACGCCAAGCGCGAGTTCTACTACAACGATGCCGGCGTGCAGATCGAGAACCTGGCGCTGTCGGTGCAGGCGCGCATCAAGGGCATCGCCCCGGACCAGGACGGCTGGCCGGAAGGCGGCTACCGCGGTGAGTACATCGCCGACGTGGCCCGCGCCTACCTGGCCGGCGCCAGCGTCGACCTGGAAGGCACCATGGTGGTCGGCGCCAAGGATCCGGACGACATGACCGCGATCCGCCGCTTCGCCGTGGCCTACCTGCGCAACGAGCAGAACCTGGACCTGGCCGCGTTCGGCGTCGACTTCGACATCTACTTCCTGGAAAGCTCGCTGTATGCCGATGGCAAGGTGGCCGAAGCGGTCGCCAAGCTGCAGGCCTCGGGCCACACCTACGAGGAAGGCGGCGCACTGTGGCTGCGCAGCACCGACTTCGGTGACGACAAGGACCGCGTGATGCGCAAGTCCGACGGCACCTTCACCTACTTCGTGCCGGACGTGGCCTACCACCTGTCCAAGTGGCAGCGCGGCTACGAGCGCGCGATCACCGAGCTGGGCGCCGACCACCACGGTTCGCTGGCCCGCGTGCGCGCCGGCCTGCAGGCGATGGAAGTGGGCATCCCGCAGGGCTGGCCGGAATACGTGCTGCACCAGATGGTCACCGTCATGCGTGGCGGCGAGGAAGTGAAGCTGTCCAAGCGTGCCGGCAGCTACTTCACCCTGCGCGACCTGATCGAAGAAGCCGGCCGCGATGCCACCCGCTGGTTCCTGATCGCGCGCAAGCCCGATTCGCAGCTGACCTTCGACATCGACCTGGCCCGCCAGCAGAGCAACGACAACCCGGTGTTCTACGTGCAGTACGCGCACGCCCGCGTCTGCAGCCTGCTGCGCCAGGCGCAGGAGAAGGGCCTGGTGTACGACCAGGGCAACGGCCTGGGCAACCTCGGCCGCCTGGCCGACGACGCCTCGCTGCTGCTGATGAACGAAATCTCGCGGTACCCGGAAGTGGTCGAAGCGGCTGGCGTGGCGCTGGAACCGCACCTGGTGGCGCAGTACCTGCGTGAATTGGCGCACGCCTTCCACACGTGGTATCACGGGACGCCGGTGCTGGTGGACGACGCCACCGACCGCAATGCCAAGCTGACCCTGGCCTGCGCCGCGCGCCAGGTACTGGCCAATGGCCTCGACCTCCTGGGCGTCAGCGCCCCGGAAAAAATGTAAGTCTCAGGAGACGCAGTACACATGGCAGCACGACGCGGCAAAAGCCAGGCACGACGCAACAGCAGCAGCCAGGGCACCCCGGGATGGGTGTGGCTGGTCGCTGGTGTGGCCATTGCCGCAGTGGTGTTCCTGGCGGCGCCGAACCTGTTCAAGGGCGAAGGCGATGGCTTCCTGCGCGCCGGCCCGCAGCCGAACCCGAACGCGCAGCCGGCCCCGGTTGCCGATGCCGACAGCGATGTCGGCAGCCAGCCGACGGAAGCACCGGCCACGCCGAAGCCAGCTGAACCGGCCAAGCCGGCGGCCACCCAGTACGACTTCTACACCCTGCTGCCGGGCAAGGAAGTCGAGATGTCCGACGCCGAACTGGCCGCCAGCACGCGTGCCGAGGAACTGCGCCGGGCCAAGGCCGAGGCGCAGCGCGCGCAGGCGGCCCTGGAAGGCAAGCCGGTTCCGGCGGCTGCTGCTGCAGCACCGGCAGCGACCACCAGCGTGGCCAGCACCACCCCGGCCACCAGCACGGCACGCCCGCTGCCAGCACCGCTGAGCGAACGCCCGGCGGCAGCCACGCCGTCGGCTTCGACGGCGGCACCGGCGGCCACCAGCACGGCGGCGACCACGCCGGCCGCGCGTGCGGAGGCTGCGCAGGCGGCTGCCGCGGCACCGGCCGCAGCGCCCGACAACACCCGCTACATCCTGCAGGCCGGCGCCTTCGGTGCGTCCGGCGATGCCGAGGCGACCAAGGCCAAGCTGGCGATGATGGGCCTGGCCGCGCGGGTGGAATCGGCGCAGATCAACGGCAAGACCGTGTACCGCGTACGCATGGGGCCCTACGGCAGTGCCGGCGAATTGTCCGAAGCCAAGCAGAAGCTGGATGGCACCGGGCTGCAGGCGATGGCGATCAAGGCGCAGTAAGTTGTTGCGGATGTGAATGAAAAAAGCCGGGCATTGCCCGGCTTTTTTGTGCTTCGTAGAGTCGAGCTTGCTCGACTGCCATTCGCAAGCCAGTCGAGCAAGCTCGACTCTACAAAAGCGATGCGACCCCGGTCAGCCTTCGCGGGCGACCTGGAAACCGGCGAACGACTGGCTGACCGGCATCAATTCGAGGCGATTGATGTTCAGGTGCGGCGGCAGCGTGGCCACCCAGAAGATCTGCTCGGCGATGTCTTCGGCGGTCATCGGGTTGGCGCCGGTGTAGAGCTTGTCCGAGGCGGCCTGGTCGCCGTGGGTGCGGACCACGGTGAATTCGGTTTCGGCCATGCCCGGCTCGATCGTGGTCACGCGCACGCCGGTGCCGTGCAGGTCCGAGCGCAGGCCCAGCGAGAACTGGCTGACGAAGGCCTTGGTGCCGCCATAGGCGTTGCCGCCCGGGTACGGGTACACGCCGGCCACCGAGGAGATGTTGATGATCGCGCCCTTGCGCTCGACCAGCAGCGGCAGCAGGCGATGGGTCAGGGTCACCAGGGCGGTGATGTTGGTGTCGATCATGGTGGTCCAGTCCGACAGCTTGGCGCTCTGCGCCGGCGCGGTGCCCTGGGCCAGGCCGGCGTTGTTCACCAGCAGGTCGATGTCACCGAAGGCCGGCGGCAGCGCCAGCAGCGCGGCTTCCATCGCCACCGGGTCGCGCACGTCGAACACGGCGGCGTGCACCACGTCCTTGCCATAGCGGTCGACCAGCGGCTGCAGGCGTTCGCCACGACGGCCGGTGGCGATCACTTTCCACCCGGCCTGGGCGAAGCGATGGACGGCGGCGGCGCCGAAGCCGGAGGTGGCGCCGGTAATCAGGACGGTGCGGGTCATGCAGACAACTCCGTGGGGAACCAGACCCCCATTCTGGCACCGTCGGCCGGTGCCTGCGTTGCCCGATCAGGCCGCGATGGCCGGGCTGGGGGCCTTGCTGGGGTCAGAGCCCTTTGCCTGCGGCAAAGGGATCCGACCCCGGCGCGGGCCCCGGCAGGGTTCAGCGCAGGCGGAACACCCGTGCCTTGGGCAGGTCTTCGTCCACCTGCAGGAACCAGCGCCCGGCGATGCCCGGAATCACTTCGATCTGCGGCGCCTGCAGGGTCTTGCGCAGCTTCATCTGGCCCTTCATCACCTGCCACTGCTGGCCATTGTCGAGGGTGAAGACGGTGCCCGGCTCCCAGCCGGCGACATCGCCCACCACCCGAGCCGTGACCGGGCCTTCTTCCAGGCCCAGGTGCATGGCGGCCGGGGCCGGAACATTGGCGGGCACAGGTGCCGCCGGCTGGGCTGCCACGGCTGCCGGCGCCGGCGCCGCGCTTTCCGCCTCGCGCAGCACCCGGTTCAGTGCCTGCAGCTGTGCCGGGCTCAGCCCCACTTCGGCCAGCTGGGCCGCGTTGAGGCGCTGTTCGACCGGCACGAAGCGGTCCTGGGCGGTGGCGGCGAAGCTGCTGGCGACCAGCAGGGTGGACAGAAGGAACCGGCGCATCGGCGAAGTCTCAGCGGAAGTGCGCACACTTTGCTACGGCGGGATGACAGTCCGGTGACACGCGCTGGGCCGGTACAATGGGCCATGATCAACAACGATGTACTGCGCAGCGTGCGCTACGCGCTGGACCTGGGCGACCACCACGTGGTGACCCTGTGCCAGATGGCCGACCCCGCCTTCGTGGTCGATACCGGGCAGGTCAAGGCCTGGCTGCGGCGCGACGACGAGGCCGGCTTCGAAGCGATGAACGACGGCGCACTGGCGCACTTCCTGGATGGGCTGATCGTGCACCTGCGGGGTCGCGACGAAAGCCAGCCGCTGCGCGCGGTGGAAACCCGCATCGACAACAACCTGGTGCTGAAGAAGCTGCGCGTGGCCTTCCAGCTGCGCGACGTGGACCTGATGGAGATCTTCGCCAGCGTCGGCTTCAAGGTGTCCAAGTCCGAGCTCGGCGCGCTGTTCCGCCAGCCCGGCCACACCAATTACCGGCGCTGCCTGGACCAGATGCTGCGCAACTTCCTCAAGGGCCTGAGCCTGCGCGTGCGCGGCTGAGCACGGCCTCGACGAAGGCCCGCGCCGCCGGCGTGGGCAGGCGTTGCCAGGCCAGGTGCACGCGCCGGGTCGGGGTGGGCTGCAGCGGTATCCGCACCACCCCCTCGAAGCCCTGCGCGATCAGCACCGGCACGATGCCCACCGCCAGGCCATGGCGGACGAAGCGCTCGATCAGCTCCATCTGGTTGACCTCGAAACGCACCTGATGCGGCAGGCCCGCCGCGGCGAATGCATCGTCGGTCTGCCGGCGCGCGCCAGTGCCGCGCGCGAAATCCACCAGCGCCTCGTCCTGCAGCAGGGCCAGCGGCAACCGCGCCTGCCCGGCCAGCCGATGCGTCGGCGCCACCACCGCCACCAGATCCTCTTCCTGCAGCATCTGGTGGCAGACGCCATCCAGGCTGGCCGACGGTGCCAGCCCGACCAGGGCGACATCCAGTTCACGCGCCTGCACCTGCGCGATCAGGGTTTCACTCTTGTCCACGCGCAGCTGGAATTCCACCTGCGGGTAGGCCTGGCGGAAGGTGGCGAGGATGGCCACCACGTCGATGTCGGTGAGCGAGGAGATCTGTCCGATCGCCAGCGTGCCGCGCACCTCGCCGGTCACCGCCGCCACGTCGGCACGCAGGTGGCGCAGGCTGGCCAGTACCTGCCGTGCATGCACCAGCAGCGCCTCGCCGGCCGGCGTGATCCGCACCTGCCGCGGCAGGCGTTCGAACAGCGGCGTACCCAGTTCTGCTTCCAAGTGTGCGATCTGGTGGCTCAGCGCCGACTGCACCACATGGCAGCGTGCGGCGGCACGGGTGAAGTTGCCCTCTTCGGCCAGGGCCACGGCAAATTCGAGCTGCTTGAGGTTCATGCGGCCTGCCCTTGGCGTCCATCTGAATTTCAGATACCAAGGATGATGATGATTCATTTCCATCATCAATGCAGCAGGAGGACACTGTGCTCCCCACGTTCTGGAATGCCCCGTGAGCCCGTCCCTCCCTCCCCTGCACCGCTGGCAGGTGCTGCTGATGTCGGTTGCCACCGGCGTGGCGGTGGCCAGCAACTACTACGCGCAGCCGCTGCTACACACCATCGCCGATGCCTTCGGTGTGCCGTTCGGCCAGATCGGGATGGTGGTGACCGCTGCCCAGCTGAGCTACGCCGCCGGCCTGATCCTGCTGGTGCCGCTGGGTGACCTGTTCGAACGCCGCCGCCTGATCGTGGTGATGAGCCTGCTCTCGGCCAGCGGGCTGGTCATCAGCGCGTGTGCGCCCTCGCTGACCTGGCTGCTGGTGGGCACGGCCATCACCGGCCTGTTCTCGGTCGTGGCGCAGGTGCTGGTGCCATTCGCCGCAACCCTGGCCGCGCCGGAGCATCGCGGCCGCGTGGTCGGCACGCTGATGAGCGGGCTGCTGCTGGGCATCCTGCTGGCACGTACCGTGGCCGGCCTGCTGTCCAGCCTGGGCGACTGGCGCCTGGTCTATGCCATCGCCGCCGCCGTGCTGGTGCTGACCGCACTGGCCCTGCAGCGCGGGCTGCCGCGCTTCCACCACACCGCCGGCCTGGGCTATTTCGCCCTGCTTCGGTCGATCGGCACGCTGTTCGTGCAGGAGCCGGTGCTGCGCCAGCGCACCCTGCTGGGCGCGTGCAGCTTCGCCATGTTCGCCATCTTCTGGACCCCGCTGGCCTTCCTGCTGGCACAGCCGCCGTACGAGTACAGCGACGCCACCATCGGCCTGTTCGGCCTGGTTGGTGCCGCCGGCACCCTGGCGGCGGGGCTGGCCGGGCGCATGTCCGACCGTGGCCAGACCGGCCGCGCGACCGCCATCGCGCTGGTGATGCTGCTGCTGTCCTGGCTGCCGCTGGGCCTGTCGGCGCACTCGCTGCTGGCGCTGCTGGTGGGCGTGGTGGTGCTGGACCTGGCCGCACAGCTGCTGCACGTGAGCAACCAGAACCTGATCTATGCGCTGCAGCCGGCGGCACGCAACCGCCTCAACGCCGGCTACATGACCGGCTACTTCATCGGCGGCTCGCTGGGGTCGTTGCTGTCGGCGCAGGTCTACCAGCACTTCGGCTGGACCGGGGTGTGCGTGGCCGGCGCCGCGGTGGGCGTGTTGGCCCTGCTGCTGTGGCTGCCCGGCGCGTGGCGTGCGCGCCAGGCGGCCATCGCCCGCTAGAAGCTGCCCTGCAGGGCCAGCTCCCAGCGCCCGCCGGCATTGCCGGGGAATAACCGGCGTGCGGCATTGTCGGTGTCGTGCACGGTCGCACGCAGTTCCCACGCCGGTGCCAGGGTGGCGATGGCGCTGAGCTGGCCATGCAGGTAGTCCGGGCCCTGGGCGTCGGCCAGCCAGTAGTGGCCGACCGCCGCTTCCAGGCGGAAACGCTCGTTCAAGGGCAGGCGGCCGCCCAGCTGCGCGTAGGTGCCGCGATGGCCACCGGCCAGGGCATCGCTGGAATGGGCCAGCTGCAGCCACGCCCGCTGCTTCCAGCTGAGGGTGGCACCCAGTTCGGTCCAGTCCAGCGCGCGGCCGGTGCCCGGGTACAGGTAGCGGGTGACGTTGGCGTCCAGGCTCCAGTCCTGCGCCACGGCACCGGACCAGCCGGCCACCAGATCGAATTCACTGCGCGCACCGATGTCCGGGGTGAACGATACGTTCGACCCCCACACGCTGGCATACAGGCCCGATGGCAGCGCCAGCTTCGCCCCGGCCTGCACCGCCGGGTCGCCACCGGTCTGCGAGCTGCCGCGCCACACGTAATCGCTGGTCACCGCCATGTTGCCGCTGGCCTGCACCTGCGCCTGCGCGCTGCCGATGCCGAGCAGGCCGGCCACCAGTGCGGCCACGGCCGCGCTCATCCCCTTGCTGTCCACTGCGTGGTATTCCTCGTCGAAGGCGGTCGTGCCGCCGGGACGGCAGTGTCGGCGCCGGGACCGTAACGGATCGATGGCGCAGCGCCAGGGTTCGCGCAAATTCGACGTAAAGCGCACGGGCTCGACGAAAGCGAAGGGGCTCGACGGTTGCCGGGGTATCATGGCGCCCTGTTAAAAGGAGCCCTGCGTGGACGCCATCCTGACCCCGGTATCGATCGGCGAGCTGATCGACAAGATCACCATCCTCGAGATCAAGGCCGAGCGCATCGACGATGCCGCCAAGCTGGCCAACGTACGCACCGAACTGGACGGCCTGCTGCCGTTGCTGCAGCAGCAGCTGCAGGCGCAGCCGGCGCTTGGCGCGCTGCGCACCCAGCTCAAGGCCATCAACGAACGCATGTGGGACATCCAGGACCAGCTGCGCGACAAGGAAGCAGCCCAGGTCTTCGATGATGCGTTCATCCAGCTGGCGCGCGGCGTCTACGGCACCAATGGCGAGCGCATCGTGGTGAAGAACGAGATCAACCGCGTGGCCGGCTCGGCGCTGGTGGAAGAGAAGCAGTACCAGGGCGAGTAAACCCCTGCGTCACCCGCACTCAAGCAGATGGCGGATGCGGAACAGCTCGCCATCGCTGTGGATGCCCAGCTTCTGGTAGGCGGCTTTCTTCTGCGTGCTGATGGTGCTCGCCGAGCGCTGGAAGCGGCGCGCCACTTCACCGGTGCTGCAGCCCTGCAGCACCAGCCGCAGGACTTCGCGTTCACGCCGGCTGAGCGGCGTCAGCGCCAGCGCCGGGGTGCGCCGCGTGCGCGAACGGTTGAGCTGCGTGCGCAGTTCCGGCGGCACGAAGCGGCCACCGCGGGACACCGTATCCAGCGCGCGCAGCAGCATGTCCGGCGACGTCGCCTTGGACAGGAAGCCGCGCGCACCGGCCTGCATCGCTGTGGCTACCGTACTGGCATTGCAGTGGGCCGACAGCACCAGCACCGGCAGGCGCGGCCAGCGCTGCGTCAGTTCGCGCAGCAGGGCCAGGCCGTCGCCAAGATCACCCAGCGGCAACGCATCGATCACCAGCAGATCCACCGCGTGCGGGTCTTGCTGCAGCAGCACGAGCAGGGGCGCTTCGTCGGCGAAGCTGGCACAGACCTGCACGCCGCTGTGCTGGTTCAAGAGCACTTCCAGGCCCAACCGCAGGACCGGATGCGGATCCAGCAACGCCAGCCGGCGCGGCCGATCGGGAAGCAGGGGAGAAAGCGCAGGTGGCATCTCGACAAGCCCTGTTGGACAGGACTGTCATCCTGGGACTGCTCTGGCAGCAGCGGAATCCAATTTATTGCAATGCAGCAAACGACATCCTGCGCAGTCACCCTGCGTTCCGGTTTGTCAGAACGCAACAGGCCCGGCAATGCCGGGCCTGTCGATGCACATGCAGCGCGCGGACGCGCTGCGCTGTGGTTTACCAGCTGAAGCGCGGGCCGACGGTGTATTCCTTGTCGCCGTGGCGGTTCATCTTCAGCTCGCCGTTCAGGCCCCAGTTCTGGTTGAGCTTGACCTGGCCACCCAGGCGGCCGTACCACTGGCCGTCCAGATCCACGCCGTGCTTCTTCGAATAATCTTCGTAACCGACCAGGCCGTAGACTTCGGCGTGCGGACCGAAGGCGGTGCGGATACCGGCTTCAGCGCTGTAGCCGTTGAGATCCAGGCCGTGCTTCTGGTCGAACTTCTGGTAAGCGACGCGGGCAACGAAGTCGCTCGACGGTGCGATTTCGACGTTGTAGCCGGCACCGACCTTCCACTGGTCGACCTTGATGTTGGTGTGGTCGACTTCCTGGCGGCTGTACTCACCGAAGGCATGGAAGTTCGGCAGGAAGCCGTAGGAACCCTTGACGCCCCAACCGTCGGCCTTGACGCCATCAACGTCGGTCTTGGCGTAGTCGGCTTCAGCGTAGTTGTAGGACAGGTTCTCGGCGGCCGAGGCAGTGAACGGCAGGGCAGCGGCCAGCGCCAGGGCAATCAGCGAATTCTTCATGGGGGTACACCTTTACTTTCTTATGTTGTGCAGCAGCGCCAGGGCGCCATCGCATCGGGAATGTAAATTCTCCGTTATTCGCCACAACCTTCCCTGAAAACAGCGACCTTCGCATTGCTGAATTTTTTGGCTTGATTCAGGCACTTTCAGGCATACGCGCGCGGTGCGCGTGCCTATGGATACCGACACCATCTGCAACAGGAGGTTGCCTTGCACATCACCCGTACCCTGGCTTCGGGCATGCATGCCGCTGTGCTCGCATGCGCAGCATGCTTCCCGCCCGCATCGGCACAGTCGTTGGAGGCCGCTGACTATCAGCGCGCCGAACGCGTGCATGACAGCCATCTGCGCAAGGCACTGCGCAACGCCACGATCGTGCCGAACTGGCTGGCCGATGGCCGCCTCTGGTACGAACGCGAGGATGCACACGGCCGGCGTCAGGTGGTACTGGTCGACCCGGAACGGGGTACGCGGGACATCATGTTCGAACCGGCCACGCTGGATCGTGCACTGGAACCCCTGGGTACCAGCGGCCCGCAGCTGCGCGTGGTTGGCATACAGGCGGAGGCGGAAGGGCTGCGCCTGCAACTACGCAGCAACGATGCGGCCATCACCTGCCAGTGGCCACGGTGGCAGTGCGCGCGAATGGAAGAAGCAGGGGCACCGCCTGATGCCCTCCCCTCGCCGGCAGGCGATGCCTGGCTGCAGGTGCGCGACAACAACCTGTGGCTGCAGCGTCGTGGTTCGGCTGCACGCGCATTGACCCAGGGGGGAGTGGCCAGTCATGGCTACGGTGTGCTGCCCGATTTCAGCCTGCGTGGCATTCCACGCCGGCACGGTTCGCTTCCTGCGCGACCGTTCGCCACCAGCTGGTCAGCGGATGGGCGATACATCGCCGGTATCCGCTACGACGAACGCGCGCTGCTGGATTACCCGTATCTGGAAAGCACGCCGGTCGACAGCGCGCGGCCACGCGTGCACACAGTGAAGCTGGGCCTGCTGGCGGATGCGCAGCAGGTGCGCGACAGCCTGTACGTGGTCGATACCCACCGCGGGACGCAGCATGACATCGCGCTGCCCGACGGCTGGAATACTTTGGGCGAAGCCGGCGTGCTTGGCTGGGACGGCGACCGGCTGTATGCCGCGATCGTGCACGCCGGTGTGCCACGCAGGCTGCGGCTGGTGGAAATCAATGCCGCAACTGGCGCGCTGCGTACGGTGCTCGAGGAAGCCAGCGATACCCGCTTGCAGCTCAATGTGTACGCGTACAACCGGGCCGCCGTAGCAATCCTGCCCGGCCAGGACGCCGCGGTATGGTTCTCACAGCGCGATGGCCAGGGCCACCTGTACCGGGTACGGCTCTCCGATGGCAAAGTGATGCGCCAGCTGACGCGCGGCCCTTGGGTCGTGCGTGATCTGCTGGGCGTGGACACCCGCGGTGGATGGGCCTACTTCAGCGCGGGAGGCGTCGAATCCGGCGATCCCTACGTTCGTAGCCTCTACCGCGCATCACTGCGGGACGGTGTGATCCAGCCCGTGGCCGCCGATGGGATGGACCATCAAGCCGACGCCGGAACCGGCGCACTGTTTGGGGGGCGCCCTCCACAGGCACTGTCACCACGCGGCGACTATCTGGTCGATACCGTTTCCAGCCTTGGACAACCGCCACGCACGGTGCTGCGCGCCAGTGATGGCGGCCGCGAAGTGATGGTGCTGGAAGAAGCCGATACCCGGGCCGTCGTCGCAGCGGGCTGGCGCCCGCCCCGCCGCGAACGGCTGCTGGCCGCCGATGGCCGCACGCCGGTATTCGCCACGGTTTACCTGCCGCCTGGCTACCGCGATGACGGACGTTTCCCGGTGATCGATGCGATGTACGGCGGCTCCTTCATCAGCAATGCACCTGTGACCTACGCCGAGGCAGTATCGGCAGCGAATCCGGTCTCCCGCGCAAGCCTGGCCGAGCTCGGGTTTGTTGTAGTCAGCATCGATGCCCGCGGCACGGGAGGCCGTGACAAGGCCTTCCATGACAGCAGCTTCCTGAATGGCGCCGACGTGCAGCTGGACGACCACGTGGCCGCACTTCAGCAACTGGGCCAACGTTACCGGGGCATGGACTTGCAGCGGGTGGGCATCTACGGGCATTCATTCGGGGGTTACAGCGCGGCGCGCGCCCTGCTGCGCTACCCCGCGTTCTACAAGGTAGGCGTGGCTTCGGCAGGCAGCCACCGTTTCCAGGGCATGTATGGCGGCGCCATTCATGGCATGGACCGGTTGTTCGGTGGCGTGCTGCCGCCTGCCACCCTCGACGATGGGCTGCCGGCCCCCTTTGCCGGGCTCGACAATGCAGCGCTGGCCGGCAACCTGCGCGGCCACCTGCTGCTGGTGTATGGCGAGCTGGACGAGAACGCGCCACCCGCGCTGACCCTGCAGCTGGCAGCGGCATTGAACCAGGCCCAGCGGGACTACGACCTGCTGTACCTGGCGCGCCAGGACCACGAACTGTTCCGCAATGACGCCACGTACACGCACCGCATGTGGGACTACTTCGTGCGCCACCTGATGGGTCAGCAGCCGCCGGACACAATGCTGAGCCCACTGCCCGGTGGCCCACGCTGAACGGGTACGGTCCCGTTGTCGATTTCCCCCACGCCGGTTCGTCGGGTCATTGAAGGCCGTGCATGTGGCACGGCCCACTTCGGAGGCAAGCGATGAGTTACATCGATGGTTTCGTCCTGGCGGTGCCCACTGCCAACAAGGAAAAATTCCTCGCCCACGCGCGCAGCGGCGACGTGGTGTTCATCGAATACGGCGCCCTGCGCGTGGTCGAGTGCTGGGGTGATGACGTGCCGCACGGCAAGACCACCGACTTCTTCGGTGCGGTGAAGGCCACGCCGGATGAAACGGTTGTGTTCTCGTGGATCGAGTGGCCGGACAAGGCCACCCGCGATGCCGGCATGAAGAAGATGATGGAAGACCCGCGGCTGGACCCGGCGCAGAATCCGATGCCGTTCGACGGTGCGCGGATGATCTACGGCGGCTTCGTTCCGATCTACGAACTGACCGCCTGAGTACCGATGGCCCGGGCCGGGCGCGCGCGCTCAGCGCGCGTCCGTGTCCTCACTGCCCACTGCATGGCCGGCGCCCAGCGCGGCGCCGGCACCCAGGCCCAGGCCGCCCATGCCGCCGCCCATGCCCCCTCCACCACCGCCGCCGCGGCCGCCCTTGGCATCGCCGTCGTTGCGTGCCTTGCCGCTGCCACCACCGCTGCCACCGGGCCGGGTCGGCCCCTGCGGCGGAATGCGCAGATCGCTTGGGATGGGTGCGAGGTCGAGGGCTTCGCGCACGAAGTCACGCAGCGACACCACCAGTTCGTGGGTGTGCACCGGTCGGCCCTGTGCCAGTTCTTCGGCCGCGCGCGCCGCCAGGCGCACCTGTTGGTCGGTGCCCAGCAGGAGGATGTCCGACAGGGCCGCTTCCACGGCATCGCGGATGCGCCGGGCGCGGTCCGAGCCGGGCTCGACGATGCCGTGTTCGGCTTCGCGCTGGCGCAGGTCACGGCGATGGGTGGGGTCCACGCCCAGCTCACCGGTGAACGAACCGCCCAGGGTCTTGTAGGCCGCCATCAGCGTGCGCAGGCGTTCGTTGATCTGCCGGTTCTCGCGCTCGCGGCGCTGCTGCAGGGTCTGCATCACCAGCAGGCGGATGCCCACGCCCAGCAGGGTGATGAGGACCAGGCCGGCCAGGGTGGAGAGCACGCCCTGCCAGGAACTGAAATCGATACCGCGCATGCCCGGGGCTCCAGCGGGAGGAACCTGCATCTTGCCGCAAAGCGTGCCCCTGAAATGCGAAAGGCCCTCCCGCCCGGGGGGCGGAAGGGCCTTCTGTCACCGCGCGATTACTTGCGCTTGGCGACCTTGCGCACGGCCTTGGCCGGAGCCTTCTTGGCAGCGGCCTTCTTGGCGACGACCTTCTTGGCCGGGGCCTTCTTGGCGGCAACCTTCTTCAGCGGCGCAGCCTTCTTGGCCACGGCCTTCTTGGCGACGGCGACCTTCTTGCCGACAACCTTCTTGGCAGCAGCGGTCTTCTTGGTGGCAACCTTCTTGGTGGCTGCAACCTTCTTGCCGACGACCTTCTTGGCAGCGGCGGTCTTCTTGGTGGCGACCTTCTTGGTGGCGGCAACCTTCTTGCCGACAACCTTCTTCGCAGCCACGGCCTTCTTGCCGGCGACCTTCTTGGCGGCGACGGTCTTCTTGGCCACGGCCTTCTTGGCGGTGGCGACCTTCTTGCCGACAACCTTCTTGGCGGCCGCGGTCTTCTTGGCAACGGTCTTCTTGGCGACGGCAGCCTTCTTGGTGGCGGCCTTCTTCACGGTGGCGACCTTCTTGCCGGCAGCCTTGGTGGCGGCCTTGGTGGTCTTCTTGGCCGCAGCGGCCTTCTTGGTCACGGCCTTGCCGGCAGCAGCCTTCTTCTTGGCCACTTCCTTCTTCAGGGCAGCGGCTTCGGCCTTGGCGTTCTTCTTGGCTGCTTCCAGCTTCTGCTTCGCCTTGGCGACGGTCTTGCCGACCGACTTGGCAGCCTTGTCGGCCTTCTTGGCAACGGTCTTCTCGACCTTGGCCACGGCCTTCTTGGCCTTGGCAACGCGGGTACCGGCAGCCTTGGTGGCGCGCTTGACGGTCTTCTTGACCGACTTCACGGCGTCTTCGGCGGCGTGGGCGATGGTCTCGCCAACGTTGGCGGCGGTTTCTTTAACGTTCTCGACGGCGTCGGTCACGACCGACACACCATTACCGTTGCTCATGTTGCCCTCCTGGGGGCCTGGATTGTCAAAACGGGGCGATGCTATACCGACATTGTCCATCGTGGAACGGGGCGCACATATTCAATCGCACCGGATGCGACGGACCTGGTGTAGGCGAACACCAGCGCCGGACCGAGCTGCATTCAGAAAACCCCTTTTTTTAAGTGCTACGCGATGAGGGGCGTGCGTTCGCGCTCCGCCTGCGGGCCTCTGCGCATCGCAGACCAACAAGCTGCGTGCCGGGCACCATCGCAACGTCAGGATGCGCCCAACTGCGCAAGTATCGGAACGCGTCGGCACGCGGCGGAGGCACGCCTGCAGGGTCGACATGCGCATCGCGAGCCGGCTTTTTTTCATGGGCCATTTATCCGGACCGCGACACACTCATTCAGCTTGTTCTACCGTATAGGCCTACGGCCCCACTCACCGCCAGCGAACCAACTCCCATGCGACCGCTTCCCACCCTGCTCACGCTCGCAATCGCTGCTGCCTTTGGCGGCTTCGTCGCCACCGGCATCAACGCCCATCTGGACAACCGCGCCGATGCGGCGCCGCTGCCCGCCGCGCTGCCGACCAGTGCCGCGTTGCCGGCGGCAGTGGCCGGGCAAGCCGTGCCGTCGCTGGCACCGATGCTGGAAAAGGCCATGCCGGCCGTGGTCAGCGTCAACACCAAGCAGGTGGTGCGGGTCCGCAATCCGTTCTTCAACGACCCGTTCTTCCGCCGCCTGTTCCCCGATGTGCCGCAGGAACGCATCAATGAATCGCTCGGTTCGGGCGTCATCATCGACGCCAGCGAAGGCCTGGTGCTGACCAACCACCACGTCATCGACAACGCCGACGACGTGCAGGTGACCCTGGCCGACGGGCGCACGGTGAAGGCCGAGTTCCTCGGTTCGGACCGCGATACCGACATCGCCCTGATCCGCATCCCGGCGCAGAACCTCACCGACATCAAGCTCGGCAACAGTGACCAGCTGCGGGTGGGCGACTTCGTCGTGGCCATCGGCAACCCGTTCGGTTTCAGCCAGACGGTGACCTCGGGCATCGTCTCGGCGGTGGGCCGCACCGGCATCCGCGGCCTCGGCTACCAGAACTTCATCCAGACCGATGCGTCGATCAACCCGGGCAATTCCGGCGGCGCGCTGGTCAACCTGCAGGGCCAGCTGGTCGGCATCAATACCGCCAGCTTCAATCCGCAGGGCAGCATGGCCGGCAACATCGGTCTGGGCCTGGCCATCCCTTCCAACCTGGCGCGCAGCGTGGTCGACCAGCTGGTCAAGCATGGCGTGGTGGTGCGCGGCACGCTGGGCGTGGAAGCGCAGAACCTGAGCGCACAGATCGCCCAGGGTCTGGGCCTGGGTGAAACGCGCGGTGCGCTGATCACCCGCGTGCTGGCCGGTTCGGCCGCCGCTGCCGCCGGGCTGAAGCCGGGCGACGTGGTGGTGTCGGCCAACGGCCAGCGCGTGGACAGCGCCGAAGCCCTGCACAACGTCGAAGGCCTGGCGGCGGTCGGCAGCGTGCTGGCGCTGGATGTGCGCCGCGAAGGCAAGGCGGTGCAGGTCAAGGCCACGCTGAAGGAACAGGCACGCTCGGTGACCGGCGACAGCCTGGACCCGCGCCTGACCGGCGCCACCTTCACCGACCTGCCCGAGTCGCTGCGCCAGTCCGGCGTGGGCGGCGTGCTGGTCAGCGAGGTCAAGCGCGGCAGCCGCGCGGCCAGCAACGGCCTGCAGCAGGGCGACATCATCAGCGAGGCCACGGTGGGCGAATTCGCCGACCTGGCCAGCTGGCGTGCCAACTTCCAGCAGCGCCCGGCCAACCTGGTGCTGCGCATCCTGCGCAACAATGGCCAGCAGCAGGGCCAGCTGGTGATGCGCTGATCGCCCCGCCGTAACACCCCCTATACCCGGCCGATGCTATTGCTGTACGCCCCATCGGCCGAACCCTTCGTTCGTCCCCCCATCGCAACAGGAGTGATTCGATGAGCCCCACCAATACCGAGAACCTGAAGGAACACCTGGGTGAAGCCGGTTCCCACCTGAAGCAGGCCGCCAGTGCTGCCGGCGGTGCGATCAAGGGCGCCTCCGGCGCTGCGACCGACGAACTGCGCATCGGCAAGGCCAACGTCAAGGCCGAACTGTCCGACAGCGCGCTGTCCGGCCTGGCCGCCGCCGAATTCGGTGGTGCCGCTGCCAAGGAGCAGGTCGATGCACTGATGGACAAGGGCAAGGACCTGGTCGACAGCGCCGCCGAGCTGATCCGTGAGCGTCCGCTGGCGTCGTTCGGCGTGGCCTTCGCCGCCGGCTGGCTGATCGCCAAGCTGGCCAGCAGCAGCGACAAGTAAGCTGCGGCGTGAGCGAAGAGACCACGCAAGCACCCGATCCGGCGGCCACCCCGCCGCTGGACGAGAGCATCCGCCAGGTCGGCGCGGCGGGTAAGGCCGCCGCCGATTCGGCGAAGAATTCGCTGCGTACGCTGCGGCGGTTGGCTTCGGCCGACTTCGCCCTGGCCCGCAGCGCATTCGGCCGCGCCCTGGCCTGGGCCGGGGTCGGCATCGTGTTCGGTGCCTCGGCCTGGCTGCTGATGGCCGCCACCCTCATCGCCCTGCTGCAGAGCTGGGGCCTGAGCTGGCTGCAGGCCCTGCTGATCACCTCGCTGCTCAGCCTGGCCGTCACCGGCTACGCCATCTGGCGGGTGTCCTACTTCTTCCACCACACCGGCATGCACGCCACGCGGCGCCAGTTGTCGAAATTGGGCCTGTTCGACGAGCCCAACGAAGACGACCCCGATGCCGAGGTGCAGATTCCGGAGGGCAAACCATGAAGTTCGGCGCGCTGCAGCGGCGGGTCAAGCGCTGCGAACAGGTGATGGCCGTACGCATGGCCGAAACCGAGGACAACTGGACCGTGCTCAGCCGGGTCTGGCGGCAGGGCTGGTCGCCGCTGCGCATCATCACCGTCGGCCTGGCCGGCGGTTTTCTTGCCGGCAAGCTGGAAGTACCGGGCAAGGTCAACGGCGCACGCTGGCTGCAGATGATCGGTTCGGTATCCAACCTGTTTGCCAGCGGCCAGGCGGCATTTGCCGCGGCGATGGCCGCGCATGCGGCCGATACGGCGGATGAAGCTGCCGACCAGGCCGATGAAGCCGCCGAGCAGATGGCCCCGCAGGCCGCTGCCCCCCCGGCCCCGCGACCGGCAGCCGCCCCCGAGCCGGAACTGCGCGAACCGCAGCCGGCCGAAGCGGCTACCGACGTCTCCGAACGTTGACTCGACACACCCGCCGCGTTGATCGCGGCGGGCGGATAATGAGCCTCCCTTCCCGGTCGGTGCGTCGATGAGCGAGTCCCTGCTGTCCCCTGTGGCCCCCGAACCGGAAAGCAAGGCGCCCCTGCCGCCGCCCTCGCGCCCGCGCGGGCCGATGTCGCTGGTGGTGCTGGCCACCCTGGCCGTTGCCTTCACCCTGTGGGCCGCGCAGGACATCATCCTGCCGGTGCTGCTGGCGATGTTCTTCGCCCTGGTCGGCAACCCGATCCTGCGCTTCCTGCGCCGGCTGTGGATCCCGCGCGCGATCGGTGCGCTGCTGATCCTCGGCACCGGCCTGGGGGTGACCGCCTCGCTCGGCGTGCAGCTGATCGGCCCGGCGATGGACTGGGCGCAGGAAGCCCCCCAGCAGCTGCGCAAGGTCGCCCGCCAGGTGCAGGACCTGACCAAGCCGGTGCAGCAGGCCAACCAGGCGGCGGAAAACTTCGCGCGCGTCGCCGGTGGCGAGAGCAGCCGCAGGATCCAGGTCATCCGCACGCAGCTGGACGACCCTTATCGTGTACTGACCCGGGCACCGAAGCTGGCCGCCTCGGTGCTGGCGGTGGTGCTGCTCACCCTGTTCTTCATGATCTATGGCGAGAGCCTGCAGCGCGCGGCCATCGCCCTGTTCCCCAACCGCCAGCAGCAGCGCTTCACCACCGACATCCTGCGTTCGATCGAACGCGAGGTCTCCCGTTACGTGCTCACCATCAGCGTCATCAACACGCTGGTGGGGCTGGTGTTTGCCGGCGTGCTGATGCTGCTCGGCATCGGCCTGCAGGAGGCGCTGCTGTGGGGTACGGTGGCCGCGCTGCTGAATTTCGCGCCGTACGTGGGCCCGCTGATCGGCGTGGCGACGATGCTGCTGATGGGCTTCGTCGAGTTCCGCGATCCGCTGCAGGCCCTGCTGCCGGCCGCCGCCTACCTGGGCCTGCATACGCTGGAAGGGCAGCTGGTGACCCCGATCGTGCTGGGCCGGCAGATGAAGCTGTCGCCGCTGGTACTGATCCTGGCCCTGATGGTGTTCGGCTGGGCGTGGGGCATGGTCGGCCTGCTGCTGTCGGTGCCGCTGCTGGTCTGCATCAAGCTGGTGCTGGCGCGCCTGGAGGGCATGCAGGGCTGGGCGCGGCTGCTGGAATGAAAGCCCCGGCGGGCAGGCGTAGAATGGCCGGGTGAAATTTCCAGTCCAAGCCATCACCCTCGACCTCGACGACACGCTGTGGCCGTTCGCGCCGATCGGCGCCCGCATCGACGTGGTCCTGCACGAATGGATGTGCGAGCACAGCCCCGCCACCGCTGCCATGTACCCGGTGGCGGCGATGCGCGAACTGCGCGAGCGCTCCTTCCGCGACAACCCGCAGCTGCACTTCGACCTGAGCGCGCTGCGCCGGCTGACGATCCAGGAGGCGCTGCAGAACAGCGGCGCCAGCCTGGACCTGCTGGAGCCGGCCTACGAAGTGTTCTATGCCGCGCGCAACCAGGTCGAGTACTACCCCGACGCACTGGAGGCCCTGGCGCGCATCGCCGCGCGGGTACCGGTGGCGGCGCTGAGCAACGGCAACGCCGACCTGGAACGGATCGGCCTGTCGCATCTTTTCGCCTTCCAGCTGGGCGCGCGCGAACATGGCGCGGCCAAGCCGGAGCCCAGCATCTTCCATGCCGCCTGCGACCGCCTGGGCGTGGCGCCGGCGCAGGTGCTGCACGTGGGCGACCATATCGAGATGGACGTGGCCGGGGCGATCACCGCCGGCCTGCGCGGCTGCTGGATCAACCGCGACGCTGCCACCTGGACCCATCCGCAGCTGCAGCCGGACCTGCAGTTCGACACCCTTACCGGCCTGGCCGACTGGTTGGACGCCAACCTCGATGCCGCCGACGAACACCGGAGTAACTGACGCATGAGCGAGATCACCGGCTTCACCGCCACCGCCACCGCCGCACTGCCGCTGCACGTGCTGGATCGCGAGCAGTACGCCAGCTGGAAGGCCGCGCAGCCGGCCGCCCAGCAGGCATGGCTGGACGCACAGGGCTTCACCGCCGCCGGCCACAGCGTGGCCCTGCTGCCGGGCGCGGACGGCCTGGCCGGTGCGGTGATCGGGGTCGGCGACCGTGCCGATGCGTACGCCTATGCGCATGCCCCGCACGCCCTGCCCGAAGGCAGCGTGTGGCAGCTGGCCACCGAGCTGCCGGCCGCCGAACAGGCGCTGCTGCAGCTGGGCTGGGGCCTGGGCAGCTACCGCTTCGACCGTTACCGCAAGCGCAACCGTGCACCGGCACAGCTGCTGGCCAGCCCGCCGGCGGAAGTTGCCGACCTGATCGCCGCCAGCCTGCGCGTGCGCGACTGGGTCAACACCCCGACCGAAGACATGGGCCCGCAGCAGCTGGAAGACGTTGCGCGTGCGCTGGCTGACGCCCACGGTGCGCAGGTCGAAGCGATCACCGGCGACGAATTGCTGAAGCAGAACTTCCCGGCCATCCACGCGGTGGGCCGTGCCTCGCACCGTGCACCGCGCCTGATCGTGTTGCGCTGGGGCAAGGACAGCGACCCGGCGCTGGCGCTGGTCGGCAAGGGCGTGTGCTTCGATACCGGCGGCCTGGACATCAAGCCGGCCGACGGCATGCGCAACATGAAGAAGGACATGGGCGGTGCCGCCCATGCGCTGGCCCTGGCCGGGCTGGTGATGGCCCAGCAGCTGCCGGTGCGCCTGACCCTGCTGATTTCGGCGGTGGAAAATGCAATCGGCCCCGATGCCTTCCGCCCGGGCGAGATCATCGCCACGCGCAAGGGACTGAGCGTCGAGATCGACAACACCGACGCCGAAGGCCGCCTGGTCCTGTGCGACGCGCTGACCTTCGCCGGCGAGCAGAAGCCCGACCTGGTGCTGGACTTCGCCACCCTGACCGGTGCCGCCCGCATTGCGCTGGGCCCGGACCTGCCGGCCCTGTTCAGCAACGACGACACCGTGGCCCAGCAGTGGCTGCAGGCCGGCGATGAAACCCGCGACCCGGTGTGGCGCATGCCGCTGTGGCGCCCGTACCTGCGTTACCTGAGCAGCGGCGTGGCCGACCTGGCCAATGCCGGCTCGCGCATGGCCGGCTCGGTGACCGCCGCGCTGTACCTGGAGCGTTTCCTGGAGAACGACCAGCGCTGGGCGCACCTGGACGTGTACGCCTGGAACGACGGCGAGCGCCCGGGCCGTCCGGCCGGTGGCGAGGCCCTGGCCCTGCGTTCGGCCTGGGCGATGCTGAAGGCGCGTTACGCCTGAGCCTGCGCGCTCCACGGTAGAGTCGACTGTCAGTCGACTATCGCGCGCAGCGCGGGATTCTCCACGGCCGATCGGAGAGCAGTCGACCAACGGTCGACTCTACCGCTGCCCCCGACGGGGCTGGCAAATCTGACGAAAAATTGAATTTCGGCCCCGGCCGGGTTCTGCGAGGATGTGCGGGTCGACCACCCACACGATCCGTGAAGGCAGGAACCCGACCATGTCGCTCTTCCGCTACACCCGCGCCGGCCAGACGCCCGGCGCACCGCGCACGCATTCCCCGTTGCCCTGGATCGCCCTGATCGCCCTGATCCTGGGCGGCGCGGCGCTGGCCTTCGCCTGGCTGGCCGGCTGGATCGGCAACCGCCTCACCGCGCAGCGCTTCACCGACACCATCGAAGCCACCGGCCCGGCCCATCCAGGCTTCCGCCGTGCGCACAGCAAGGGCATCTGCGTGGCCGGCTGGTTCGAGCCCAGCGCGCAGGCGCCCACCCTGTCCAGCGCGCGGGTGTTCTCGCAGGCGCGCGTGCCGGTGATGGGCCGCCTGTCGATCGGTGGCGGCGACCCGTACGGCGCCGACAACACCGCGCGCGTACGCAGCATGGCGGTGCAGATGGTCAGCGACGATGGCCAGGAATGGCGCATGGCGATGAACAGCTTCCCGTTCTTCGCCGTGCCCGACGCCAAGGCCTTCTACGAGCAGACCCGCGCCTCCATTCCCGACCCGGCCACCGGCAAGCCCGACCCGCAGAAGATGGCTGCCGTGCTGGCCAAGTACCCCAGCGCGCAGGCCTTCCAGCAATGGGCGAAGACCGCGCCGTGGACCAGCAGCTGGGCCGATACCACCTACAACAGCGTCAACAGTTTCTGGTTCACCAACGCGCAGGGACAGAAGCGCGCGGTGCGCTGGCGCTGGCAGCCGCTGGCGCCGGTGGTGGAGATGGATGCGGAGACGCGCAAGCAGGCCAGCGTCGATTTCCTCAGCCAGGAACTGCAGCAGCGCCTGGCCAAGGGCCCGGTGCAGTGGAACCTGGTGGTCAGCACCGCCGCGCCCGGCGATGCCATCGACGATCCGTCGACGCCGTGGCCCGACTCGCGCGAGCAGGTGGTGGCCGGCGTGCTCAGCCTGGACCGCATGCAGTCGCAGGAGGAAGGCGCCTGCGGCCAGGTCAACTTCGACCCGTTGATCCTGCCCAGCGGCGTGCGCGGCAGTGACGACCCGATCCTGGCCGCACGCTCGGCCGTGTACTCGCAGTCCTTCAACCGCCGCGAACGCGAACGCGCCGCCGGCAACGTCGAACAACCGAAGAAGGAGGCCGCACGATGAGTACCGGCAACGGCCACTTCAACCTGCTCGCGCGCATCCTGCACTGGACCATGGCGGTGATGATCCTGGCCATGCTGTTCGTCGGCGTGACCATGGTCGCCTCGCTGCACCTGCGGCCGATGCTGATCGACCTGCACCGCCCGCTGGGCATCGCCATCCTCGTGCTGGTGCTGCTGCGGCTGTATAACCGCCTGCGGCATCGTCCGCCACCGCTGCCGGCCGACCTGCCGGCGTGGCAGGTGCTGGCGGCGAAGGCATCGCACTGGATGCTGTACGGGCTGATGCTGGCGATGCCGCTGATCGGCTGGGCGATGCTGTCGGCCGGCGGCTACCCGATCACCCTGTGGGGCGGCCTGCACCTGCCGCCGATCGTGCCGCACACCCCGGCGCTGTATGCCGCCCTGCGCAACGCGCACAGCCTGCTGGCGTATGTGCTGTTCGCCACGGTGCTGATGCACGTGGGCGCGGCGCTGTTCCACCTGTGGGTGCGCCGCGATGGCGTGTTCCAGGCGATGGCGCGCGGGAAGGATTGAGCAGGGCCTCGGATCGGTAGCGCCGGGCCACGCCCGGCGGATCGTTTCGTCGCACGTGCAGGCAAAGGTCAAAGGCGGCCGCTTCGCTCGCCGGGCATGGCCCGGCGCTACAACCAACCCTTCTGCCGCGCCAGCCGGTACGCCTCGATGCGGTTGGCCACGCCCAGCTTGCCGATGCACTCGGACAGGTAATTGCGCACCGTGCCGTGCGACAGCCCCAGCTGCTCGGCGATCTCGCTGGCCGTGCGGCCCTCGCCTGCCAGGCGCAGCACGCGGCGCTCGCGATCGGTCAGTGGATCGGCCTGCGACCACGCGTCCATCGCCAGCTGCGGGTCGATCGCGCGGATGCCCTGCTGCACCTTGCGCAGCGCTTCGGCCAGGTTCTCCGCCGGCGCATCCTTCAACAGATAACCCAGCACCCCCGCTTCCAGCGCGCGGCGCAGGAAACCGGCGCGGGCGAAGGTGGTGACGATGACCACCTTGATCGGCAGTTCGTGGCGGGCGATGCGCTGGGCCAGCTCCAGGCCGGTCAGGCCGGGCATCTCGATGTCGGTCACCAGGATGTCCGGCTGCAGCTGCTGCAGCATGCGCCAGGCAGCCTCGCCGTCGGCAGCGCTGCCCAGCACGTCGATATCCGGCTCCAGACCCAGCAGCGCCGACAGCGCGCCGCGCACCATGGCCTGGTCCTCGGCCAGCAGGATGCGGATCATGCCGCACCGTCCTGTGCCAGCGAGGCCGGCGGGACCGGAGTGGTGGCCGCTGCCAGCGGCACGCGCACGCTCAACACGGTGCCCTCGCCCCTGGCCGACTGCACCTGCAGCTGGCCGCCCAGCGCGGCCACGCGCTCGCGCATGCCGCACAGGCCATTGCCTTCGGCCTGCAGGCCGCCCCGTCCATCATCGCGTATCTGCATCACCAGCTGCCGTCCTTCCTGCATGAATTCCACCCGCGCCTGGGTCGCCTGCGCATGGCGCACGATATTGGTGGCCGCCTCGCGCAGCACCAGAGCCAGGCCGCGCTCTACCTCCACCGGCATCGGTGGCGGCACCGTGTAATGCAGGTGCACCTGCTGGCATTCCAGCAGCAGCCGCGCCGAGGCCAGCTCGCCGGCCAGATCGCTGGCACGGATGCCGGTGACCGCACTGCGCACCTGCGCCAGTGCCTCGCGGGCAATGGCCTCGGCCTCGCCGATCTCCTGCCGCGCACGCGCGTCATCGCGGTCGTACAGCTTGCGCGCCAGTTCCAGCTTCAACGTGATCAGCGACAGCGTGTGGCCGAGCAGATCGTGCAGGTCACGGCCGATGCGCTCGCGCTCGGCGGTGGTCGCCAGCCGCCGCACTTCCTCCTGCGACAGCTGCAGGGCCACATCGCGCTGCTGGCTCAACGCCTCCACGTTCACCACCAGGCCGACGATGAAGGACACCGCCGGCATCCACACCAGCGCCTGCCATGGGTAGCCGAAGTACAGCGCGGCCGAGCAGAACACGATGTTCAACCCGGTCAGCTGCAGCAGGTACATCCACCAGCCGCTGCGCCCGCTCATGCGCATCAGCACGCAGCCGAACACGAAGTAGCTCAGGCCGGACGGGTACCAGGGCAGCAGCACCAGCGACAGCGCGACCATCGCCAGCGCATAGCGCGGGCCGTGGTGGCGCGGCGCCAGCATCACCCGTGCATACAGGAACAGGAACAGCGGATAGCTGGCCAGGGTGAGGAACAACCAGCGCAGGGTGAAGCCATTGCCCAGCGCGGGCGTCAGGAAGATCCACACCGACCACAGCAGGTGGATCGCACCGCTCCACGGCGATTTGCCCCGACGCAACAGGTCGGCCACGGCCGAATCCGGCGCAGGGCGCAGCAGGGAGGCAAGCCAGCTCGACGACACGGGCGGATCCAGGCGGGGACGTTCGCTGCCGATCATGCCAGTTCAGCCGACCCGACGCAGGCGGCGGCGCGCCAGCAGCAGCGCCACCACGGTCACGCCCAGCAGCACCAGCAGATGCCCGGCGAGGCTGCCTGCCGCGGGCAGCCCGACCACCGTCAGCGCCAGCTGCGCCAGGTGCCAGGTCGGCCACAGCGGCGCCATCGTCGAGAACAGCTTGGGCAGAGCCGACAGCGGCAGCCACAGGCCCGAGAGCAGGGCCAGCGGCAGGTACACCAGGTTGACCATCGCCGGTGCCGCGCTGGCACTGACATGGCTGCCGATCAGCAGGCCGATGGCGCCCAGCGGCAGGGCCGCCAGCGCAGCCACGGCCAGCAGCTGCAGGATCTGCTGCACCTGCAGATGCACGCCGCCCAGAGTGCTGGCTGCGGTGACCAGCAGGCCGGCCACCAGCAGCGCGAACATCACCGCCATCGCCAGCCGTGCCAGCAATGGCGCCGCCGCCGGCATCGGCAGCGCGCGCTTCAGGGTCAGCAGGCCACCTTCGCGGTCCAGTGCCAGCTGCACGCCGAAGCCGAACAGGGCCGGTGCCATCGCGCCGAACACGCTGTAGGTAGCCAGCAGGTACAGCGGCGCGTGGCCACGCCCCAGCAGCACGCCGAACAACAGGTAGAACAGCACCGGGAACAGCAGCGACGGCACCGCGAAGGCCGGCGTGCGCCAGGCCCGGCGCAGCTCGGCCTGCAGCTCGGCGATGTAGGGACGCAGGGCGGCACGCACGGACGCGCGCGGCGCAGCGAGGGTGTGGGTCACGGTGTTCATGCGGCCTCCCGGGTCATGTCGAGGAAGGCGTCGGCCAATGCCGCGCCCTGTACTTCCAGCTCCTGCAGTCGTGCATCGGCAGCCAGCAGGCGCGCCACCACCGGTTCGGCCGGGCTGGCCAGCAGCTGCAGGTGCGCACCGTCGCGCTGCACCTGCTGCACGCCAGGCCAGTGCTGCACGTCTTCCACCGCCAGGCCGCTGCGGCAGCGGATGCGCCGCGGCCGGTCGGCCAGGCGCAGCTCGGCCAGCGGCGCATCGGCCAGCACGCGGCCCTGTTCCAGCACCACCACCTGCTGCGCCAGCGCTTCGGCTTCCTCCAGGTAGTGGGTGGTCAGCAGCACGCCGCAGCCTTCGGCCACCAGGTGCCGGATCGCCTGCCACATCACCTGCCGCGCCTGGATGTCCAGGCCGGTGGTGGGCTCATCCAGGAACAGCACGCGCGGGCGCCCGCACAGCGCGATGGCGAACTGCACCGTGCGCTGCTGGCCACCGGACAGCTGCCCATAGCGGCGGCGGGCCAGCTCCTGCAGGCCGGCGCGCTGCAGGACCTCGGCCAGCGGCATCGGATCGGGATAGCAGGCGCTGGCCTGCGCCACCAGTTCATCCACCTGCAGCATCGGCGGCAGGCTGGTGCTCTGCAGCATCACGCCCAGCCCCACGCGGCTGGCGCGCTGCTGCGGATCACCACCAAGCAGTTCGACCTGCCCGGCATCGGCGCGGCGCAGGCCCAGCAGCACGCTGATCGCGGTACTCTTGCCAGCACCGTTGCGGCCCAGCAGGGCCAGGACCTGGCCGGCACGCACCTGCAGGTCGATGCCCTGCAGGGCGGCATGGCCGGCGTAATGCACCTGCACCTGGTGCAGGCGGGCCAGCGGGGCCGTAGTGGGAGCTGCGGTCGGATCCATGGGTGCGGTACCGGTAGCGGGGACGTTGCCATCCTGTGCCGCCCCGGTCACGTTTCGCAGTGGCCGCCGTCAGCTACATCGGGTGACAGCTGTCACTGCCATCCCGCCCCGTGCCACCTGCATGCTGTGCCACACGCTTTGCCACCGGAACCGCTGCTGTCGCCCTTCCGGCCACTCCGCCCGAACGCCTGTGATGGAACGCAATGAACGCTTCTGCCGAGCTGTTGAAGGAACTCCGTATCGACCGCAAGAGCCCGCCGCCGTCCTCCGGGGATGGCCCGGGCGGCCGCCGCTGGCTGTGGATCGCGCTCATGGTGATCGTGCTGCTGTTGGCCGGCGGTGCCTTCTTCCTGTTCGGCCGCGAGCCGACGGTGGAGGTGGAAACCGCACCGGCAGTAGCGATCCAGCAGGGCAATGCCAGCAGCTCGGTACTCGATGCCAGCGGCTACGTGGTGGCCCGGCGCATGGCCACGGTGTCGGCCAAGATCACCGGCAAGGTGCGCGAAGTGATGATCGAGGAAGGCATGCGGGTGGAGGCCGGCCAGGTCATGGCCACGCTGGACCCGATCGATGCCGATGCACAGCGCAGCCTCTCCGCCTCGCAGGTGCAGGCCGCACGTGCACAGGTGGCCGGCCTGCAGGCGCAGCAGCGCCAGGCCGCCGCCGAAGCCAGCCGCCTGCAGGCGCTGGTCGGCCAGCAGCTGGTCTCGCGTTCGCAGTACGACCAGGCCGTGGCCCAGCGTGACAGCCTCCGCGCACAGCTCGATACCGCCCAGCGCAATGTCAAGGTGGCCAGCGACCAGCTCGCCATCGCCGACCTCGGCGTGGACAACAACATCGTGCGCGCGCCGTTCTCTGGAGTAGTCACCGCCAAGGCCGCGCAGCCGGGCGAGATCGTCTCGCCGCTGTCGGCCGGTGGCGGCTTCACCCGTACCGGCATCGGCACCATCGTCGACATGGATTCGCTGGAGATCGAGGTGGAAGTGGGCGAAGCCTTCATCGGCCGCGTGCAGCCGAAGATGCCGGTGGAAGCCACGCTCAACGCCTACCCGGACTGGAAGATCCCCGGCGAGGTGATCGCCATCATCCCCACCGCCGACCGCGGCAAGGCCACGGTGAAGGTGCGCGTGGCGCTGAAGGTGAAGGACCCGCGCATCGTGCCGGAGATGGGCGTGCGGGTCAGTTTCCTGGAACAGGCGCAGCCGCAGGCCACCGCCAGCAAGCCGCAGGGCGTGCGCGTGCCGGCCACGGCGGTGGTCGAGCGCGACGGTGCCAGCGTGGCCTTCGTGCTGGGCGATGCCGACCGCGTGCAGCAGCGCGCCGTGCAGGCCGGCCAGGCGATGGGCAAGGATCGCCAGCTGCTGAAGGGCGTGAGTGCGGGTGAAAGCGTGGTGGTCAGCCCACCGGACACCCTGCGCGATGGCGCCAGGGTTCGACTGAAACAAGCGCAGTAACGGCCTGGCGCCCGCGTGGCGCCGCCGGCAGCACCGTTCGATGCATGCCCTCCGGCCCGTGGCCGGCGCGCGTTCCCGTGTCCCACCCTTCGTGGAGAACCCCGATGTCGACCCTGGTTTCACTGCGCAACATCACCAAGACCTACCAACGCGGCCCGGAAAAAGTGCAGGTGCTGCACGGCATCGACCTGGACATCGCCAGCGGCGACTTCGTCGCGCTGATGGGCCCGTCCGGTTCGGGCAAGACCACCCTGCTCAACCTGATCGGCGGCCTGGACAACCCCAGTGGCGGCGAGATCAGCATCGAAGGCGAGCGCATCGACCAGATGAGCGGCGGCCAGCTCTCGACCTGGCGCAGCCACCACGTCGGCTTCGTGTTCCAGTTCTACAACCTGATGCCGATGCTGACCGCGCAGAAGAACGTGGAGCTGCCGCTGCTGCTGACCCACCTCAGCGCCGCACAGCGCAGGCGCAATGCCGAGATCGCGCTGACCCTGGTCGGCCTGGCCGACCGCCGCAGCCACCGCCCCAACGAACTGTCCGGCGGCCAGCAGCAGCGCGTGGCGATTGCCCGCGCCATCGTCTCCGACCCGACCTTCCTGATCTGCGACGAACCGACCGGCGATCTCGACCGGCAATCGGCCGAGGAGATCCTGGGCCTGCTGCAGCAGCTCAACCGCGAACACGGCAAGACCATCATCATGGTCACCCATGACCCGAAGGCCGCCGAGTACGCCACCCACACGGTGCACCTGGACAAGGGCGAGCTGGCCGACGCCCCGCTGGCCCACTGACGGAGGCCCCGGCGATGAAATACTTTTCCCTGGTCTGGGCCCAGCTGTTCCGCAGCCGCACCCGGACCCTGCTGACCCTGCTTTCGGTGGTCGCGGCATTCCTGCTGTTCGGCATGCTCGATTCGGTGCGCGTGGCATTCAATTCCGGCGGCAGCGTGGAAGGTGCCAACCGCCTGGTCACGGCTTCGCGGCTGTCGATCACCCAATCGCTGCCGATCCGCCTGGAGACGCAGATCCGCCAGGTCGATGGCGTGCGCGACGTGGCCTATGGCATGTGGTTCGGCGGCATCTACCAGGACCCGAAGAACTTCTTCCCGAACTTCTCGGTGTCGCCCAACTACTTCGACGTCTACCGCGAACTGCAGATCGACCCGGCACAGCTGGAAGACTGGAAGCAGACCCGCACCGGCGCCATCGTCGGCGAGACCCTGGCCAACCAGTTCGGCTGGAAGATCGGCGACACCATTCCGCTGCAGGCGACCATCTTCCCGCGCGGCGGCAGCAATGACTGGCCGCTGGAGCTGAAGGGCATCTTCCGCTCGAAGGACCGCGCGCAGGCGGGCAACGAAGAACGCCAGCTGATGATGAACTGGAAGTACTTCGACGAGTCCAACGACTACATCAAGAACCAGGTGAGCTGGTACACGATCACCCTGGACAACCCCGACCATGCCTCGCGGGTCGCGCAGGCCATCGATGCGATCTCGGCCAACTCCGACCACGAGACCAAGACCCAGACCGAATCGGCGTTCCAGCAGGCCTTCGTCAAGCAGTTCGCGGATATCGGCATGATCGTCACCTCGATCATGGGCGCGGTGTTCTTCACCCTGCTGCTGCTGACCGGCAACACCATGGCGCAGGCCGTGCGCGAGCGCATTCCCGAGCTGGCCACGCTGAAGACGCTGGGCTTCAAGGACAGCACCGTGCTGACGCTGGTGATGGTCGAGTCGGTGCTGCTGATCGGCCTCGGCGGCCTGATCGGCATGGGCCTGGCCGCACTGGTGCTGCCGGCGATCGCGCCGAAGAGCCTGGGCATGCTGCCACCGCACGTACCCACCCCCACCTGGCTGGTGGGCATCGGCCTGATCGTGGTGATCGGCGTCGTGGTCGGGCTGCTGCCCGCGCTGCGCGCCAAGCGCCTGAAGATCGTCGATGCGCTGGCCGGCCGCTGAGGAGGATTCCCGATGAACAGGATCAAGAAGTGGTTGGGCAATGCACTGACCGTGCTGCTGCTGGCGGTGGGCCTGGTGCTGTGGATCGGCCTGCCGTGGGTCGGTGTGCTGGCCGTGGCGGTGCTGGTGGCGCTGTGGCTGCTGCTGACCCGCAGCGGGCGACTGGCGCTGGCGGCCACCCGTATCGGCATCGCCAGCCTGCCGCAGCGCTGGGGTGCCTCCTCGGTGATCGTGGTGGGCATTGCCGGCGTGGTCGGCGTGCTGGTGGCGATGCTGGCCATGGGCGAGGGCTTCCAGGCCACGCTCAACAACACCGGCGATGACACCACCGCCATCGTGCTGCGCGGCGGTTCGCAGGCCGAGACCAATTCGGTCATCACCCGCGAGCAGGTGCCAATGCTGTCCACCCTGCCCGGCATCAGCCGCGATAGCGAAGGCCGGCCGCTGCTGTCACCGGAGCTGTCACAGGTGGTGAACCTCGTGTCCAAGGCCGACGGTACCGACGTCAACGCGCAGTTCCGCGGCGTCGGCCCACAGGCGTGGGCGGTGCATGACAAGGTGAAGATCGTGCAGGGGCGCAAGTTCGGCACCGGCCTGCGCGAGATCGTGGTCGGCCAGGGCGCGCAGGGACAGTTCCGCGATCTGGACGTCGGCAAGACACTGACCCTGGGCAACCAGGCTTGGACCGTGGTCGGTGTGTTCGCCTCGGGGGATGCGCACGATTCGGAAATGTGGACCGATGCCGATACGCTGGCCACCACCTACCAGCGCAGTGCGTGGCAGTCGATCAGCGTGCGCACCGATGGCAAGCCTGGCTTCGAACAGTTCAAGGCGGCCGTGGCGGCCGATCCGCGCCTGAAGCTGGACGTCGAAACTACGCGCGCGTACTACAGCAAGCAGGGCGGTGGCCTGACCAAGCTGATCGACATCCTTGGAAAGGTGATCGGCACGATCATGGCGGTGGGCGCGGTGTTCGGTGCGCTCAACACGATGTACGCCGCAGTCGCGACGCGTGCACGCGAGATCGCCACCATGCGCGCGATCGGGTTCCGCGGCCTGCCGGTGGTGACCGCAGTGATGCTGGAAACCATGCTGCTGGCCTTGCTGGGCGGATTGCTGGGCTGTGCGGTGGCCTGGCTGCTGTTCAACGGTTACAGCGTGTCCACCATCGGCAGCAATTTCAGCGCGGTGGTGTTCAAGTTCCACGTGTCGCCGGAGCTGCTGTGGAATGGCCTGAAGTGGGCGCTGGGCATCGGCCTGGTCGGTGGCCTGTTCCCGGCACTGCGCGCGGCGCGCCTGCCGATCACCACGGCGTTGCGCGAGACCTGACCAACGCGCCGGTGTGTGGAGTGATGGATCTGGAGGGCGAAGCGAAGGCTTCGCCCTTTTTTGTGGGCGCGTCATCCACGCATGGCGTGGATCTACTGGTGTGGCGTCATCCACGCGTGGCGTGGATCTACTGGGCCTCATCCACGCGAGGCGCGGATTTGCCGGATTCATTGTGTATCGCACGGGTGTCCGCGTTGCAGTAGATCCACGCCATGCGTGGATGAACGTTCGCACACTCCGTGCATTACAGATCGCGCGACTGCCGCCGTTATCGGTGCCTCTGCGCATCGAAAACACCTCGCGCGTGACGCTGCGCACAGCACCCCTGTGGATTGTTGGTTGCGATTCATGTTCGGCGCGATGTAACACGCAGGGACAAACAGTTACGAATGAAAACACTCTAGAATCCCGCCCCCCACGTTGGTTTGCAGTACCCCACGCGCCCATAGAACGGGCGCATGTTTTTTTCTGAAACACGAGATTTCACGGATGTCCCTGAAGACCACCCCGCTGCGCAACGCGATCGTCATCGCGCTGGCCGCCAGCTGCACCACCCCCGCCTTCGCACAGGATGCGGGCGACAACACCACCAACCTCGACCGCATCGAAATCACCGGCTCGCGCATCCGCCAGGCCAGTGTCGAGACCGCCCAGCCGGTGGTCGCGCTCAACCGCGCCGAGATCGAGAAGAAGGGCTACGTCAACGTCGCCGACATCCTGCAGGACGTGACCGCTGCCGGTTCGCCGAGCATGAGCCGCGCTTCGTCGCTGACCTCCTCGCGCGACTTCGGTGGCATGTATGTCAGCCTGCGCAACCTGGGCCCGGAACGCAGCCTGGTGCTGATCGACGGCCGCCGCATGGGCGTCAGCGCCGGTGGTTATTCCGACCTGGCCTCGATTCCCTCGGCCATCGTCGAGCGCGTGGAAGTGCTGACCGACGGTGCGTCGGCGCTGTACGGCTCGGACGCCATCGCCGGTGTGGTCAACATCATCACCCGCAAGAATTTCGACGGTGGCGAAGCCAGCGTCTACGTCGGCCAGTACGGCGAAGGTGACGGCCAGAAGCGCTCCTACAGCGCCACCTTCGGCAAGACCTTCGACCGCGGCTGGTTCAGCGTGGGTGCCGAGCGCACCAAGGAAGACGAAGTGATGGGCGGCGCGCGTGAGTTCACCCGCTACGTCAACGGCCCGCGTCATCCGAACGATGGCCTCAACGGCACCACGCCGTGGGGCAGCGTCACCGTCGGCGGCAAGCCGGTGACTGTCGGCCCGGGCGGCGACCCGACCGATGCAGCCAACTTCCACACGCTGAACCCGGCCGATGGTGCCAACACCAAGACCAACATGAGCCTGCTGACCGGCCTGGAGCGCACTTCGGTGTTCGCCAACGGTGGCTTCTCGATCACCGACAACCTGCGTCTGGTTGCCGATGCGCTGTACAGCAAGCGCGAATCGAGCAAGCACCTGGCCGGTTACCCGTACTCGGTGACTGCCGCACAGGCGCGCAGCGGCACCCGCGCCGCCCTGTCCAAGGACAGCGCATTCAATCTGTGGGGCCAGGACGTGCTGTTCTCGCACCGCACCGAAGAAATGCTGCGTGGCACCGAAAACAACATGGAGACCAAGCGCGGCAGCCTGGGTCTGGAAGGCAGCTTCGACACCGGTTCGCGCTACTGGGACTGGAACGTCAACTACACCTACAACCGCAATGAAGGCGAGCGCATCGGCACGGGCAGCATGTACCAGCCCAACGTCAACCAGGCCGTCGGCCCATCCTTCATCAAGGATGGCGTGGCGTACTGCGGCACGCCGGATGCGGTGATTGCCGGCTGCGTGCCGTGGAATCCGGCCGCGCCGATGGGCTACACCGGCCCGGGCTCGCTGAGCAACCAGGACGTGCAGGACTACCTGTTCGCCCGCTTCGTGGACAAGAGCCAGACCACCACCAAGGTGGCCAGCGCCAACATCTCCGGCTCGCTGTTCACCCTGCCGGCCGGCGACGTGCTGACCGCGATGGGCTTCGAGCACCGTACCGAAGAAGCACGCTACACCCCGGACCTGATGGTGCAGAACGGCCAGATCGCCGGCACCAGCGGCAAGCCGACCCAGGGCGACTACTCGCTGAGCGAGGTCTACCTGGAACTGCAGGTGCCGCTGCTGGCCGACATGGCCTTTGCCCGTGAGCTGTCGCTGGACGTGGCCGGTCGTTACTCGGATTACAACAACTTCGGTTCGACCACCAACAGCAAGTTCGGCGTGAAGTGGAAGCCGATCGACAGCCTGCTGGTGCGCGCCACCTACGGCACCGGCTTCCGTGCGCCGACCGTGGACGATCTGTACGGCGGCACCGTCAGCAGCCGTGACTCGTTCACCGACCCGTGCGACACCTCGTTCGGCACCGCCGCCACCAGCGCCGCGGTTGCCGCACGCTGCAAGGCCCTGAACGTGCCGGCCAACTTCCGCCAGCTCAACAGCGACGGCAGCGTGGCCAGCAAGCCGGGCCAGCAGGCCACCACCGATTTCAACTCGGGTTCCAACCCGGAGCTGAAGCCGGAAACCGCCAAGACCTGGACCGTCGGCCTGGTCTACAGCCCGGACTTCGTGCAGGGCCTGGACGTCAGCCTGGACTGGTGGAAGATCCGCATCAACAACGCCATCGTCGGCGAGTCGGCCACCAGCATCCTGGAACAGTGCTACGTGCAGGGTTCGGACGCGGCCTGCGGTCGCTTCACCCGCGGCAGCAACGGCCAGGTCAACGCGCTGGACCGCTCGCTGGTCAACGCCGGCTACCGCGAGACCGCCGGCTATGACATCAGCGCGCGCTACCGCCTGCCGGAAACCACGTTCGGCAAGTTCGCCGTCACCTGGAACACCACCTACACCGACTACCTGGAACAGCGTAACGACAACGCCGTCACCACGCCGGTGGAACAGCTGACCAGCTGGGGCGGCAACTTCCGCGTGCGCTCGACCTTCAACCTGGACTGGCAGTACGGCAACCTGGGCATCGGCTGGACCGCGCGTTACTACTCCAGCATGAAGGAGAAGTGCTCCTACATGGACGAGTGCAACCTGCCGGACTTCAGCTCGGCCTACACCGATGCCTCGCCGACCAACAAGGTGGGCTCGAACACCTTCCACGACCTGCAGGTGCGTTACAGCCTGCCGTGGAATGGCACCGTGTCGCTGGGCCTGAACAACGTGTTCGACCACCAGGGTCCGGTGATGTACAGCCAGCCGAACAGCAGCTTCGTCTACTACGGCGGCTTCGACATCGGTCGTTTCATGTACATGAAGTACCAGCAGCGCTTCTAAGCCTGCACCCGCGTTCCCGTTCCGGCCAACTCTCTCCTGGCCGGAGATGGAAGCAGAACGGCGCCCCTCGGGGCGCCGTTCTTTTTTGCCGGAACCGAGGTCGGATCCCTTCGCAACGCGAAGGGCTCTGACCCCTTTCCCAGCTCAGCCCGGAGGTCAGAGCCCACCGCGTTGCGGAGGGATCCGACCCCTCGCCGCCCGCATCGCCCGCACGTTCTCGCCGACGAACAACACCAGCCCGGCCCAGATCACCGCAAAGCCAATCGCCTTGCCGGTGTCGAACGCCTCGTGGAAGAAGAACACGCCCAGCAGCAGCTGCAGGCTCGGTGCGATGTACTGCAGGATGCCGACCAGCGACAGCGGAATGCGCTTCACCCCGTAGGCGAAGCCGATCAGCGGCACTGCAGTGACCACGCCACCGAACACCAGCAGCAGATCGTTGCGCCAGCCCCAGCCGTGGAAGAACGCGCCGCCATGACCGTTCTCTGCCCACACCGCAAACGCAAGCGCGGGCAGGAACAGGTACAGGCTCTCCACGCCCAGCCCGGCCACCGGATCGACCGACACCAGCTTGCGCAGCAGCCCGTACAGGCCGAACGAACACGCCAGGCCCAGCGCGATCCACGGCGGCGTGCCAGCATCGATGGTCAGCCAGGCCACGCCCACCGCGGCCATTGCCACCGCGATCCACTGCACGCGGCGCAGGCGCTCCTTCAGTACCAGCACGCCCAGCAACACATTCACCAGCGGATTGATGAAGTAGCCCAGGCTGGTTTCGATCACGTGCCCGGCGTTGACCGCCCAGATGTACAGGCCCCAGTTGAAGGCAATGGTCAGGCTGGATACCGCCAGGATCGGCAGCGCGCGCGGCTGCGCGGCGATCTTCCGCCACCAGCCCAGGCGCGCGGTCAGCAGCAGCCACGCCACCACCAGCACCGTGGACCAGATGATGCGGTGGGCAATGATCTGGAACGACGGCACCTCGTTGAGCAGATGCCAGTACACCGGCACCAGCCCCCACAGCACGAAGGTGGACGCGGTGACCCATAGACCGCGGCGTTGTTCCTTCTCGTCCATGCTCACTTCTTCCAGGTCCTTGCCATGGTCAGCACCACCACGCCCAGCAGGATGACCGCCATCGCGAGGAAATCGCGCCAGCCGAACTGCTCGCCATTCAGTGCCGCGCCCAGCAGCACCGCGATGACCGGATTGACGTAGGCGTAGCTGCCGGCCAGCGCCGGGCGCACGTTGTGCAGCAGCCAGACATAGGCGGTGAACGCCACGATGGAACCGAACACGCACAGGTAGGCCATGGCCAGCAGGCCGCCCGTGTCGGGCAGCGTAGTCGGGCGCTCGCCCACCGCCAGGCCGATCAGCACCAGCAGCACGCCACCGCAGATCATCTGCCCGGCAGCGGTCATGAACGGACCGGGCAGATCCAGGCCGCGCGCCCACACCGAACCGAATGCCCAGCCGACCGGTGCGATCAGGAGCAGCACCAGCCCGGTGGGCGACGCCGTGAGGCTGCTGCCGGCATTGAGCCAGACCACGCCGATGAAACCGACCGCGATGCCCAGCCATTCGCCGCGGCTGGCGTGCTGGCCGCGAAACGCGGAGAACAGCGCCATCCACAACGGCACCGAGGCCACTGCTGTTGCGGCCAGGCCGGAAGACACTTCACGCTCGGCCAGCACCACCATGCCATTGCCCAGCACCAGCATGGTCACGCCCATGATGACCAGGTTGCGCCACTGCCGCAGGCTCGGCCGCGGCATCTTCCAGAACAGGCGCAGGGCCAGGTACATCAGGCCGCCGGCGATGATGAAGCGGCTGCCGGAGACCATGGTGAGCGGCAGCGCGCCGCCGTGCAGGGCCTTGGCGATGCCCAGGTAGGTCGAGCCCCAGACCACGTAGACCAGCAGCAAGGCCAGCGCGACAAGGCCACCCCGGGGGGCAGCCGCAGAAGGAACAGGGGAAGCCGACATGACGCACCAGCAGGCAGGGGAAAAGGGATTCTAGAAGGTTCGGGTGACGGAGCAACCCCGCTTCCGGCAGTCGCGCAGGCCTTGCAGGACTTTACTGAACGCGCAGCGCACGACATCGCGTACGACGATCTAGCTATGGTCCCCCCTGCGGGCCGCTGTCACCCTGTGCGGTCCCCATGCCTTGCCCGCCCCTCCGGCACCCGGCGTTGACGTGGGATGCAGTACCTAGGAGGCTGGCTGGCAGCGCCCCACGCGCGCCCCTGGCACCGATCTTTCCCGCATGGAAGCACCGCATCGAGGATCCTCACCCAGATGAGCACCACGTCCCAACCTGCTGTCCCCAGCACCGACGGCGCCGCGCTGCGCCGCTCGATCTCCAATACCCTCAAAGGCTCCGCCGGCAACTTGGTGGAGTGGTATGACGTCTACGTGTACTCGGTGTTCGCCGTGTACTTCGAATCGCAGTTCTTCTCGCCCGAAGACAAGAACTCCACCATGTACGTGTGGGCGATCTTCGCCGCCACGTTCCTGATGCGCCCGATCGGCGCCTGGTTCTTCGGCCGCTTCGCGGACCGCCACGGCCGTCGCCTGGCACTCACCGTGTCGGTCACCCTGATGGCCGTCTGCTCCTTCCTCATCGCGATCACGCCCACGGCGGCCAGCATCGGCATCTGGGCGGCGATCATCCTGCTGTTCGCACGCCTGCTGCAGGGCTTCGCCACCGGCGGCGAGTACGGCGCCAGCGCCACCTACATGTCCGAGGCCGCCATTCCCGGCCGCCGTGGCTTCCTGTCCTCGTTCCATTACGTCACCCTGGTCGGCGGCCACGTGCTGGCGCAGCTCACCCTGTTCCTGATGCTGAACTTCTGGGGCAAGCCGGAGATTTCCGAATTCGGCTGGCGCATCGCGTTCGGCATCGGTGGCATCGCCGCGGTCGTGGTGTTCTGGCTGCGCCGGGGCATGGACGAGACGATGGAAGAATCGTCGATCGAGGCCGCACGCGAGGGCAAGGCGAAGAAGTCCGGTTCGATGTACGAACTGATCGTGCACCAGTGGCGCCCGCTGCTGCTGTGCTTCCTGATCACCGCCGGCGGCACCATTGCCTTCTACACCTACTCGGTGAACGGCCCGAAGATGATCCAGAGCGCGTTTGCCGCGGATGATCCGATGACCGCCACCCTGGTCAACCTTGGCGTGCTGACGTTCCTGATGGTGCTGCAGCCGGTCGGCGGCTGGCTGTCGGACATCATCGGCCGCAAGAGCCTGCTGGTGTTCTTCGGCGTGGGCGGCGTGCTGTACAGCTGGTACCTGATCACCCAGCTGCCGCACCAGCACGATGCCACCCTCGCCTTCCTGACCCTGGCGCTGGGCTTTGTCATCCTCACCGGCTACACCTCCATCAACGCGGTGGTGAAGGCCGAACTGTTCCCCACCCACATCCGTGCACTTGGCGTGGGCCTGGGCTATGCGCTGGCCAACTCGCTGTTCGGTGGTACCGCCCCGCTGCTGTACCAGGGCGCGCTGAAGACCGGCCACGTCGACTGGTTCGCCATCTACGTCACGGCCACAATCGCGGTATCGTTGGTGGTCTATGTCTTCTTCCTCACCAACAAGGGCCCGAACTGGCTCGACGGCACCCGCAAGTAAGGGCGTCGTACTGATCGCAGCCACCGGTGCAATGCCGGTGGCTGCTACGTCTCCGGCGTCGCCGCTGATGTGGATCGCGGCGGCGCTTGCCGCAGCCACGGCACTGGCCTGGCTGCTGCGCCGCCCCAGCGCGCAGGCCTCATGGCCGCGCATCGGCTTCGGGGTGGCCTTGCTGGTGTTCTCTGCCGCATTGGTGCTGCAGCTGGCAGTCGACCTGGGCAGTGGCCACAGCTCGATGGCGATGAGTACCCACCCGCGCGGCGGGCAACTGCACCCGATGGGCATGCGCACGATGGTGGTGTGCTATCTGGCCGTGCTCGCCGCCAGTGGCTGGGGCGCGTGGGCGCTGCTGCGCCGGCGCCGATGAGCGCGGCTGGGTAGAGTCGACTGTTAGTCGACTGCTCTCCCTAACGAGGCATGAAACCCGCGCTTCGCGCATAGTCGACTAACAGTCGACTCTACCTCCGTCGTCGCACCGGATTGCCGGCCAGCGGCCGGCACTCCCTTCAACGGCGGGCGGCGTCGCTCTTCTCGCGGGCGCCGTGGAATTCCGACTCCTTCTCCCACTGCGGCCAGCGGCGGCTGTTGGCCAGCTCGGCGCCCAGGTCGTAGACCAGCAGGGTGTCGGCGGCATGGCCGGCCGGGTCCCAGCTCGGGGTCCAGGCGTCGCAGGCCTGGTGGTAGCAGTCGGCGAAGTACTTCTCGCGCAGCGCGCGGCCGGCCTCGACGCCGCCGTCCAGCTTGTCCAGGCCCGGGCCGATGGTGATGGCCGGCACGCCCAGGCGGGCAAAGGCGAAGTGATCCGCGCGGTAGAAGAAGCCCGCTTCCAGGTTCGGGTCGGGGCTGTAACTGCGGCCACGGGCCTTGGCCACGCGTTCCAGGTCGCCTTCCAGCGACACCCGGCCCTTGCCCCACGAGGCGATGTCACGGGTCGCGCCATCCGGGCTGAACATTTCGATGTTCAGCACGGCCGCGGTCTTTTCCAGCGGTGCCAGCGGGTGTGCGGCATAGTAGCTGGCACCCAGCAGGCCCTTCTCTTCGGCCGTCAGGGCGACGAAGTACAGGCTGCGCTGCGGCTGCGGGCCGGCAGCGAACACGCGGCCCAGTTCCAGCACGGTGGCCACGCCGGTGGCGTTGTCGATGGCGCCATGGCGGATGCGGTCACCCTTGGCATCGGGCTGGCCGATACCAAACGCATCCCAGTGCGCGGAGAAGATCACGGCCTCATCGCCATGCTCGCCGCCGGGCAGCTTGGCCACCACGTTGCGGGTCACCACCGGCTCGCGCTTGATCGCGAAATCCACGCTCAGCTTGGCGTTGTCCAGCACCACCGGACGGAAGTCGGCCTGCATGGCCTTGCGCTTCTCGGCGTCGAAATCCAGGCCGGCGTCGGCGAAGATCGCCTCGGCCAGCTCGCGCTGCATCCAGCCACGCAGCGGCGTGTGCTGGGCCATCGCTTCGGCCTGGCCGCGCTCGATGTCGAACAGCGGCGAGGTGCCCGAGCTCTTCACCGTGGCCCAGCCGTAGGCGGCCGGCGCGGTCTCGTGCACGATCAGGACACCCTCGGCACCGCGGCGCGCGGCTTCCTCGAACTTGTAGGTCCAGCGGCCGTAGTAGGTCACCGCCTTGCCGTCGAACGCACCCGGCGCATCGGCTTCGAAGTCGGCGTCGTTGATCAGCACCACGGCAATCTTGCCGTGCAGATCCACGTCCTTGTAATCGTTCCAGTGGCGTTCCGGTGCGTCGATGCCATAGCCGACGAACACCAGCGGTGCGTTGTTGATCTGCACGCGCTTGCGCGGCTGCAGGCTCTGCAGGGTCACGTCCACGCCATTGGCCAGCGTGCGCTTGCCCTTCTTCAGCTGCAGGCTGGCCTTGGCCGGGCCGTCCAGCTGCGCGCGCACCAGCGGCACCTGCTGCACCCAGCTGCCATCGGGGCCGCCGGGCTGCAGGCCGTAGCTGCGGAACTGCTCGATCAGATACTGCACGGTGCGCTCTTCGCCCTCGCTGGCCGGTGCGCGGCCTTCGAATTCGTCGGACGCCAGCACCTGCACGTGACGCGACAGTGCCTGCGGATCGATGCCGCCACCGGGCAGGTCGTTGGCCGCATGGGCCAGGCCCCCGACGAAGAGGCAGGACGACAGCAGCAACACACGCATCGGATTCACGGCAATACCACGGCAGGAAGGGGAGTCACCAGAGTGTAACGTGGTCGTGACACCGCCGCGCAGGCCTACGGGTCAGCGGGATGCGCGGTCCAGCCAGCAGGCCAGGCCCTGCGCGTTCAGCTCGATGTCCATCGCCAGCACCTCGGCTACCGCGGCCTGATCCAGCGCGCAGCCATGCTGCTGCGCACGCTCCAGGTACAGCGCCTGCAGCGCGGCCAGCAGGCAACGGTGGCGGTCCGGGCGCCCATCGCACTGGCGGCCGATCGTCGCCATCGCATCGATCTGCTCGAACAGGTCGTCGGCCAGCTTCTGCACCTGCTGCACGCGGCCATAGTGAGTGAGGTACATCGCCTGCGGGCCGTAGCCCAGCATGCGCTGGATCGACGCCTTCATCGCCTCCGGATCGAACTGCACCGGCGAGGACGTGGGAAAGATGAAGGCACCCTGCGCACTGTCCAGCTCGCGGTAGGAGATGCCGAAGGTATCGCCGGTGAACCAGCTGCGGCTGCGCGCATCCCACACGCAGTAGTGGTGCAGCGCATGCCCCGGCGTGTGCAGCAACAGCAGTTCACGGCCGGCCAGGTCGATGCGGTGGCCGTCTTCGGCCACCACCACGCGGGCCTCGGGAATCGCTTCGATGCGGCCGTAGCTGCGTGCGATTTCCTCGGCGCCGTAGACCGCAGTGGCACCGGCAATCAGCCGGGTCGGGTCGATCATGTGCGGCGCGCCGCGCGGGTGCAGTACGGCTTTCGCGTTCGGCAGCTGCTGCATCAGCAGGCCGGCGCCACCGGCGTGGTCCAGGTGCACGTGGGTCAGCAGCAACCAGTCCACCGCCTCCACGCCCAGCCCGGCATCGGCCAGCGCCTGCAGCATGGCCGGCACGGACAGGCCGGTGCCGCAATCGACGAAGGCCGCACGGCCGTTCTCGACGATGAGGTAGGCCGCGTCGAAGTCGGGACGCTGGAAGCCGGTATCGATGGTGTGGATGCTGGGATCGGCGGTCATCGGCACGCACCTGGCAGGATCAGGAACAGACCCCCATGGTAGGCGCGGGCGTGGGGCCGGTTCGATGCGGCTTTGGTCGGGTAGTGCCGGCCGCTGGCCGGCAACCGCGGGATCGCCAGGACAATGCAGGTGCCGGCCAGCGGCCGGCACTACCGGTCCAGGAATCTCGGCCGCAGCAGCAGGGCCAGCACCAGCACCGCCAGGAACGCCCCATAGGCGTACAGCACCGCCAGCACCTGCGGCCAGATCGGGCCGGCGCCGGGCTGCACCCGGCCGATGTGGTAGCCCCACAGCATCGAGGCGATGCTCAGGGCGAAGGCCAGCGCCAGGGTGGTGGTATCGAACAGGCGCCGCCGCGCGGTGCGCGGCTGGCGCGGAAACAGCCAGTACAGGCTGCCCAGCAGCAGGAACCAGGGCAGGAACAGCAGCAGCGACAACCAGGCCATCGCAGACTCCATGTCATCGCGCCGGGGGCGCGTGGGCATCATGCCATGGGTGCAATGCCGTGGTGGTGCCGGCCGCTGGCCGGCATGTCCCGTGCGGTTGCCGGCCAGCGGCCGGCACTACCTGTCATTCGGCGCGCAGCACCGCCAGCGCGGCCAGCACGGCATCGACCTCGGCTTCCAGCTTGAACAGCTCGCTCTGCAGCTGGTCGCCCTGCTCGGCCTGCTTGATCACGGCGATGAGCTGGCCGGCATCGCGCGGCGAATCGAAGCCTTCGCTCTGGATCAGCAGCGTGCCGTCGCCGGCGGTCAGCTTGAAGTAGAAGCGGCCGTCCTTTTCGCGGTACTGCTTGAACAGCGGCGGTGCCGCGCGGGCGACGCCAGCATCCTCGCTGGCGATGTCGCCGGCGCTGGACAGGTCACGCAGGCCCACGGCATGGCGCAGTTCTTCCAGCAGCGGGGCCGCCAGCTGCTCGCGCAGCTGCTGGCCACGGCGCTTGAGCAGCGCTTCGATCTTCTCCGGCTCGGCCATCAGCGCGTTGTAGCGCTCGCGCAGCGGCGACAGTTCGCCGTCGATGCGCTCGAACAGCTGCTGCTTGGCATCGCCCCAGCTGATGCCGGCGGCGAAGGCCTTGGCGAATTCGGCGGTCTGTTCCGGGGTGGCGAAGGCCTGGTACATCTGGAACAGCGCCGAGCCCTCGGTGTCCTTCGGTTCGCCCGGTGCGCGCGAGTCGGTGAGGATCGAGAACACCAGCTTCTTCAGCTCCTCGCGCGGCACGAACAGCGGAATGGTGTTGTGGTAGCTCTTGCTCATCTTGCGGCCGTCCAGGCCCGCCAGGGTCGCCACCTGCTCGTCGATCACCACGTCCGGCAGCGGGAAATACTCCTTGCCGTACACGTGGTTGAAGCGCTGGGCGAAATCGCGCGCCATCTCGATGTGCTGGATCTGGTCACGGCCCACCGGCACCTGGTTGGCCTTGAAGATGAGGATGTCGGCGGCCATCAGCACCGGGTACATGAACAGGCCGGCGCTGACGCCCGCGTCCTCGTCCACGCCCTCTTCACGGTTCTTGTCCACCGCCGCCTTGTAGGCGTGGGCACGGTTGAGGATGCCCTTGCTGGCGATGGCGGTGAGGAACCACATCAGCTCGGTGGTTTCGCGGATGTCGCTCTGGCGGTAGAACCACACGTGTTCCGGGTCGAGGCCGCAGGCCAGCCAGCTGGCCGCAATCTCCAGGGTCGCGCGCTGGGTGCGCTGCGGGTCCTGCGATTTGATCAGGCTGTGCAGGTCGGCCAGGAAGAAGAAACTCTCGATGTCCGGCGCGCGGCTGGCCGCGATGGCCGGACGGATGGCGCCAACGTAGTTGCCCAGGTGGGGCGTGCCGGAGGGGGTAATGCCGGTAAGAACTCGGGTCGTCATGACTGCGTGGGGTAACCTTCGATGAACGGGGCCAGTTTACCGTGCCCGCGACCAACCCCGTCAGGGCCTGCGGCGCGTTTGTTCACCCAACCCCGCTGGAGACGCCCGATGAAACGCCTGCTGCCCCTGCTGCTGATCCTGCCCCTGGCCGGCTTCCGCCCGGCCCCGCTGCCGCCGCCGGTCTCCACGGACGGCCCGGTCCGCATGAGCCTGGTCGACCGCGACCGCGGCACCGAACTGCGCAGCTACCCGGCTGACGGCCAGCGCTGGGTGACTGGCGAGCGCGGCCATCGCTATGCCGTGCGCCTGTACAACGACAGCCCGCGGCGCGTGCTGGTGGTGCTGTCGGTGGACGGCATCAATGCCATTTCCGGCGAAGACGCCAATCCCTCGCAGACCGGCTACGTGCTCAACCCCGGCCAGAGCGCGGACATCACCGGCTGGCGCAAGAGCCAGGACGAGGTGGCCCAGTTCGTGTTCAGCAGCCCCGGCGGCAGCTATGCCAGCCGCACCGGGCGGCCGGACAATGTGGGCGTGATCGGCATTGCGGTGTTCAACGAAATGTACCGCTGGCGCCCGCAGCCCCGCCCGGAACCGCGCCTGCGGCAGTTGCCGCCACCGGCGCCCGCGGCCCCGGCGGCCGAATCGGCCGCTGACAGCAGCGCCAGCGTTGCCGAAGGCTACGCCGCCAAGTCGCAGGCCCCGGCACTGGGCACCGGCCACGGTGACCGCGAGACCTCGCAGGTGCGTGACACCGCATTCGAACGCGCCAGCCGCGGCCCCGCCCAGGTGCAAAAGCTGCGCTACGACAGCGCACGCAACCTGCGCGCACGCGGCATCGTGCTGGATACGCGCTCGCGCCTGCCGCGCGAACCGCAGGCCTTCCCCAACCGCTACGTGCCCGACCCGCCGGCACGCTGAGGCAGACAGCACGACGCCCGCACCATCACGGTACGGGCGCCGGGCTGTGGGGGCGCGCTGTGGGGGAAGCGCGACGGACTTTTACTTGAAGTCCGGATAATCCTTGCGGACGCTGTCGGAGAACTCGTGCACTTCCTTCTCGGCACGGTCCTTGGCCCAGCCATAGCGTTCCTGCAGACGGCCCGCCAGGTATTCGGCGTTGCCCTCGGCCACATCGAAATCGTCGTTGGTCAGATCGCCCCACTTGGCCTGGGCCTTGCCCTTGAGCTGCGACCACTTGCCGGAAATGATGTCTTTGTTCATTGCTGGAACCCTTGGTTGCAACGGCGTTCTTACCGTGGTTCCAGCTTCGCGCACCGGCTGTTGATCGACAGTCAACCTGCAATGAAAGGCATGCTCACCTGCTTGAATGATTCACTACCGACGAGCTCGTCTGCGCGAAATGCGAAAAGAAAAAGGCCGGGACAGTGTCCCGGCCTCTTACATTCGGCACCACCCCGGGCTCAGTTGCCCTTGGCGGCATCCTCAACCGACTGGCCAGCCTTCTGCACATCCTTGCCGGCGCCGGCAACAGTGTTGCAGCCAGCCAGCATGGCCACCGAGAACATCGACAACAGCATCAGGGCAACTACACGCTTCATGGGTTTTCTCCTGGGGTTCGCCACTACATGGTTTTCATCGCGCTTGGCCATTGCCACGGTGGAATGGCCTTGCGTGAAGTGCAATCTGGCGTCTGCCGCGTGCAGCGAGTGTGAACAGGCCCACACGCCATTCAGGCGAAGGTCGCCGGCCTCAGTCGCGCATCAGCGTGGACTTGCCGAACAGGCTCTCCACCAGGTCCACGGCCAGCTCGGCGGTCGCATTCTGCGTGTCCAGCAGCGGGTTCAGTTCAACGATGTCCAACGAGCCCATGCGGCCACTGTCGGCAATCATCTCCATCACCAGTTGCGCCTCGCGGTAGTTCACCCCGCCCGGCACGGTGGTGCCCACGCCCGGGGCGATGCTCGGGTCGAGGAAGTCCACGTCGAAGCTGACGTGCAGGTGCGTGTTCCCGTCGATGCCGGCCAGCGCCGCTTCCACGGCGCGCTTCATGCCGTTCTCGTCGATGTAGCGCATGTCGTAGACATCGACCTTGTGGGTCTTGATCAGGCGCTTCTCGTCCGGGTCCACCGAACGGATGCCGATCTGGTGCATCTGCGCCGGGGTGATGGCCGGGCTGCTGCCGCCCAGCTGGGTCAGCGCGTCCGGGCCGAGACCGCACAGGCAGGCCACCGGCATGCCATGGATGTTGCCCGACGGGGTGACATCGCTGGTGTTGAAATCCGAATGCGCATCCAGCCACAGCACGCGCAGGGTCTTGCCCTGTTCGCGGCACCAGCGGGCGACGGCGGTGATCGAGCCGATGCCCAGGCAATGGTCGCCGCCCAGCATGATCGGCATGCGCCCGGCCTGCAGTTCAGCGTAGCTGGCGTCCATCAGGGCGCGGTTCCAGGCCACCACCTCGTCCAGGTGGCGGTAGCCCTGCACTGGCGAGGTCCAGGGGTTGCGCGGGCCATCCAGGTTGCCCAGGTCGCGCACGTCCACGCCGCGCGCCTCCAGCGCCTCCGGCAGGCCGGCCACGCGCAGGGCTTCCGGGCCAAGCCGCGCACCACGATGGCCCGCGCCCACGTCGGTGGGCACGCCGATCAGGGTGACGGAAATGGGGTGGGCCATGGGTGCCTCCTGCAGACGAAAAAGAAGCACAGTCTAGCCAGAGGGATGTGACACCACTCGCGGCGGTGCAGCAGGGAATCGGATGATCTGCCAGCCCAAAGGGAATCTGGGGTCAGATAAACCCACTCTGGGCCATGCGGAGCTCCGGACTTTATTTACCGACGTCACATGTGAGTCGCGATCGCCTCTTGTTCATTATCTTTCGCGACGCAACTCTGCATTGGCACCTTGATTATCGGTGCACCTTTCTTTCATGCAGAACCGGAGAAGCAATGCTGATGAAGTGCAGGATCAATGGGCTCGTAGCGCTGACAATTGCCCTCGCGACGATTGTCCCCACCGTTGCAACGGCAGCCTCGCCGCGCATCACCCATACCGTCGTTTCCGAAGAGTTTTCCAAGCAGAGCACTGACGCACGGCACGTCCTTGAGTGGGTCACTCAGAATGTCCGCCCTGCATTCGCACCGCTGGGCTATGGCACGGTGCACGTCGAGCACAGTGTGATATCAGTAGGTCGGGCATCTGCAAGCTACAATGACTCGATCCCGGGGAAGCTGCCCACCGAGGGCGTTCCGGGTGAGATCTATAGAGTAGAAAACATACTCCCTGATGGCTCTGTACAGTCCTGGGAATTTACGTGGGTCGCACCATCGTCCGGTCATGGCGGCGGGTGGAGCGTCACCGGGTATACCTACAAAAAGGGTAGCGATCCCGTAGAACAGCAGTGACATTCCCGCGCCGCCGCAGTGTGTAACAGGACAATAGCGCCGGCCACCACCGGCCACAGACCCCGGCACACCGCGCCGGGGCAGTCTGGCACTCAGCGGCGGCGCACCGGGGTCACACTCTGCACTTCACCGTTGTTGCGCAGCATGCACAGGAACCGTCCATCGGGGTAATCGATGATCAGTTCCTGGTAGTCGCTGCCCACCGGTACCTGGGTCACCAGCGTGCCGTGTGCGCCCTTGCGCGTGTTGCACGACCCCAGCGCAGTGCCGCCGCTGGGCGCCGCGTACGCAGCGCGCGAGGTATTGCGGAACACCGCGCGGCAGCCGCCGTTCACCCACACCGAATGCCGCGACAGGCCCCAGTTCTGGCCCTGCTCGCAGCGGGTGTGGCTGATCTGGCGGGCGACTTCCACGTTGCCGCGCGTGTCCATCTCGCACAACACCTGGCGCTGGTCGGTGGACTCGCAGGTGACTTCGCGCGGCAGCGCCGCACCTTCGTCGTCACTGTCATCGTGGCGGCGGTGGTCATGCCGCTCGCCTGCCACGGGCGCGCCGCCGCCGCCGCTGACCTGGCAGATGCCATTGGCGCCGCCCCGGCCGGTGTAGCTGATCTGCGGCGCACCGTCGTCACCGGTGGTGATCGACAGCGTCACCCCGCTCTGCGCGTCGCGCGCTTCGAAATAGCGGTCGTTGAAGCGCTTCAGCGCCGCCTCGCGCCCCTGCACGTACACCGGGCCGCCCTCGTCGGCGTGCACATCCAGGCCACCGGGGCAGCTGGCGTTGAAGAAGGGCACGGCGGCCATGGCCGGGGCCGCGAAGGCGGAGCACAGCAGTGCAGCGGCAAGGGAAACAGCGTGGCGGCGCATGATCGATTCCCGAAGTGGCCCGGACGGGCTGATAGCGACAGTATGCGACGGGACCGGGAGGGCGGTTCGTGAGGAGCGTCATGAAGACGGGGACGGCGCTGCCGAACCTGCAGGACCGGGGCTATCATCCCGGCTCACCCACGGATGATCGATTACCTGCCATGGCCGCACCTGACTTCGAACGTGCCCAGCAGTCGCTGCTGGAACTGCAGCAACGCATCCACGCCTTCAGCCTGGAGACGGCCTGCGAGTACGACCTGGACATCGCCGACCCCGCCGGGCCGCTGTGGTCGGCACTGCAGACACGCCTGACCGTGGCCCCGTTGTACGGCGGCCTGCACGTGGAGTTTTTCGGCGACCCGTGGGACGCGCCGTTCGAATGGACGCTGGCCTGCCTGTCCGATCCGTGCGTGGCCGCGGCAGTCATGTCGCTGCGCTTCACCGGTGGGGATGAAGGCGCGAATGGCAGCCGCGAATGGGAGTTCACTGCCCTGCTGGACAGCAACGTGCAGTTCCCGCGCCTGCGTTCACTGGTGGTCACGCCCACCGCACCGGAGCACCACAATGCCTCGCTGATCCAGCGCGCGGGCCCGATCAGGAAAGAGGCTGGCGAGATCGCCCGCTTCGCCGGCCGTACGACGTATCTGACCGAACTGGTGGTGCCCAACGCCCCCGATGCCACCTTCTTCGATGTGCCGCTGCCGCATCTGAACATCCTGCAGATCGGCCCGGGCAGTGATACCCAGCGCTTCATCGAACACCTGGCTGCATCGCGCAATCTGCCCGCACTGGGCCTGCTGGATTTCAGCGAGTCCACCGAACTGCAGTGCACCTGGGCCGATGAGCGCGAATCCGATGCGGTGACGCCGTTCGCCGCCTACGAGCGTCTGTTCGCCAGTGACGCGTTCGCACCGGTGCACAGCTTCCGTCTGCGTAACAGCGCGCTGTCGCCGGCGCAGTTGCAGGCACTGCAGGCGATGCGGCCGGGCCTGCAGTTCATGGCCATCCAGGCGGGCATGGGCGGTTACGTCAGCCATTTCGCGCGGAACGTGTTCCCGTGGCGACATCTGGTGCCGGGCGATAGCGGGCAGCGCTGAGGCGTGCTTGGTGCTGCGCGGATTGTGTGCGAGGTACGGCACGGCGGTTAAGGCTGCTTTGCAGTGCAGGTACCGATTGGCCTTCAGAGTGGTGGTGTAGTCGCTTGCGCCAGCGCATTGCGATCACGCCCGCGCGAATTGTCGTTTCTGCCTAGAAGACGAGCGAAACAAGCCAATCGCGATAATTCATTCTTTCTTTCGGGAACGGCGAATTCATCAGAACAATTGATTGGTGCGTCACGACTTGGCGTGCCCAAGATGAATTGCTGCCTGCATCGGGTAGCCGGGACTTCCAAGCCCGTGTATCGAAGATGTTTACGCTTGTCAGTCGGCGTCGTCAGGTTGTGGACGACGCCGGCTGGCAATCCGTCTGCGGCGTTATGGCGGGCGGTGCGTGGGGGCTTCGTGCCCGCCGGCTCTTCGATACGGTCTTGGAAGCCACGCATCGCCTGCCACCTTCGCCGGTGGCACCTCCGTTCCCGTTGAGGATGCCCGCATGTCCAAATCCCGCCACCCGTATCTGGCCGCCACGCTCGGTGACGCCATCACCCGCCTGCCGCCCGAACTGGCCCAACCGCTGGAAGCCGCCTTCGCTGCCGCCAACGAAGCGCCCTCCTCCATCACCCTGCGCAGCTGCCTGCAGCAGATCGCGGCCGGCGATACGGCCGACGGACAGCCATGGCATGGCCCGGTCGGCACACCCGGCGAGGCCGTCGCCAACGCGCGCCGGGATCGCGCCGCCACCGGCCTGGTGTCGCTGCTGGAGCTTTACCACGCCACCGAACGCGTGCGCGTGGATGGCGAGGAGAAAGACGATATCGGCGACGGCTCGCGCGAAGGACTGATGCTGGCCTGCCGGGGCCTGGCCGAGTACGTGGCGCTGCAGTCGCGGGCTGGGTGAGCCCTGCAAACTCAGGCGACGTTCTTTGCCGCCGGCTTGCCTGCTTTGCGGGCAGGCTTCGGTTTGGATTTTGCTGGCTTGCCGTTGCCATCGATCGGCACAAGGCTCAATCGAAACCCCAGCGACTTGGCCAGCTTGCTCAGATTGCCCATGGTGGGATTTCCTTCACCACGCAGCATCTTGTACAAGGTCTCGCGGGCGATGCCGGTAGTGCGCGCGAGATCAGCAATGTTGCGCGCTCGTGCCACGACACCCAGCACCGATGCAATGAATGCCGCATCGTCGGGCGCCTCCTCGAGCGCGGCCTCAATGAAGTGGACGATGTCCTGGTTGTCGTGCAGGTGTTCAGCCGCGTCCCAGTCATGCAGTTCCAATGTTTTTTTCATGGCAGCCTGCCTTGTCTGATGTCGCATGCAGCGTGTGGAAGAGTGTGGAATCAGAGCCGGCTCGCCAGTTCGCGAGCGCGCTCGATATCCCGGGACTGGCTGTCTTTGTCGCCTCCGCACAGCAGGATGTAGGTGATGCCCGCCCGCTCTGTGAAGTAGACCCGGTAGCCAGGCCCGAAATCGATCTTGAGTTCCTGCAGGCCACCGCCTAGTGAACGGTGCTGCCCAGGATTTCCCTGTGCCAGCCGGGTGATGCGCACGGAGATGCGCTGGCGTCCTTGCTTGTCACGCAGGCTGCCGAACCAGTCATTGAACTCGGAGGTGGTCTGGATCCTCGCCACATGTCCAATATAATGGACACACGCTGCATTTTCAAGAGGGCGAGAGAGGATGTGTATTGCCAGCTCCTTCAGCGCGTTGCTGATGACTGGCCGGCTGCGTAGCGCGCCGATATGCAGTGTCGGCACGACTCCTCCTTTGCCGCATCACCGGGTTGATTCACAGGCTTAGGACGAAAAAACGCCGCAAGGCGGTTTTCTCACAATGCGCATCGGCGAGGACGACGTTGTCTACCTGTGTGCCGGAACTCCGGAAGATCTACACGAAGGAATTTCGTACTGATTCACGCGCAGCGTGACGCATCTGCCCATGCCCGAGCGGCTGCAGGCGTTATTGCTTCCGCCGGAGGTACATCGTCAAACCTGCAGGAATATTTGCGCTCGCCCTAGCCTGCAGGGCGCTCGCTCGATATGGAAAGGTCGGCTGGATTGAAGCTGCGGATCTAGACGCGTGGCCCCAGTGCGCCTGAAGCGGCAAGATGATGTTCACTCCGCCCACGCAAGCGGATGCGCACTTCTCCTTCCCGTTGGTAGGAGAAGTGCGCTGGCGAACCCCCGCTGTCGGGTGGCGTTCAGGTCGAGGAGTTTCTTGGTCGGCGCACTGCATGCCGTAGACATCGATCAATCCACGGGCGCACTTCTGGCGTGGCACTTGCGAAGGGATATGGAGCATGGCATCCGCCGCTAGGCATCTTCGCCAGCGTTCAGTCGTTCCCTGGCAGGACTTCTGACTTCGGATTTAATTTGGCGTGTCACCACACACTGAACTGACCACTGTAAATTGGAGTTGGAAATGAAAGAGATACTCTTGATTCTGGCGTTGGCTGGCCTCGCAGGATGTGCCCCCACGACAGCTCCTCAGGGCAGCGAGGCAAAAATTTTCGAAGCTGATGAGTCGTCGCACGAGAACCCGATAGATCCTGCGCTCTTAATGAAAATGCATCCGAACGTTGTCGCAGTCGATACTCAACCGTCTGCCACACCACCGCGACTTGTGATGACGCTCAAGGGCAACGGTTGGCGCGAGTCGGACATCCTGCATGGATTCGCTAGCAACGCTACGTCCATACTCAAGAAGATGGCAAAGAAGAAGCTGATTCCGGCTGATCACGGCATCACCTTCATCCTCAGGATTGAAGTGGAATCCGGCGGCGAGATGCTCGACCGCAACGTCCTTCATCTCTCGGTTGACCAACCTTTTGTGGAAGCCGTTGCCGGCGGTGCCAATGTCGGCGCTCAGGCGCTTCTGAATACTTCGGACGTTAGCTTCAATGGCCGACTGGGACGTCGCCTCACAGAGCAGTTCTGCGGAGACGACAAGTATCAGGGTGCAGGTGGTGTGCTGCGTACCGTGGACTTCTGCAGCAAGGCGCTTGGCAATCGGGATCTGTCTTCATCCTGAAGGTCAGGCAGGCAAGTATCCAGCTTGCTTTGGTCGGCAGCGGTGCGCTATGGATGTTTTGCATAGCCGGGTGCAGATACCCGACTGCCAGATGACGAGCGCCCGCATGAAACCTGACGTAGTGCCAAACAAAATTGTTGTTCTCTCTGGCTCCGGCCTGAGCGCGGAAAGCGGCTTGCCTACATTCCGCGATTCGCACGGTCTCTGGAACAACTATTCGTGGCAGGAGGTAGCCAGTCCCGAGGGTTGGAGGCTTCGTCCAGAAGCCGTCCTGGCCTTTTACAACGAGCGTCGCCTGAAGGCATGGAACGCGTTGCCAAACGCCGCACACTCGGCGATCGCTTCCCTGGAATCGGCCTTTGAAGTGGTCGTGATCACCCAGAACGTCGATGAGCTTCACGAACGCGCTGGTTCCAGCAACGTGATTCATCTGCATGGCCAACTTGCCTATGCGCGCGGCACGTCGGATAGCCCGAAGCGCTACCGTATCGAGGACGCTGCGATTTCGCTTGGCCAGCTGTGCGAGGACGGCACTCAGCTCAGGCCTGACATTGTCTGGTTCGGGGAGGAAACGCGGCACATGGATGAGGCGCGATGGCACGTGTCCACTGCAGCAAAGGTTCTTGTCATAGGCACATCACTTGCCGTGCAGCCGGCGGCTTCGCTGGTCAAGGCTGCGCGCGGCCGAGCCGAGAAAGTGCTGGTCTCGCTCGAGATGGACAGGATTCCCTATGGGTTTACCTACCTGCGGGGTCCGGCAACCGCTGTGGCTCCTCGCCTGGCCGAAAAATGGCTCAACGGTGCGAGTTAAGGCTCAAACAGCGCGTCGTGAGGCGCGAAGATGTGGTGCCGCTTATCCGAATCGAACGGATGACCTACTGTTTACAAGACAGTTGCTCTACCAACTGAGCTAAAGCGGCATGGGTGCTTCACCGGCGGCAGCGCCGCGGTGGGGCGATTCTAGCGCAGTCGCGTGCATTCCAGCGACCGCTGCTGCGCGGCACCGCTGCGCTGCTGCGCCTGCGCCGGTTCGCTGCCGGCGGCCAGCTGCCCTTCCAGCCACCACTGGCCAGCGTCACCACTGGCCACCAGGCGCGGCTGGAAACCGGCCGCCTGCACGGCGGCGATGCGGCGCTCGGCGCCTTCGCGGTTGCGGTACTGGCCCAGGGCGATGGCGTTGCTCTCTTCACCCTGGCTGATGATGTAGTAGTCGCTGAGGCCGGCAGCGACGATGCGCTTGACCATGGCCTGGGCGTCTTCGCGGCTGGCAGCGGCCGGCAGCAGCACGCGGTAGCGGGTGCTGCCGCTGGCGGCGGGCTGTTCGCGCAGGCGCGCGGGGGCCAGCAGCTTGCCGGCACGGCCTTGTGCGGCGACGGCCGCGGCACGGTCGGCGAACGGCCCGAGGGCGACGCAGCGCGGCGGCGCCGCAGGCTTCTCCACGGCAGGCGTCTCGACTACGGGCTTCTGCACAACGGGCTCGGCCGGTTTTGCGGCTGCGGCCACGGCAGGCGCGGCCTCCGCAGACGGGGCGGCGGCGGGCGGTGCGGTTGCCGGTGCGGGGGCCTCGGTGGCGGCCACGGCAGCGCTGGGGGCGGCCTCGCGCTCCTGCAGTGCCTCGGTCGGCGCGGCGGTGGCGGCGGTCTGCGCCACGGCAGCGGCATCGGTGCCGCCCGGCAGCCAGCGCAGCTCGGCCACGCCGGTGGCGGGCTGGGGCGGCGTGGCCGGCGCGGGTTCACTGCGCAGCAGCCACCAGCTGGCGACGCCTACGTTGAGGATGGCCAGGACGACGATCAGGGCACGGGTCAGCATGCTGCCGATACTAGCCTGCGGGCTGGTGCACCGCCCAGCGGGCGAGGCCGTCCAGCACCAGCGACGGGTGGTAATCGGCGCCGTCCAGCAACGGCATCAACGCCGGGGCGCCGCCGCCGTGTACCAGCAGCGCGGGGGCCACGCCCAGCAGCGCCTGCGCCTGGCGCGCACTGCGTTCCACCAGGGCAACGGCGGCACCGTCGCAGCCGGAGGCCAGCGCGTCGGCGGTGTCGTTGGCAAATTCGCTGTAGTCGCCGCCACTGGCCGGCAGCTGCACCGCGCGCGCATGCAGTGCTTCGCGCATGGTGGTGGGCGAGGCGGAAATGCGGCCACCGTGATGCTGGCCGTCGGCATCGAGCAGATCGATGGTCAGCGCGGTACCCACGCCTACCACCAGCACCGGGCGCCGCGCGGTAGCCGCGGCCAGCAGTGCAAGGAAACGATCGACGCCGAATTTTTCCGGCTTGGCATAGGCAATGCGCACGCCTGCGCATTCGGCACTGGTGCGCACCACGCGCACATCGCCGAAGCGGGCCTGCAGCTGCTGCAGCATGGCGGTGGTCAGCGACGGCGCGGCCACGCTGGCCACGAAGGCGGTGCCGCCGGTGGGCAGGCTGTGCGGCGGCTGCGCGGCCATGCCTTCGGCGCCATGCGCCCAGGCCTGCACATCACCGGCACGGTCACCCTGCAACGGCGCGAACTTGAAGCGCGAATTGCCGAGGTCGAACAACCAATCGCTCATGCCTTCCTCACGCTCACTTCGCCGGCATGCAGCAGGCGCTCGTGGCCATCGATGCGTACGCGCAGGGCGCCGTCATCGGCCAGGCCCAGGGCGGTGCCGTGCTGCCACTGGCCTTCCAGCTCCACGCGCACCTCGCGGCCGGCCAGCATGTCGAAGGCGGCATAGCGCGGCAGGAACGGGGCCAGGCCCTCGCGGTCGAACACGTCCAGCGCCGGCAGCAGGCGCGCCAGCACGGCGGCCACCACCACGTTGCGGTCGACATGGCTGCCGGCCAGGGTGTCCAGGTCCACCCAGGGCTGGGTGATCTGCTCGGCGAAGGCCGGCGGCATGTGCACGTTGATGCCGATGCCGATGACCGCGCGCGCCGGGCCGGCGTACTCGCCGCCGCCCTCGGCCAGCAGGCCGACCAGCTTGCGGCCGTCCACCAGCACGTCGTTGGGCCACTTCAGCTGCGCCTGGGTGTAGCCGAGGTCGTCCAGCGCCTCGGCCACGGCGACGCCGGCCACCAGGCTGAGGCCGGCCAGGCGGCCCAGGCCACCGGAGAACAGGCGCAGTACCGACAGGTAGACGTGGGCGGCCAGCGGCGAGGCCCAGCTGCGGCCACGACGGCCACGGCCGCCGGTCTGGCGCTCGGCCAGCAGGACGCAAACGCCGCGCTCCGGCGCGCTGCACCGCAACAATTCGGCATTGGTGGAATCCACCGTCCAGGCCACCTGCAGGTCATGCAGCAGGGCCACGGCATCGTCGGGCAGGTGCGCGCGGATGGCCGCCGGGTCCAGCAGCTCCAGCGGCTGGCTCAGTCCGTAGCCCTCGCCTGCACGGCCTTCGATGTCCACACCGGCAGCTCTAAGTCCTTGAATACGCTTCCAAATGGCCGCCCGGGTCTGGCCCAGCTCACGGGCCAGGGCGTCGCCGGACAGGCGACCGGCAGCGAGTTTGGCCAGCAATTGGCGATCGTCCACGGCAGCTTCCACAAGGTCAGAACGGAATTATGCGGGAAAGCCGCCAGCGGCGCCCGCGGGGTGCCGGGGGCGGGGCTTCCAATCCAGGGCCGGGTTCGGGCTAGAATCGGGAACTCACCCTCCCTTAACCTGGATGTCGTCAATGCGCCACTATGCCCATTGCCTGATCCTGCTGGCGATGCCCTTCGCGGCCTCGGCAACAGCATCGCTGGACGACAGCCGTGGGGCCTGTGTGTACTCCACCCCGGATGCCGCTTCGCAGCGTGCTTCGACCGCCACCGCTTCGGCCACCGCGGCCAAGCCGGCGCCGGTGCGCCCAGCGGCGAGCAGCGCGACCAGCAGCGGTGGCGGCGGCAGCGATGACGATGTGCTGCAGCGCATCCGCGCGCCGAAGTGGCACAGCTACCTGCCGGGTATGTTCCGCTGATCAAGTCGTTGCTGCAGTGGCTGCGGCCTGCGCCGCGGCCGATCGAAGATGCAGTGTGGAATGAGGCCTGCGGCCGCGCCGCCTGGCTGCGGGGCCTGGACGATGCGCGCCGCGCGCGCCTGCGCGTGCTGGCCACCCGCTTCCTGCATGAGAAGACCATCACCCCGATTGGCGACCTGCAGCTGCAGGTGGCCGACGGCGTGCTGCTGGCCGCGCTGTGCTGCCTGCCGCTGCTGGAATTTGGCAAGGTCGGGCTGGAAGGCTGGTCGCAGCTGATCGTCTACCCCGATGCCTTCCGCGTGCATCGCAGCCACATGGATGCGGCCGGCGTGCTGCACGAGTGGGATGACGAACTGATCGGCGAGTCGTGGGACAGTGGGCCGTTGATCCTGTCCTGGGCCGACGTGCAGGCCGACCTGGCCGAACCGCACGAGGGCTACTGCGTGGCCGTGCACGAGATGGTGCACAAGCTGGATGCATTGGATGGCGCGATGGACGGCACGCCGCCGTTGCCGCGTGCGTGGCAGCGAGAATGGGCGGCCGCCTTCCAGCAGTCCTACGATGCGTTCTGCGCGCAGGTGGATGCTGGCGAGGAAACGCTGATCGACCCGTATGCGGCCGAGGCACCGGAAGAGTTCTTCGCGGTGGCCAGCGAGTACCACTTCTCCGCGCCGGATGTGCTGGCGCAGGCGCTGCCAGAGGTGGCCGCGCACCTGCGGCGGTTCTATGGTGAGCCGCCGGCGATGGTCGGTTGATTCATCCGTACGCCGGGCATGGCCCGGCGCTACCTGGGGGGCACGTCGAGCGGTAGCGCCGGGCCGTGCCCGGCGGATCGAAGGGCAGTCGAGCAAGCTCGACTCTACGGCCCCGGCGGCAACCGCACTTCGAAGCGCGCGCCGCCCAGTTCGCTGGAACGGGCCACCAGCAGTTCGCCGCGGTAATCCTTGATCAGGTCCTGCACGATCGACAAACCGATGCCGTGGCCCTGCACGCGTTCGTCGCCGCGCACGCCACGCTGCAGCACCTTGCCGATGTCTTCCGGGGCGATGCCCGGGCCATCGTCGTCCACCGCCAGCAGCAGGCCGGCGCGGCGCGCGTTCGGTGCCGGCAGCGGCTGCGCGGTCAGCAGCACGCGGCGCTTGGCCCACTTGAAGGCGTTCTCCAGCAGGTTGCCCAGCAGCTCCTGCAGGTCGCCCGGTTCGCCGTGGAAACGCGCGGCCGGGTCGATGTCGAATTCGCAGAGCACGCCCTTCGACGCGTAGACCTTCTCCAGGCCACGCACGATTTCCTCGGCGTTGGATTCCACCGGCAGCGGCGCGGAGAACAGCTTGTGGCCCGACGAGGCGGCGCGTGCCAGCTGGTAGGACACCAGGTTGTTCATGCGCTGCAGCTGCACGTCCAGTTCCTCGCGCAGGGCGCCATCGCCGGCACCGCTGTCCATCTGCGTGCGCAGCACGGCGATCGGCGTCTTCAGGCTGTGCGCGAGGTCGGCCAGGGTGTTGCGCTGGCGCTCGAGGTTTTCGCGCTCGCTCTCGATGAAGGCGTTGATGCTGTCGGTCAACGGCTCCAGCTCGCGCGGGTGGCGTTCGCTCATGCGCTCGGTTTCGCCGCGCTGCACCTTGGTCAGCTCGGTGATGACCCGGCGCAACGGGCGCAGGCTCCACTGCAGGATGACCGTCTGCAGCAGCAGCAGGATCAGGCCGATGCCGCCCAGGTAGAACCAGACCCGGCTGCGGAACACGCGCAGCTGCGCGCCCAGCGCGCGCGAGTCTTCCATCACGTAGATGGTGTACGGGAATTCGGTGGCGGGGTCAGCGTCGGCATCCCACACCAGGCCCAGGCCGTAGCGGTACACCGAGCCCTGGCTGCCGTCGATCTGGATCATCGGCAGCGGGCCTTCGAACACTTCCTGGCGCGGGGCCAGCAGGCCGCCGCCCACGGTGGGCAGCATCGGGCCTTCGGCGGACATTGAATTGCCCTTGCCGTCCGGCATCACCACCTGCAGGTACAGGCCACTGCCCGGCACGTCGAAGCGCGGATCCGGCGGCTGCTCGCGGATGTACAGCGAGCGGTCGCGGGTGAAGTCGATGCCGGCTGCGTAGGCTGTGGCGTAGTTCTTCAGGCGCTCACGCAGGTTCGCCTTCGCCGTGTCGGCGAAGGCGGCATCGAGCGCGTAACCGGCCAAGGCCAGGAACGCGACCAGACCCACGGACGCGGCGAACAGCTGGCGCGCCTGCAGTGAGCGCGGCCGCCAGCGTCGGAAGAACCACAGACGGCCGGACATCGTTTATCGCCTTGTGGAAGGCTCAGCCCTCGTTGCGCGGGATCGCGAAACGGTAGCCGCGGCCACGCACGGTCTCGATCGGCTTCAGTTCGCCGTCCGGGTCCAGCTTCTTGCGCAGGCGGCCGATGAAGACTTCCAGCACGTTCGAGTCGCGGTCGAAATCCTGCTGGTAGATGTGCTCGGTGAGGTCGGCCTTGGAGACCAGTTCACCGGCATGCATCATCAGGTATTCCAGCACCTTGTACTCGTAACTGGTCAGGTCGACATTGCTGCCGGTGACGCTGACCGTCTGCGCTGCCAGGTCCAGGGCAACCGGACCGCATTCCAGGGTCGGCTTGCTCCAGCCGGCGGCGCGGCGCAGCAGCGCGTTGACGCGGGCCAGCAGCTCTTCCACATGGAACGGCTTGACCAGGTAATCGTCGGCGCCCTGCTTGAGGCCCTCGACCTTGTCCTGCCAGCTCGAACGCGCGGTCAGGATCAGCACCGGGAACTTCTTGCCCTCGTCGCGCAGGGCCTTGATCAGCTCCATGCCCGACATCTTGGGCAGGCCCAGGTCGATGATGCCGACGTCGAACGGTACTTCGCGGCCCATATAGAGGCCTTCCTCGCCGTCCTGTGCAGCATCGACGGCAAAACCTTCGCGCTTGAGCCGGGCTGCCAGGGTCTCACGCAGCGGGGCTTCGTCTTCGACCAGAAGGATACGCATGAACTCTCCCTAGTGTCCTGGGTGTGGCCCGGAGGCCTGTGGGTACGGTGTATTACGGCAACTATCCCTGTTCAGGGGTTATCGCCGCGTAGTGATGACATATCCGACCGCGGCGTGCGCGGCTGTGAACGTGCCGGGGCGGGGTCGTCCATGTAGCGGACCCGGCCCCGGTCATCCATGTACTTGACCCGGTTGATGTCCCGGCCATCGAACGGCACGCGCTCGGCACCCAGGATGTGACCACCGGTGGAGCGCTGCACCCGGCGCACGGCATCGGACAGCGAACGGTCGTCGCCACGGCCACCACGATCCATCATTTCCGCGCGCATGGCCGCACGCGGCTCGCCGCCACCACCGCGCGCTGGCTGCTGGGCCATCGCTGCAGAAAGGGGGGCAGCCGCCAGGGCCACGCAGGTGGCCAGGGCAATGCGGCGGTGGAAGGGAGCGGAAGACATCGATGCGATCCTAGCCGAGCACGGCGATTCGTTCAAAAGTCGTAAATCCGGAGCGCCGGATACGGGACCCGGCCTTTACATTTCCTTTGCAAATGATTGGTTTGGCGCGGTGAATCCGATCTGAACTTTTCCGGGTGCTCTCCGGCGTCGTTCATCTAAGTGAACATTCGGGACGAATCCGCGGGCCTTGTCAAGTCAGGAATGTGACTGAAATCACGCTGCGGCGCGATCGGCGTCGCGCTCGGTGACCGCCAGCGCCTGCTCGATCAGCGCCCAGTCGGCGCCAGGGCGGTGGGCGCCCTCGCTCAGCACCTGGCGGAACGCGCGGCCGCCCGGCTGGCCGTGGAACAGGCCCAGCAGGTGGCGGGTGATGTGCTTCAGGGCCAGGCCCTCGCCCAGGCGGGCCTCGATGTAGGGGCGCATCGCGCGCAGCAGTTCGCCACGCGGGCGCAGCGCGGCGCCGGTGTGCAGCGCCTCCAGCTGATGCAGCAGGTAGGGGTCGTGGTACGCGGCGCGGCCGAGCATGACGCCATCGACATGCGCGGCCTGGGCCTGCACGGCCTCCACCGTGGCCAGGCCACCGTTGATGACCACCGGCAGCGCCGGGCGTTCCTGCTTGAGGCGGTAGGCCCAGTCGTACTTCAGCGGCGGAACCTCGCGGTTCTCCTTCGGCGACAGGCCTTTCAGCCAGGCGTTGCGCGCGTGGACCACGACCATGGCGGCACCGGCGGCGACCTGGCGGTCGACGAAGCTGGCGAACACGTCGTACTCGTTGTCCTCGTCCACGCCCAGGCGGCACTTCACCGTCACCGGGATGTCCACCGCCGCGACCATCGCCGCCACGCACTCGGCCACCAGCGCCGGTTCGCGCATCAGGCAGGCACCGAAACGCCCGGCCTGCACGCGGTCGGACGGGCAGCCGCAGTTGAGGTTGACCTCGTCGTAGCCCCAGTCGGCGGCGATGCGCGCGGCCTGCGCCAGCAGGGCCGGATCGCTGCCGCCCAGCTGCAGGGCCAGCGGCTGTTCGCTGCCGTCGAAGCCGAGCAGGCGCTCGCGGTCACCGTGGATGACGGCGTTGGCGTGCACCATCTCGGTGTACAGCCGGGCACCCGGCGCCAGCACGCGGTGGAACACGCGGCAGTGGCGGTCCGTCCAATCCATCATGGGGGCAACGGACAGGCTGATATCATTCAAATTCAAGGATTTCATAGGCTTATCTTCATTGCTGGCACCCTAAAGCGCCCAAATATTCCCGATATTTCCCGCGTTTTCCCGTTCGTCTGTACCATCTGTGTGCCAGGCACGCCTTGGCACAACAGGGAATGGCACAACGATGGCGACACTGCAGAACCGCAACGGCCGATGGCGCGCTATGGTGCGCCGCAAAGGCCATAAAGACCAAACCCGCACGTTCCCCACGAAGACCGCTGCCAAGACCTGGGCTGACCGCGTGGAGCGCGAGATGGCCGACCTTGAAGCCCGGGGCGGCGCTGCCGGCGATGGCACAACCATCGCCGAGCTGATCACCTGGCGCACCGAAGCGCTGGCCAGCGTGAAAGCGGTGTCCAAGACACAGACCGGCAACATGACGCGCCTGCAGGAGAGCCTCGGGCACATCGTGGCCAGGCAGCTCACTGCCGGCGACGTCATCGAGCACGCCCGGCGACGTATCAGCGGGAACCACATGACGGGAAAGGGGGTCATTATCCCCGCTTGCGCGCCCGCGACCATGAACGTAGAGCTGGGCTACCTGTCCGAGCTGCTCAAACTGGCCGCGCCGATGAAAGGCGTGAAGCTGGTCGCAGACCCTGTCGCAGAAGCCCGGCCGGCGTTGCGGCTGCTGGGCTTGGTGGGGAAGTCCAAGCGGCGCGATCGACGGCCGACAGAGGTGGAGCTGCAGCAGCTGCGGGACCACTTCGGGCAGGCGGCGTGGCGTTCGCAGATCCCAATGGTGGACATCATCGATTTCGCCATCCAGTCAGCGAAGCGCGAGGGCGAGATAACGCGGTTGCTGTGGTCGGACGTCGACCTGGCCACGCGGACCGCCCTGCTCCGTGACGCCAAGCACCCCCGGAAGAAGGCCGGCAACCACAAGCGCTTTCCGCTTCTGGGCGACGCTTGGACCATCGTGCAGCGGCAGCCGCGGATAGCGGGCGAGGACAGGATCTTCCCCTACAACACGAAGTCCATCAGCACCGCGTTCACGCGGGCCTGCATCCGCTTGGCCATCGCGGATCTGTGCTTCCACGATCTGCGGCACGAAGCCACATCGAGGCTGTTTGAACAGGGCTACGACATTCCCGAGGTGGCGTCGGTCACTCTGCATGAGTCCTGGAATGAGTTGAAGCGCTACACCCAGCTCCGCCCCGAGACGCTGCACCGCCTGCCCGTAGATCCAGCCTGACCAGCCCGCAGGCAGTCGCCTACCCCATCCACCCGAAAGGCGGATCGATGCTGGCCTTGGCCAGCCGGTTCGCCTTCACCGCATCGCGGTACCGGCGGATCTGGTCGACGTCGTCGCGCAACCGGGCCTCGTGCCTGGCCACCCACATCTCAGCGCCGGCACGCCCCTGCTCATAGCTGCTGCAGCGCCTGGACGGTCCACCTGGTCCATTCCGATGCCGGTCGAGGGTGGCCACCCAGCTGCCGTCGTCCACGCGCTGGAACATCGCCACCACCCACACCCCGTCGCACGCGATCACGGTCGGCACCTCACCTGGGCGGCTGGTCGAGCTGGTGGTCCACTGGAAGCCGGAGGGCAAGGTCATGCGCGGCAGGATACGCCCAGCGCTCGCACGGCCTGCGACGGATCCAGCAACGACAAAGCGCCGGCGTAGCGTGCGCGGATAGAGCGTGGATATGGCGGCGAGAGGGTGAGTTGGCCCCTTCCCCGCGTTTTTAGGCGATTTAGGTTGTGGCCACCGGAAACAGGTAATTTCTGCAATCGATCCTGAAAAATTGAGAAATACCTTTTACAAACAATGCCTTAGATAACAATTTCAATAGCAATAATTGAGCAATGTTTAGGTAACGGGATTGCTCTTTTGGGGTGCAATTTGGGTCATAAAAAATATCCTTATGAATCAATGACATTGCATTTCCGCCCTCTGGAAATTGCTTCGGATTGCCTCAGTTTGCAATCGCTCATTCCCCAATAGATTCATGCACTTAGAACGCCAAAGCCGGGGCGACACACAGGAATTACCTTTTTCCGGACCCCCCCCATTCCCTGAGCCGTCGCCAAACCCACCTGGCCGCCCCTGAAATGCCCCTCAGCGCGCAGGGATCCGCAGGGAACGGCCCCCCTCTCGCAGAGCCAGACCGCCCTGCTACGGCATGCGCTGGGCGGTGCCGCAGGGGTGCGGAAAAAAAGGGGGGAAAAGACCGCAGGCGTGGCGGGGCGACGACTGCGCGCGCCGGGGGTAGAAGCCACGTCTGCTGGAGTTCTGCCCCTGCAACGCGATGGCAGGCACCATCAGCGCGGCTCTACGCCTCTTGCATCGAGCCCACCCTAGGCCGCCGGTCTCAGGCCGCGGAGGTCGCTAGAGAGGTTGGGCGGTAGAATCGGGGCATGACCTCGACACGATCTGACGGACCAGACACTCAAGTAGCCCCGGTCCTCACCGGGCCTAAGCGTCAACACTACTTGCCCCAGTTCTTTCTCAAAGGCTTCCTAGGTGATGACGAATGCCTGGCTGTGTTTGATCGAGAGAGGAATGAGATCCGGCGCCAGCAGCCAGTCAATACAGGGGCGGTTGGCCACCTCTACACATTGACCGATGATCTGGGTCGCCAGCGGTTTGAGTTGGAAGGCGCACTTAGCCAGATTGAAGCGGCGGCCTCGGAACATTTGCCGGCACTGTTCAGCGGAGGCCAGATATCTGTCGAAGCGCGCGGGGCCATCGCGCACTTCGTAGGAACACTTGCAACACGCACGCCAGAGTTCATCGCAAACATCCAGCACCTAAACGGCGAGCTCATTAAAGCTACATCTCGGATACTGCTGAGCAACGAAGCGCAAGCCAGGCACGCTTTGGCCAAGAATCGCGACCATGCTGGCCTATCTGAGGAAGAGCTCAGTCGCTTAGCTCGTGACCTGGTGGATTTTGCCGAGGGGGAAAATTACGAAGTCAGCACCGACGCTAAGTGGGCAATGACCATGGCTTTGCCCATGGGCGAGCAAGTTGCAGAGATCATGGCTGAGCGTCAGTGGGACGTTTGGCGGGCGCCGCCTAGATGCGCTTTTGTTCTCAGCGACGCGCCCGTCGTTTTAACCACAGCTGCCCGCCGTAGCTCTAACTTCATGGGACTTGGCTTTGCGTCAATGGATGCGCTGGTAATTGTGCCGCTTGATAGCAATCACGCCCTTGCGATGCATTCTGGCGGGCGCTCCAACCACCTCGGCACTGTGAGCAGAGAAGCCGTACGCAGGGTCAACCTCAGCGTAGCAAAGCGAACGCAGCGGTTCTTGATAGGTAGAGACAACCCGCTTGTTGCGTCGATTTCTCGCGCGGCTGGGTTGGAGCAAACAACCTGGAGACCAAGAATGGGGACCGGTTTTTCGCGTTAGCGAAGGGGAGATGCAGCCACTGAAATCAGCGGCTGCATCTGCCTGTGTGATTACAACGATCCGAGACGATTCAACGCCACTTGGGCATAGTGCTCGGTGACCTCGCAGCCGGTCCAGCCGAACCCTTCCATCTGGGCGGCCACCAGCGTCGTGCCCGAGCCGGCAAACGGATCCAAGATCCGGCCACCCGCCTCGCAGATCCGCACGACCTGACGCATCAGGTCGGTCGGCTTGCCGGTCATGTGCAGCTTGTCGTCGCGGCGCACCTTCGCCTTGATCACACCCGGCAGCACCGGCGCGTTGCGGTCAAGCGGCATGGCGCCCTTACTGCCCCACACGATGTACTCGGCCTGGTTACGGAAGCGACCGCGCTGGGGGCGGACGCCCTCGGTCTTGTCCCACACGGTCACCCCGCGCCAGGTGAACCCGGCGCACTGCAGCGCATCAGTGGTGAGCGGCAGCTGCCGCCAGTCGGTGAACACGCACACCGGCGAGCCTTCCTTGAGCAGCCGGGCGCACTCGCTCAACCACATCACCATCCAGCGCAGGTGCGAGCGCTGGTCGCGCTCATCGCCCAGGAAGTCGGCATGCAGATCGGATCGAACGTACTTCTCCGATGGCGGCCGCTGGCGCGCGGCGGCCGTCAGGCCACCGCTGGCATAGGGCGGGTCAGTGATCAGGGCATCGAACGAGCCGGCTTCAAGAGTCGGCAGCAGGGACAGGGCGTCGCCCTTCAACAGCAGGTTTTGCATGGCAGAAGCCTTCTTCAAGTCGCTCGCGGCGAACTGAGGGGAGGCTCTCGGCCTTCATATGGTTGAGCGTGCCGCAGCGCGGGCACTTGATCTGTAGCTCGGCATAGCCGAGGGCGCGGGCGAGCAGCTTGGCGCACTCGCCGCAGCGCAGGTTCTGCATGGCCGGTGGCATTACGCGGCACCGCCCAGGGCTTCCGGGTCGAAGGCATCGAACGCGATCACCTCCTGACCGATCCAGTCGTTCACTCGCAGCATGCGGGTCTGCATGGCCGCCAGTTCCGTCTTGCCCCACACCGTGTAGGCGTCGCGGATGGACCCGAAGCCACCAGCGTTCTGCGGCACCACCCCCAGCAGCTGCGGGGGGATCCGCAGCGATGCCAGGACGTCATCGCGGGTGACGCTCTTGATACCGGTGAATTCATCCTTGGCGGCCACCTCGCTGACCGGGATCAGCTGCAGGCCATCCTTCTTGCCGTTGGGCGAGTGCAGGAACAGGTTGCGGAAGTTGCCCACGCCACGGGTGCTTTTCAGCGACTCGCGCAGCGCATCGACGTCGGCGTCATCGATCTGGTCATCGGTCAGGTAGAGGATGAAGCCGGCATGCGAGCCGTTGTTGTAGTACTTGCGGCGGAACAGGGTGGCCGACTCGTTCAGCAGGGCCGACTGCAGCGAGGGCATCCATTCCGGCAGGCCGTAGATCTCCTGGTTGACGTCGGCCTCGCGCAGCTGGAACACGCTACCCGGCTCAAACTCATGCTCATCCTTCCAGCCGCGGACCTGGTAGAAGGTGCCCGGCTCGACACCGCGCCGCATGTACTTGGCCAGTGCCGGCACCAGCGCCATCGCACTGCCTAGCACCGAATTGCGGCGTTCCAGATACCCCATACCGAAATGCACCCAATCCATGGCGAACTGCTCAAACGCCTCTCGGCTGAGGATCTTGTTCGGCTTGAAGGAGCGGACCAGCATGTTGGTTTTGAAGCGCAGGCCGGATCCCAGGTACACGTTGGCGCGCGTCGCCCGCGACAGGCCGTCCAGCGAAACCGGCGGCTCGTAGTAGCGGCCGTTCTGCCAGCAGTGGACGTAGTCGAGGATGCCGCCCGATTCCAACACCGGCACCGGATCTCCGAAGGTGAAGCTGACCGTGCGGGCGGCGGGGGCCGCAGGTGCGGCGACGTCGTTCATGCGTTGATCTCCAATCGGCTGCGCCGCGCCGAGGTATGCGGGCGCTCAAGCGGTTCGTTGTGCAGGGCATGGAACAGCGCCCACGCCAGATCGGCGTGGCCCGTCTCTTCGCTTCGCCCTGCGGTATAGGTGATCTGCCGCTGACTCTTGGTCAGGGTCTTCTTGATGGCCATGATCGACCGGGTCAGATCGTGCATGCCGGCGTCGTACTCCAGACGGCCATTGCTGATCACGTCGTAGGCCTTCAACACCAGCTTGGCCTTAACTTCCGGCGAGTAGCTGAAAGTGACCAGGCTGGGGAAAAAGGTCTTCACGATCTGGGCAACGCCGGTGCCCATGCCGGTGGTGTCGATGCCGATGTAGGTAACCCAGTAGCGCTGGGTCATCTTGCGGATGATCTCGGCCTGCGCGGCGAAGTCGTTGCCCTTGAACTGGAAGCGTTCCAGCACGCGGAACTTTCCACCCTGCTCGCTTGGGGGTGCCACTACGACCAGGCCGGCGCTGTCCCCCGTCTCGGCCGGGTCGTAGCCGATCCACACAGGACGGTCGCCATAGGGGCGCTGGGCGAAGGGCCGGTAGTCGCCTGCCCAATCCACATAGCTGTCGACGCCGCAGGTCTGCAGCAGGCTCAGGGGGAACACACTGGCGCTGTCGTCCACGAACCCGCACATCAGCAGGTTCTCGAAAGCGTCCGGGCTGTATTCCTCGCGCAGCTCATCGATGTCGAACAGGTCGCAGCCCCGACGCTCGGCGTCGAGGATGGTGACGATCTGCCGCCACATCTTGTCTTGCCCAAGGTGGCCGCCAGCCAACGCATCGTGCGATGTGTCGATCTTGATGCGTTTGTCGGCCGGCTTGCCCCGGTTGCGGCGCTCGCCCGTCCAGAAGCTGTACGCCTGGTGGGCCATGGTCGACGGCGTGCTGAAGTAGGTCTTATGCCACTTCTTGTGCATGGCCATGCCGCTGGCCACCTTGTTCAGCTCATCGAACCCATGCGTCCAGAAGAACTCATCGAAGTAGAAGTTGCCGTGATAGCCCTGTGCGGTGCGGGCGTTGGTGCCCAGGAAGAACAGCTCTGCGCCGTTGTGCAGGACGATGCTGTCGCCGCCCTTGAGATCCTTGTCCAGCGTCTCGCGCACGAAGGACTGCATGTATCCACGGAACAGAAAGGCCTGCGCCTTGGACGCGCTCAGGAAAATCTGGTTGCGGCCCGTCTTGATCGCATCGATCAACGCCTCGCGGGCGAAGTAGTAGGTGGCTCCGATCTGGCGCGACTTGAGGATCATGCGAGTGCGGAGGTTGCTCGCCTTGTACCAGTCCAGCTGATAGTCAAAGCAGCCATCGACAAACGCTGTGGTCAGCTGCTCGACCTCGGCTTCACTGAACTCGTTCCGGCGTTCCTTCTTCTTCGGGCCAGCGTTGCGGTTGGCCACGGCCGGATTCAGATCGGTCTCTGTGCCGCCGCCCCGGTAGCGCTGGATCCGCGCCTGTCGTTCCAGCTGGCGGTGCAGGAGGTCGATTTCCTTGAAGTCGCCGCCGGTCTTGCCGTCTTTGAGGATCAGCTGCACCAGGCGCTGTTCAAGCGCGCCGCCGATGCGCTCAACGTTGTCAGCGCGGTCCCACTCGTCACGCGCCTTCCAGCTGTGTATGGTTTTCTCTTTCTCGCCAATCGCCTCTGCGATCTCGGTGACACGCCAGCCCATCCAGTACAGGAACTTGGCCTGTCTGCGGCTGTCGGTTTGGAGTTGGGCGGCGACGTCGTTCACCGCACTAGGGTCGCGTCCGACGACCGATTCATACAGAAATCAATGACGTAGCGCTGAGTTTTACAACTCGGTTGCGTTGCTGCTGTTTGTCGCTCTGCCGACCATGGACCTGTTGAAGCGCGATCCGCGCACACGGCCAAAATCAGCAGAGGACACCATGTCGGATCCCAAGAAGAAGTACCGCAGCAAATTCTTCCGCGTCGCCGTGGAAGGCGACACCACCGATGGCCGTGTGATCGAGCGTGGCTGGATCCAGCAGATGGCCGGCAGTTACAACCCGTCGCTGTATGGCGCCCGCATCAACCTGGAACACATTCGCGGCATCCTGCCGGACAGCCCGTTCAAGCCCTACGGCGATGTGGTGGCGGTGAAGGCCGAAGAGGTCGACATCGACGGCAAGAAGAAGCTGGCGCTGTTCGCCCAGCTGGAACCGACCGATGCCCTGGTGAGCATGGTCAACAACGACAAGCAGAAGATCTACACCAGCATCGAGGTGTCGCCCAACTTCGCCAAGACCGGCGGCGCCTACCTGGTCGGCCTGGCCGTCACCGACAGCCCGGCCAGCCTGGGCACCGAAAAGCTGTCCTTCGCGGCCAAGCACCCCGAGGCCAAGCTGTTCGATGATCGCAAGCTCAACGCGGAGAACGTGTTCACCGCGTCGTGCGAATCCAGCATCGAGCTGGAAGAGTTCACCGCTGACGGCGCCGACGCCACCGGCAAGCTGCTCTCTGGCATCGCCGGCCTGCTGGATCGATTCACCGGCAAGGCGAACCCGCCTCCGGCACCGGTGACCCCGCCGGCCCCGGAGGGCGCAGCTGATGCGCAGGCGTTCGCTGGCCTGGCCGAGGTGCTGACCGGCATCCGCGATGGCATCAAGGCCAACGGTGAGCAGTTCGCCGCGCTGCGCAAAGACCTGGACGAAAGCCGTGCGGAGTTCAGCGCGCTGGAGAAGAAGCTGTCGAGCACCGCTTCGACCACGCAGGCCTTCCGCCCCGTCGTGAATGGCCAGACCGACAAGACCGCCCTGACCGACTGCTGACGCGAAGCCGCGCCGTAGTCCACCGCCCAATCCCCGCTTCTCGGAGACCTTCCATGCGTAATGAAACCCGCCGCCTGTACGCCGCGTATCTGGCACAGCTGGCCACCATCAACGGCGTCGAGAGCGCCGGCCATTCGTTCAGTGTCGACCCGACCGTCCAGCAGACTCTGGAGAGCCGGATTCAGGAGTCCAGTGAGTTCCTCGGCCGGATCAACATGATCGGCGTCAGGGAGCTCAAGGGTCAGAAGGTTGGCATCGGTGTTTCCAGCACCATCGCCGGCCGCACCGATACCACCGGCAACGGTGAGCGCTCCCCGCGCGACGTCTCGGGCCTGAGCAGCCAGGACTACGAGTGCAAGCAGACCAACTTCGATACCGCCATCCGCTTCCAGCTGCTGGACGCCTGGGCGAAGTTCCCCGACTTCCAGGCGAAGCTGCGCGACGCCATCATCAAGCGCCAGGCACTGGACCGTCTGATGATCGGCTTCCATGGCACCAGCGCGGCGGCAACCACCGACCGTGTTGCCCACCCGAATCTGGAAGACGTCAACATCGGTTGGCTGCAGCAGTACCGCACCAACGCCTCGGCGCGCGTCCTGGACGAAGTGAAGGCCGGCTCGGGCAAGGTGGTGGTCGGCGCTGGCGGCGACTACAAGAACCTGGACGCCCTGGTCTACGACGCGGTGAGCAACCTGATCGATCCGTGGCACCGAAAGGATCCGGGCTTGGTCGCGGTGGTCGGTCGTGGCCTGCTGCACGACAAGTACTTCCCGCTGGTCAACGCAGACCAGCCCTCCACGGAGAAGCTGGCTACTGACATCATCCTGTCCCAGCGCCGCCTGGGCGGACTGCAGGTGGCAGAAGTGCCGTACATCCCGGACGGCACCCTGCTGATCACCTCGCTGGATAACCTGTCGATCTACTGGCAGGAAGAAGGCCGCCGCCGCTACGTCATCGAGAACCCGAAGAAGAACCAGATCGAGAACTACGAATCGTCCAACGATGCGTATGTGGTCGAGGACTACGGCTTCGGCTGCGTCATCGAGAACATCGCCGAACCTGAAGCGGCTGGGGGCTGATCCATGGCCGCCAGTCCCGCCAAGCAACACCTCAGCCGCGTTCGCGCGGCTGAGGAATCGGCCCGCCGCCAGGGTTCGGCGCCGGTGGACAACGCGTCCGAGTACGAACTGCACATGATGAAGCTGCAGGACCATCGCCTGCGCCTCAAGCAGATGCAGTCGAACGAGGCCAAGGGCTTGTTCAAGGCCGAGATCCTGGACGACTACGCGCCCTACCTGCAGGGCGTGCTGCAGGCCGATGCCGGCGGCGACGATGAGGTGGTTGCCACCCTGATGCTCTGGCACATCGATGCCGGTGACTTCGCAGGGGCGCTGCCGCTGGCCGACTACGCCCTGCGCCACAACCTGGCCATGCCCGACCGCTTCGCCCGCACCACCGGCTGCCTGATCGCCGAGGAAGTGGCCGATGCTGCCCTGCGCGCCCAGGTTGCCGGTTCTGACTTCGACGTGGCGGTGCTGGATACCACCACCGCGCTGACCGCCGCGCAGGACATGCCCGACCAGGTCCGCGCCAAGCTCTACCTGGCCGCCGGCCGCAGCGTGATCCGCGCCGACGACGTCGAAGACAACCCGCCGCCCTTCGACCAGCTGGTCAAGTGCGTGGCCAACCTCAACCGCGCTCTGGAGCTGGACACGGCGTGCGGTGGGAAGAAAGACCTGGAGCGCGCAGCCCGCCTCCTCAAGAAACACGCTCCGCCCACCGTCGACGCCCTGCAGAGCACCGCAGCGGATGACAACGGCGACACCGGTACCGGCCCCGCGCCGGGCGCCGGTACCGACAGCGCTGGCACCCCGCCGGCCGATGACGGTGCCACCGGGCAGAGCTAACCGAGCGTCCCCGCAACCCCCGCCGGCTCGGGGCTGATCCACAACGACCTCTCTCCCGTTGTGGTGACGCCCCGACCACCGGCGACTATTCCGAGGCCTTATGTCTGCATTCATCGCCCCCGGCAAGAACGCCCCCAGCGACGACATCACGTCGGGCAGCTGGTGGCCGTCCATCTCGCCGTCGCAGGTGCGAGAGGACATGAGGATTACAGGCACGGTCACCGAGGCGCGCCTGCGCAGCAGCCTGATCAACGCGGTGACCACGGTGAACACCGCGCTCGTCCCGTGGGCACAGCGCCAAATGGCCGAGGGCCACGAATCGCTGGCCGGCATTCCTGCCGATGCGATCTCCGGCGTCTCGTGCCTGGTGCTGCTGTACCGCCGTGCGGTGGCCACCTACGCCGCCGCCGAGCTGACCGAGCGCTACCGCTCCTACGACGCCACCGACAGCGCCAACCAGCGCGCCGACGACCTGACCCCGTCCATCGGTGAGATCCGCCGCGACCACCGCTGGGCCATGCGCGATCTGCAGGGCCTGCCCCGCACCACGGTGGACCTCATCTGATGCTGGTCATCGCTGCCCAAGGCGACACCTTGGACGCCATCTGCTACCGCTACCTGGGAACCACTGCCGCGTGCGTGGAGCAGGCGCTGGCGCTCAACCCCGGTCTGGCCGCGCTCGGCCCGATCCTGCCCCAAGGCACCTCTGTGGTGCTTCCCGACACCACCACCCCAGCCGCCGCCACGCGCCCGCTGGTCCAGCTCTGGGACTGACGATGACCGAACCAACCTCCACCGGCACCCTCTTCGCGCTGGCCACCAGCGTTGGGCTGGCTTCGCTGCTGCCCGGCGTCAACCCCGATGCGCTGATCGGCGCCTTTGCCGGCGCCACCCTGTTCGTGGTGTCGGCCAAGGATCTGCTGCTCTGGAAGCGGCTGTTCTACCTGGCCGTGAGTGTCGTGCCCGGCTACATGGGCGCCACCGACGTCATGCGTCGCTTCGGGCTGGAGTCGGCCGGGCTGGCGGCCTTCCTGCTGGCCGCCTGCGTGGTGACGATCACCCTGCGGCTGATCGAGGGCAGCGGGAGCATCGACTTCAAATCCTTCCGCCGCGGAGATCGAAATGGCTGAGATCACGACCTTCCTCGCCCTGATGGCCAGCCTGGCCATCTGCGTGCGCCTGATCACCTACCGCGCCCACACGGGCGCTACGCACCGGCCAGGGGCTTCGCTGGTGGCGTGGGTGCTGATTGCCTCAACCGGTGGGCAGGCACTGCAGATCTTGCTGTACGGCCCCCGCGCACACGTCAGCCCTTGGCAGCTGGGCCTGCTGCTGGTGGTGCTGCTGCTGACCTTCCAGTCCAAGGGCAACGTCGCCCGCATTCTGAGGACCGACCCGTGACCCTGACCAATGACATCCTTGCCCGTGCCATGCAGATGCCGGCGGCGCGCGTGCAGCGCTGGACCCAGCCGCTCAACGCCGCCATGGCCGAGTTCGGCATCACCACGGGCCGCCAGGTCGCCTACTTCCTCGCCCAGCTGGGCCATGAAAGCGTCAGCCTGACCCGTGTCGAGGAAAACCTCAGCTACAGCACCGCCGAGCGCGTGGTGGCGGTGTTCCGCCGCTTCGACCTCAACGGCGACCGCAAGATCGAGCCGGAAGAGCTGGCCCACGCCAAGGGATTCCTGAACAACCCGCAGAAGCTGGCCAACTTCGTCTACGCCGGGCGCGGGGGTAACGGCAGCGACGCCAGCGGCGACGGCTGGCGCTACCGTGGTCGCGGCCCGATCCAGAACACCCTCAAGGACGGCTACGCCCGCATGGGCGTGCTGCTGGGCCTGCCGCTGCTGCAGAACCCGGATCTGCTGCTGGATCCGGTCAACGGTGCGCGTGCCGCTGCGGCCTACTGGAAAGACAACGGCCTCAACCGCTGGGCCGATGCCGGCGACGTGCTGGCCCTGAGCCGTGCCATCAACCTGGGCAACCCGCGCTCCAAGGCCAAGCCCGAGGGTCTGGAAGACCGCATCGCCCGTACCAACCGCGCCCTGGCGCTGCTGGGGGCCGCGTGATGGGCCTGAGCATCGATCCGATCCGCCCATACCTGACCACGCTCCGCTGGGCTGCTGCGCTGGTCCTGGTGATCGGCTGGGCGTGGTTCTGGCACGGCCAAGGCGCTGCCAAGTGGCAAGGCAAGTACAACACCGAGCAGGCAGCGCACCAGGCCGCGCTGAAAGCCCACGCCGCCGTGCTGGATGGGTTGGCCAAGGCCACCGCCGAGACGGCCGCCAAGGCCCGCGCTGCGGCACTGGCGTTGGCCCACGACCGCACCGACAACGATGACCGCTACGACAAGAAGGTGGATGATGCGAAACAAGCCCGTGATGACCTTGCTGCTGCTCTGCGTCGTGGTGACGTGCAGCTGCAGCCGTGGTGGCAGTGTGGTGCTGCGCCCGGATCCGACCCCGGTGAAGCTGCAGCCCTTGCCCAAGGCGAAGATGCAGCCGCCGACCTTCGGGCAGCGGACACGGCAGCGACTGTTGAGGACGCCGACCACGCCGACGCCTGGATTAGCTGGCTCCAGGACGAACTGACCAGCACGCGCCGGCAGGCCGTTGCCGCCGGCTGCGCGGTGCAGGTCGAGCCATGAAGAAGCCGGCCTCCCTGCGCGCCGCGATTGAGGCCGCTGTGCCTGAGCTGGCCACCGACAAGGATCGCCTGCTCGCCTTCATCGATAACGGCAGCATCGTCTGCACCTCCGTGGAATCGCGCTCGTTTGAGTGGCGCTACACGATGAACCTGATCATCACCGACTATGCCGGCGACCCCAACCAGCTGTGGCTGGCGCTGCTGGATTGGGTGAAGGTGAACCAGTTCCCGCTGCTGGCCAGCCCCAGCCTGCAGGAGCAGATCCGCTTCGAGGTGGACATCCTGGCCGACGACAAGGTCGACCTGGACATCAAGCTTCCGCTGACCGAGAACGTGGTGGTCGCCCGCGACGACCAGGGCAACGAGACCCCATCCGCTGTCGATGAGCCGCTGCCGGCATGGATGATCTGACCTCGCTGGAAAGCTGGATCGGGCCGCTACTGCAGCGGCTTGAACCTGCCGGCCGCGCCCGCCTCGCCCGGCGAATCGCGCAGGATCTGCAGCGTGCCCAAAGCGAGCGCATCGGCCAGCAGCGCGCCCCGGACGGCAGCCAGTACGCCCGCCGCAAGAACCAGAAGCGGCAGAAGGGTGGCCGGATCCGCCGCCGCAAGATGTTCGCCCGCCTCCGACAGTCCAAGCACCTCAAGGCACGCGGCAACGCCAGTGAGGCCTCGGTGTTCTTCATCCGCCGCGCCGCCGCCATTGCCCGCGTCCATCAGGAAGGTCTGGTCGACCAGGTGCGACGCGGTGGTCCGCGCGTGCGATACGAGCGCCGCGAGCTGCTGGGCTTTGCCGATGGCGACAAGCAGCGGGTGATCGACACCCTGCTCAATCACCTGTCCGGTTTGTAGCGCACACCGGTACAGCGCCAGCTCCTGTCGCGCGCGCGTGGGGCTGGCGACCATGGCTGCATGACTACTTTCTCAGCCGTCGACCTGTCTCGCCTGCCTGCGCCGAGCGCGGTCGAAGTCATCGACTACGAGGTGCTGCTCGGCCAGTGGCTGGATATGTACCGCGCGCAGGATCCCAGCTACAGCGCGGTGGTCGAGTCCGATCCGGTCTACAAGCTGGCCCAAGTCGGCGCCTACCGCGAGATGCTGCAGCGCCAGCGCGTGAACGAGGGCATCAAGTCGGTCCTGCTGGCGTACGCAGAAGATTCCATGCTCGATCACCTCGGCGCCTTCTATGGCGTCGAGCGCCGCGTGGTGACCGAGGCCAACCCCGCCCTGGGAACGCCGGCAGTGATGGAGTCCGATGTGGAGTTCCGCCGCCGGATCCAGATGGCGCCCGAGGGCTTTTCTGTCGCTGGTCCCGCCGGCGCCTACATCTTCCATGCCCTGGCCGCCGACGCGCGAGTGTTGGATGCCTCGGCCGACAGCCCCCAGCCGGGCCACATCTCCGTCTACGTGCTCTCGCGCGAAGGCGATGGAACCGCACCCGATGATCTGCTGGCCAACGTGGCCACGGCGGTCACCCACGTCGACGTGCGCCCGCTTACCGACTTCGTGACCGTTCTGAGCGCGGCGGTGATCGAATACGAGATTGAGGCAGTGCTCGACATCTATCCCGGCCCGGATCCGGCCGTGGTGCTGAAAGCTGCCCAGGATGAAGCGGCCGCCTACGCCGAGAAGAACTCGCGGATGGCAGCCCTGGTCAGTCGCTCGGCCTTGGACCGTGCGCTGCACCAGGAGGGCGTGGTGGACGTCAACCTGATCAGCCCTGCGCAGAACATAGCGGTCGGCGTGGGCGAGGCCAGCCGCTGCACCGGTATTCGCATCACCCACCGCACGGTGGGCAATGTCTAGCCTGCTGCCGCCCAACGCCACCACGCAGGAGGTGGCGGTCGCCAAGACAATGGCGCGAATTTCCGACGTGCCGGTTCCCTTCGCGTCCGCTCTGGACCCGATGCGGTCTGCAGAAGAAATGCTTCCGTGGCTGGCGTGGGGATTCAGCGTCGACACGTGGGGGGCTGACTGGCCCGTCTATGTGCGCAGGAATACGGTTCAACGCTCGCTTGGAATCCACCGTCGCAAAGGCACTGTCGGCGCGCTGATGGATGCACTTGCTGCCGTTGGCGTGCCTGTCGAGATCGAGGAATGGCATCAGCGCGCTCCACAAGGCGAGCCGTACACCTTCCGCGTGCTGATCAATTCCATCGCTACGACGGTCACGCGCGAAGACATCGAGCGGATCCTCACCACCATCGAATCGACCAAGAACCTTCGCTCACACCTGGAGGCGCTGGTTCCTGGCCTCACCAGCTACGGATCATCGGTCGCCACTGCGGTGGCGACGGGCGGTACGGATGTGGAGGTCCGCTCTCTGCACTCGGACATATCCATCCTGCTGGCGGCAATCGAGGAAGGGGAACACGAAGTGGAATCCGCTGTGGATGCACTTCACCAACATCTAACCGTAACCATGCCACTTCGGGCCAAGGACTACCTGTGAGCGTCAACAACAAAGTCGATCAGTTCATTGCCGACACCGACACCCTGCACCAAGTCGTCCATGGTCCAGCCGGTGTGGAGGTTCCTACCGATGGCGGCCCGCTGCCGACGCTCGCCGGGATCATCGGTGAGGCGACAACGCTGCCAAGGCGCGTGGACGTACTGGAGAGTGCTCAGTCCTCCGGCAGGCTGGTGCTTTCCACCTGGGCGCAGCTGCTGGCGATTCCCACGACGGGCGGAAATCGGGGCGCCTCCATCATCAGCGATGGTGGCAATCACGTGGATCCGGTCAGTGGTGTCTCTGTCCCCAACAACGGCGACTACACCGAGCAGGCGCAGGGCTGGCATTGGGAGCGCGCCGAAAGCCTTGCCTCCAAGGCAAGCGTCACCTCCGTCGATGCCCTGGCATCCACCCAGAGCGCCCTGAGCTCTGCCCTCGGCGCGGTACACAGCTACACCCGCTCTCACGCAGTGGCGGCCACCGATGTCTACTCCATTTCCAGCTTCCGAGGCTGGCAGGTTGGCTTCGACGTGAGCGATGGCGGCGGCTTTCCGGAAGAAACCGCGCTGGACGGCGTCGGCGTCCCCGGCGTCCGCGTCGCACTGCCAGTCGCCTTCGTCCGTGTGGGTGTCCACCTGCGCACCAAGGAAGGCGGCAATCTCGCCTCGCCGGCGCCAGCTGCGGGTGACAAGACGGTCTACACCGTCGTCCACCGCGTGACCAGCCTCGGCCTGGTGCCCGGCGCATCGCAGTCCGTAGACCTGTTCGTAGTCATCCCCACCGTCAAGGCTGAGGAACTGGCAGGAAAGGTGGTGTTCGTCACTGTCGAAGCGCTCAACGACAAGGGCCAGCTCGCAGACGGATGCTTCATGGGGGTTGGTCGAACCAATGCCGTTGACGCGAGTGTCCCCGGCTATCAGCGCGGGCAGTACATCACAACCGGACTGTGGACGCAGATCAACGGTACGCGCGTGGCGATCTCCGCCTACTCAGGCATCACCGAGATTCCGCAGTTGGAGAAGATTCCTCTGATCGAGCAAGCTGCCAGCAATGCGTCCCTCGCCGCGGATCTGGCCGCGCAGACCACCGGAAAGATGCTGGCCTCTGGCGAGTTCCTGCCGGCATTCATGCAGGTCGGCGGTGTCGATGCGACCGCTACGTATGGCACCAGCAGCTTCACTGGATGGATGGTCGGCGCCGCCGCCGGCTCTGATCTGTCCGTAGGCCACCAAGCACAGCGTTTCAGGCAGTACGCTCGCCTGGGCGGCACTGTCGAGCGTCTGGACCTGGTGGTGTACGAGCGGATTTCCACCGGATCCCAATCCGCCGCGCCAGTGGCCGGGGATGTGACCGTGCTTTCGCAGAGCTTCACGCCTGCTCAGGTCGGCCTTGTTCCCGGACAGGCAGCTGAGGCAGAGGCGACCTTCCCGTGCGATTTCATGGTCAGGGAAGGGCGCACCTACCTGTTTGAAGTCACCGCCTGGGATGGCGCTGGTGTCCGATCCTTCATCGGCGTAGGCAGGCAGAGCGCCGTGGACAGTGACGTTCCGCAGATCAAGCGCGGCTGGTGGCGCACCACCGGTTTGTGGAATGGGATGACCGGATTCCGTGCAGCGTTCGCGGTTGATACCGAGGTGCTGCAGTCCAAGTCCGCAGCTGAGGTTCGCGCCGCGCGGGGCCGCCGGTCTTCGCTCGGCGACCGCCTTGATCGTTGCATCGATCAATACGGCAACCCCGTGCGTTGCTTCAACTCATCTTCGCTCCGCCAGTATCGGTACCGCCGCACGCGCCTGACTGCGGCAAAGCGCAGCGGCGTTGCCGAGAGCATCCAGAACCGCTACGGCGTAATTTCAACCTCATGGGGCCAGAATGGCTTGCGCGGCCAGCAGGCGGTGGCCGAGCACCTCTTCGACACGCAGGGCTTTGCCGCTGCTGGGTTGGTCTCCCTGGGCTTCGCCGCCGGCGGCGGAACCTTTGTAAAGGGTGGCTACCAGCCGAGCAGCATCAACGGCCATGTGCAGCGCGAGCGCTTCAAGCCTGTCTGGCATGGCGCATGGTCCAGCCCTGACTACGGCTACCACTCAACGCCGGACTTCGCCATCTGTGAAAGCTCGGCTCCCGGTGCTTTCGTTGAGCTTGCGATCCCCGAGTCGACCACCGTCGTCCGGCTCTATTGGGAAGCCACGGCCGATGGCGTGTGCGAGTACACCTACGACGGGGTGAACTGGAACACCCTGCCCGTACAGGGTGCGGCGGTCGGCTCGTGCTACTGGTCCGACCTGGCGGCAGCCCCGGCGGCAGGTGCGACCCTCCGCGTCCGCGTGGTGTCTGGCCGCTGTGCGCTGTCCTCGTTCTTCCTGGACACCGGCAGGCCAGGCGCAATGTTCATCAAGCTCGCGGTCGGCGGCGGTGGCATCTCTCGGGTCAAGGACCAGGTCAACAAGGGCCGTTGGAAAGAGGCCATCGCATCGCTGGGCATCAACACCATGATGATCATGCACGGCACCAACGATCAGGGTTCGGTGGCAGGCCCGGCCTTCGGGACCAATCTTGAGATAGTTGCCGACGCGGTTCTGTCGGCGCTGCCGGCCTGCGACATCGGATTCATCGTGGAGCCGGAGAACGCCCGCGCCAACGTGTTCGCGATGAAGGACATGGCGCGCCTCGCAGCAAAGGTTGCGGGTGAACGCGACTGGGCTTTCCTCGACCTGCAGCACGCCTTTGGCAGCGCCGACGATCCCCTCCACTACCAGGCCATCGAGAACGGTGGCACGTTCCCCGCGATCAACAAGGAAGACCTCTTCCACCCGTCCCTCGATGTTGGCGCGCCGCTTATCGCTGGCGAAACCATCCAGCTGCTCGACTTCACGATCTGAGGCCAACATGCAGAAGTTCCGCACCATTCATACCCTCGCAGGCCTCATCAAGCTCAACGCCCTGCGCAGAGGAGGCTCCCTTGAGCTGTCGCAGATCGCGTTCGGCGATGGCAACGGAAACCCGGTGGAGCCGAGCGAAGGCGCGACCGGCTTGGTTCGGGAGTGCTATCGATGCCCGATCAATCGTGTGTACGCCGATCCCGAGAACCCCTTGATGTACTACGCCGAGGCCATCATCCCAGCATCGGCAGGCGGATTCGTGATCCGCGAGATCTGCGCCTTCGACGGTGACGGTGAAATGTTCGTGGTGGGCAACACCCCGGACAACTACATTCCAAAGCCGGAAGAAGGCGCTGTAGGCGACGGCATCTACACACTGGCCTTCGCCGTCGGCAACGCTGGCGACGTAAAGATCATTCTCGATCCCAACTCGGTCGTTGCCTCTCGTAAGTGGGTTATGAGCGTGACCAACTCCGCCACGGTCCTTCCCGGCGGCACCACTGGCCAGGTGGCGAGAAAACTGAGCAACCAGGACGGTGACATCGGTTGGGGTGATCTGGGCGAGGTCAACGTTCTGGTCAGCACGATTGAAGAGCGCCAGTCACTTGCCGAGGGGCAGCGCGCCGTCATCCTGGCCGTAACGACCACGGTGGGACTTGCCATCTACATCAATGGTGAACGAATCTCGCGCGGTGCGGCCATCGATGAGTGGCTGCCCGACGCGGATGATCCCACCAAGCTGATGCTGGGCCAGCCATACCCCGGTGCCCGCCTGATTGCCGCTCAGAATGAGCCGGCAGGCAACATCGGCAATCCGTTGGAACGAAGCGCCAATCTGGCCGACGTCCCCAACAAGGTGGAGGCTCGCAGGAACCTTGGCGTCGTCAGCGCCGAGGAAACCCGGCAGATGGCACCTGCCGGCATGATCGGCACGTTCGCCGGCAGTAACGCGCCCACGGGCTGGCTCAAGGCCAATGGCGCCCAGGTGGCCAAGGACGCCTACCCTGCCCTTTACGCAGCGGTCGGTGACCTGTACACGCCGGCTGGCCAGTCCCCGTCCGCTGGAAGCTTCTTCCTGCCGGATCTGCGCGGCCTGTTCCCCCGCTTCTGGGATGACGGACGCGGCAACGATGCAGGCCGATCGCTGGGCAGCAACCAGGGCGACCAGCTCGCTGCCCATGCCCACAGCGGCCGCACCAGCGAGGCCGGGGATCACGAACACGATTCCTCCTTCGGCGAAGGCAACAAGCACACCGCTGCCGCGCCCTACGGCATGAGTCCTCATCGCCCCGGCAACCGCAACGCAGGCTCCAGCGGCGGCGTCGACTACGACAACTACGCCTGGCAGACCTCCACCGATGGCCGGCACGCGCACGACTTCACCACGGGCGTCACCGGCGGCAACGAGACCCGACCGAAGAACGTCGCCCTGCTCGCCTGCATCAAGTACTGACCATGGCCACCAAGACGGTCTACCTTGTCGACACCGCCGGCCTGCTGGCCGGCACCGCGCAGGCCGATGAGTCGCCGCTGCAGCCAGGCACTTGGCTGCTGCCGGCCGGCGCGGTGGAGACGCCGCCGCCGGCACAGTACCCAGCAGACCGCTGGCCGCGCTGGATCGGCAGCGGCTGGGTGCTGGCCACTGCACCGCGTTCCCGCCGCGCCGCGCTGTAGCGGCGACCGCTACACCCCAGTAGCAGTGCGCACTCCCGCGCGCACGAGCAGCATGGGGATATGGCTCTCGACCTCGCCCGCCTCATCTCCAATCTGATCCGAAACGGCACCATCGTTGCGGTGGACATCGATGCTGGCCTCTGCCGCGTCGAATCTGGCGAGCTGACCACCAACTGGATCCCGTGGCTGACTCTGCGCGCAGGAACCACGGTTACCTGGTCGGCCCCTACCCAGGGCGAACAGGTGATTCTGCTGTCGCCCGAAGGCGAGACCGCCAACGCCATCGCGCTGTGCGGCCTGTACTCCGGGCAAGTGCCCGCCCCAGCCGCCAGCGCTGCCCTCACCCTGATCCAGTTCGCCGATGGCGCGCAGTTGCGCTACGACGCCGACGCGCACGCACTGGACGCCATTCTCCCGGCCGGCGGCACCTTCACCGTCACCGCAGATGGCGGGACGACCATCAACGGCCCGCTGACCGTGAACGGCGTGACCACGCTGAACGGCAACACGGCCGTCGTGGGCGACACCTCGATCACCGGCACGGCAACGGCCGACGTCGACGTGGTCGGTGCCGGCATCAGCCTCAAGGGCCACAGGCACCTCGGCGTGCAGCGTGGCAACGGCCTGACGGATCCGCCGCAGTGAGGGGCATGTCTGCCAGCACCGGCCGCTCTATCGAAGGTGTCGAGCACCTGGCGCAGTCCATCAATGACGTGCTGACCACCCCGCTCAACACCCGCGTGATGCGTCGCGACTACGGCTCGCTGCTGCCCGAGCTGGTCGACCAGCCCTTCAACGGCCAGACCCGAACGCTGCTCTACGGCGCGGTGGCCACAGCGCTGATGCGCTGGGAGCCGCGGATCCGCATCAGCAAGCTCTCGATCTCGCAGGGGGATGCCCCCGGCGCGTTTGTCCTGGACGTGGAGGGCACCCGGACCGACGTCACCCAGGGCAGTGGCTACGCCCGCCTGACCATCCCCCTCCGCTTCCGCTAACTGGAGATACCCCATGGACTACCATCACGGCGTCCGCGTCATCGAAGTGAATACCGGCGTCCGCCCCATCCGTACCGTGGCCACCGCCGTGATCGGCCTGGTCGCCACCGGCGATGCCGCCGACGCCACGCTGTTCCCGCTGAACAAGCCGGTGCTGATCACCGACGTCGACGGCGCCATCACCAAGGCCGGCGCGACCGGCACGCTCAAGGCATCGCTGGAAGCCATCGCCGACCAGACCAAGCCGGTGCTGGTGGTCGTGCGCGTCAAGGAAGAGGACAACGACGGCGAGCAGTCCATCGCCGTGATCGGCAGCAAGACCAACGGCGAGTACTCGGGCCTGCAGGCACTGCTGGCCGCCGAGGCGCAGCTGGGCGTCAAGCCGCGCATCATCGGCGCTCCCGGCTTGGACACCCAGGTCGTGGCCGCCGAGCTGGCCGTGGTCGCCAAGCGCCTGCGCGCGATGGCCTACATCAGCGCCGGCACCGCCAAGACCGTCACTGAGGCCACCGCCTACCGCGATGAGTTCGGTGCGCGCGAGCTGATGATCATCTGGCCGGACTTCACCGCCCTGGACAGCACCACCGGCCAGATCGGCTTGGCCTATGCCGTCGCCCGCGCCCTGGGCCTGCGCGCCCTGATCGACAAGGAACAGGGCTGGCACAAGAACCTGTCCAACGTCGCGGTCAACGGCGTCACTGGCATCTCGCGCGATGTCTACTTCGACCTGCAGGATCCGGCCAGCGATGCCGGCGTGCTCAATGCCGGCGACGTCACCACCCTGATCCAGATGAACGGCTACCGCTTCTGGGGTTCGCGTACCTGCAGCGACGATGTGCTGTTCGCCTTCGAGACCGCCACGCGCACCGCGCAGATCCTGGCCGACACCATCGCCGATGCCATGGCCGTGTACGTCGACAAGCCGATGCACGCCTCGCTGATCAAAGACATCATCGAGAGCATCAACGCCAAGTTCCGCGAGCTGAAAGGCAGCGGCTACCTGATCGACGCCAAGGCCTGGTACGACCCGGACGCCAACACGCAGACCACGCTGGCCTCGGGTGGCCTGGTCATCGACTACGACTTCACCCCGGTCCCGCCGCTGGAAAACCTGCAGCTGCGCCAGCGCATCACCGACAAGTACTTGGCCGGCTTCGCCTCGGCCATCGCCAACTGATCCCACCCTGCCTGCGGCGGTCAGTTGCTGACCGCCTTGGCTCCGCATCGGAGAAAACCCCATGGGCCTGCCCCGCAAACTGAAAGGCTTCAACACGTTCACCGCCGGCGAGAGCTTCCTCGGCGAGGCCAAGACCATCACGCTGCCCGAGCTGAAACGCATCATGGAGGCCTACCGTGGCGGCGGCATGAGCGGCCCGGTGAAGATCGACCTCGGCCAGGATGAGATCCAGATCAAGGTGGTCTACGGCGGCCTGATGCGCCCGATCCTGCGCCAGTACGCTGAGACCAGCCACGACGGCGTGCAGATCCGCTTCGCCGGCGGCTACCAGCGCGACGACAACGGGCAGGTCGACGCGGTCGAGGTGGTCATCCGCGGCCGCCACGAAGGCATCGAATTCGGTGATTCCGAGGCCGGCTCGGACACCGAGTTCACCGTTACCACTGCCTGCAGCTACTACAAGCTGACCTGGAACGGCGAGGTCCTGATCGAACTGGACCTGGTGAACATGGTCGAGAACGTCGGCGGCATCGACCGCCTGCTGTCCCTGCGCACCGCCATCGGCGCGTAACCCCACCGCAACCCGCGACGGGCGCCACGCGCCCGCTCGCTTCCCCCTGCATCCCCGAAGGAGAGATCCATGACCGCCACCACCGTCCCCAACGCCCAGAAGGCCGCACGCAAGGCCACCATCACCCTGGAAGAGCCGCTGCAGCGCGGCGACACCCAGATCACCACGGTGGACGTCCGCCGCCCGGGCGCCGGCGAACTGCGCGGCCTCAAGCTGGTGGAGGTGCTGAACATGGATGTCAGCGCACTGGCCACCCTGCTGCCGCGCATCACCAACCCGACGCTGACCAGCGGCGACGTCGCCGCGCTGGATCCGGCCGATCTGCTGCAGTTCGGCATCGAGACGGCCGGTTTTTTCATGACGCGGGAACAGGCGACTGCCCAGGGCTACCCGACCGCGTAGAGGACTCCATGGCCGACGTGGCCAGCGTCTTCCATTGGCCACCCACGGAAATGGACAGGTGGTCGGTCGAGGAACTGATGGAGTGGCGCGAGCGCGCCCGGAAACGCAGCGGCGCCCCCGATTGAGGGCGCCGTTTTCACATACGGAGACCAGGTAGATGAGCGAGAACATGCGGCTGCGCGTCCTGCTGGACGCGATTGACAGGGCCACCGGGCCGATGCGCCGCGTCCTGGGCGGCAGCCAAGCCCTGACCGCCTCGCTGCGCACCCAGCGCGAGGCTCTGCGCGGCTTGAACGCACAGCAGCGCGACGTGTCCGCGTTCCGCGAGCTGGCGGAGAAGTCCAAGGCATCGACAGCAGCGTTGAAGGACCAACGCGCCAAGGTGCGGCAGCTGGCGGCGGAGATGCGCGCGGCCGAACAGCCCAGCGAAGAGCTGGCGCAGAAGTTCGCCGCCGCCACCCGCACTGCCGGGCGGATGAAGTACGAAGTGAGCCGCAACGCCGAGCGGCTGCAGGCACTGCGCACCCGGCTGGCCGATGCCGGCATCAGCACCAGCCAGCTGGGCACCCATGAGCGTCACCTGCGTACTGACATCGTCCGGGCCAACGAAGCAATCGATCAGCAGCAGAAGCGACTGACCGCGCTCAATGCCGCCCAGAAGCGCTCCCAGTCGCTGCAGAACGCGGGCCTGAAAGCCACAGCGTTGGGCGCGGGGATGGCCTTCGGCGGCCGCAGGGCGCTCGACGCGGCCGTCCTGCCGGTGGGTGAGGCGGTCGGGTTTGAATCGGCCATGGCCGACGTGCGCAAGGTGGTCGACTTCGACACCCCACGCCAGTTCGCGCAGATGGGTCTGGACATCGAGGATCTGTCCCGCCGCCTGCCGATGGTGCCCAACGAGATCGCCAAGATCGTCGCTGCCGCTGGCCAGGCGTCGATCCCTCGCAAGGAGCTTCTGCAGTTCGCGGAGGACGCCACCAAACTGGGTGTGGCCTTCGACACCACCGCCGAGGATGCTGGCCAGACCATGGCCACCTGGCGCACGGCGTTCCGCATGGGCCAGGCCGAGGTGGTCACCCTGGCCGACAAGATCAACTATCTGGGCAACACCGGCCCGGCCAGCGTGCAGAAGATCAGCGACGTCGTGAACCGCATCGGCGCGCTGGGCGAAGTGGCAGGCCTGCAGAGCGGCCCGCTCGCCGCCCTGGGCGCCACCGTTGCGGGCATGGGCATCGAGTCCGAAGTGTCAGCCACCGGCATCAAGAACATGCTGCTCACCCTGTCCTCGGGCGAGGCAGCCACCAAGCGCCAGCTCGCCGCGTTCGACAAGCTGGGCCTCAGCTCTACCAAGATGGCCCAGGCCATGCAGAAGGATGCCGGCGGCGCCATCCTCGACGTGCTGGAGCGGTTGAAGAAGCTGCCGGCGGCGTCGCAGGCGGCCACCATGACCACCCTGTTCGGCCGCGAATCCATCGGCGCGATCGCGCCGCTGCTGACCAACCTTGATCTGCTGAAAACCAACTTCGACAAGGTCACCGACACCCAGCAGTACGCAGGCTCCATGGAGAAGGAATACGCCGCGCGCGTGGCCACCTCCGAGAACGCCATGCAGCTGGCCAAGAACACCATGCTGGTCCTGGCCGGCACGCTCGGCCGCACCCTGCTGCCCGACATCAAGGCCGCCTCCGAGGCCGTGGGCCGCGTGGTGGGCGGCTTCATCAGCTGGACGCGGGAGAACCCGCAGCTGGCGCGCGCGCTCACCGTGAGCGCGGTGGCAGGCGCTGCGCTGGTGACGGCGCTGGGCGGGCTTCTGACCGTGGGCGGGCTGGCATCGATGGCGCTGGGCCAGATAAGCGGCGCGGTGGCTCTGCTGTCCGGTGGCGGTGGTGTCGGCGCGCTGATCGCGCGCTTCGGCACGCTGGCCGCCCAGGTGCTCCCCACCCTGCTCAACGTCGGCCGCGCACTGATGGTGGTGCTGGGTGGCATCAGCTGGCCGGTGCTGGCCATCGCCGCGGCTGTCGCTGTCGTGGCGGCCGTGGTGTGGAAGTACTGGGGGCCGATCAAGGCCTTCATGATCGGCGTCTGGCAAGGGCTGCAGGACGCCTTCGCCCCCGTGCTGGCCGAGCTGCGCACCGCCTTGGCGCCGCTGGCGCCGCTGTGGGATCAGGTGGCATCGGCCATCGGCAAGGTGTGGGATTGGGTCAAACAGCTGTTCGCCCCGTTTGAAGCCACCACCGAGCAGCTGGAGGGTGCCACCAGCGCCGGCCGCACCTTCGGCCAGTTCCTGGGCGTGGCGCTCACGGTGCAGCTGCGCATGGCCGTCAAGGCCATCGGCTGGCTGGTCACCGCTGCCACCACCATGCAGGACGTCGTCATGCGCGTGGTCGGCGGGCTGGGCCAGTACCTTGGCGGCGCCTGGTCGGTGATCGTGGGCCTGTTCACCGGCAACGGTCAGCGCATCACCGAAGGCCTGCAGAGCATGTGGACCGGCATCAACACGCTGCTGGCCAGCTGGCCGGCGAGGATGATGCAGGCCGGCACGGACATGGTCATGGGCCTGGTCAACGGCATCCGGTCGAAGATCTCCGCCGCAACCTCGGCCGTGTCCGGGGTGGGCCGGGGGGTGATCGATCAGTTCAAGGGCATGCTGGGGATCCACAGCCCCTCCCGCGTGTTCGCCGAGCTGGGCGGCTTCACCATGCAGGGCTTGGCCAACGGCCTGCAGGCGGGACAGAACGGCCCCCTGGCAGCGCTGCAGGGCATCACCCGCCGCATCCAACAGGTGGGCGCTGGCGCGGCGCTGGCGGCCCTTGCCGGGCCAGTGGGGGCCGTGGATACCCGGCCGCCTGTGTCGGCCAGCCAGAGCGCGCCTGCGGCCGCTTTCGGGAAGATCGAGATCCACATCCACACGCAGCCCGGCCAGGACGCAGGCGATATCGCCCGGCAGGTCCGCGCCGAGTTCCAGGCGCTGCAGCGAGAGCAACAGGCCCGCGCACGTTCCGCGCTGGGCGATAGGGAGTAACCACCGATGATGATGTGCCTTGGAACCTTCGTGTTTTCCCTACGGGACGGCGCCTACGAGCAGCTGACCCGCGATCAGGCTTGGCGCCACGCCCGCTCCGAGCGGGTGGGCGCACGCGCCGCGTCGCAGTTCGTCGGCCCCGGCGAGGACACCGTGCAACTGAGCGGCCTGATCGCACCGCCGCTGACCGGCCAGTATTCGTCGCTGGCCACCCTGCAGGAGATGGCCGACACCGGCCAGCCATGGGCGCTGGTCTCTGGCGACGGCACCGTGCTGGGGGCATACGCCATCGCCAGCCTCAAGCAGACGCACAGCGTCTTCTTCCCCGATGGCACGCCGCGCAAGGTCGAGTTCCAGCTCAGCCTGGAGAGGGTGCCGGATGAGGCGATGGCCGAGGACCAGGCATGAACGGCCGCACCGGCTACCCGGTCCCCGCCTGGCGCGTCACCCTGGACGGGAAGGATCTGACCGACCGCATCGCCCCGCGCCTGATCGAGCTGACCCTCAAGGAATGCCGCAGCGGCGAGGCCGACCAGCTGGATCTGCGGATCCACGACCATGACGGTCGCATGGCGCTGCCGCGCAAGGGCGTCACGCTCACCGTTGCGCTGGGCTGGCGCGATGCCGGCCTGATCGACAAGGGCACCTTCGTGGTCGATGAGGTTGAGCACAGCGGCCCGCCCGACGTCATCACCATCCGCGCCCGCAGCGCCGAGCTGACCAAGACGATGCGGACGCGGCGGGATCGCAGCTGGCACGACACCACGGTGGGCGCGGTCATCGGCGCCATTGCCGGCGAGCACAGCCTGCGCGCGCGCGTGGCGCCCGCCTTGGCCAACCTGGCACTGGACCACCTGGACCAGTCCAACGAGAGCGACGTGGCGCTGCTGACGCGGTTGGGATCCCGCTTCGATGCGGTGGCCACGGTGAAGGCCGGCAACCTCGTGTTCTCCCCCATCGACAGCGGCACCACGCCCGCAGGCGTCGAACTCCCGCGCGCCTCGATCACCCGGGCCGATGGGGACAGCCACCGGTTCAGCGAGGCCGAGCGCGATACCTACAGCGGCGTGCGCGCGTACTGGAACGACAAGAAGGGTGCCCGCCGCAAGGCGGTGCTGGTGGGCACGTCGACCAACGCCAAGAACCTGCGCGAGACCTACGACAGCGCCAAGACCGCGCGGGAGCATGCCGACGCCGAGTGGAAGCGCGTGCAGCGCGGCGCGGCCAAGATGGATTACTCGCTCGCCCTGGGGCGAGCGGATCTGTACCCGGAGCAGCGCATCGACGTGTCCGGGTTCAAGGCCGAGATCGACGGGCGCACCTGGTTGATCGCAGAGACCACCCACAGCATCACCGGCAGCAGCGGCTTCACCACCGCGCTGGTGCTGGAAACGTCCAGCGCCAATGCCAAGGCGAAAGATCCGGCGGCAGATGACCCATCTGACGCCGAGGACGACGGGGCTACCTGACCGGCCGCAGCCGGCGCACGGATCCAGCCACGGCCTGCCGCAGCCACCGCGCAGAGGATCTGATCACGCCCGGTGTCACGTACCGGGCGCTGGCTCCGCCGGCCAGGAACAGCAGCGCATGCAGCGCGTGCGTGCTGGGCGTGGATCCCCCTGTCGGCAGCGCCAGCCAGGCCTGCCAGATGGCGATGGTCAGCAGCGCCGTCGCCAGCGGCGCACTGCCTGCGCGCCGCCGGTCGTCGTCTTTGGCCTGCTGCTGCCGATCTGCCGCGATGGGGCACGTCATCTCGACGTGCCCCGTGAACACCTGCCCGATGGTTGCCCCTTCGAACACCGTGGTACTGCCGCACCGGCAACCTGCCGGCGTACCTTCACGCGTACTGCCACACCGCATAGTCCTTCACACTCCAATCGCGCAGTCATGCGCCCCCTGTTGGAGGGAAGTAAACCGGGTCCAGCTCGGAAAAAAAGTTAGCGGTTGGTCTTCTTGCCTGAGCCGCTGCCCTTAACGACCAGCTTCTGATTGCGCAGATCCACGTCGCCACTGAACTGCTGGCCGATGCTGGTGTCGTTGAACTGCGTGCGCGGGGCTGCGCCCAGGGTGCTGGCGTGGGACACACCGCCGGTCAATGCCGTCATCGCGGCAGCGCGGGCGGGAGCCGGGGCTGCACGCCAAGCGTCGAGCAGCTCGGTATCGGCAGGGGCCAATCGTTCGTGCTTCCCGACCAATACATATGCAACATCTATGCCCAAATCGTGGGCCAGTGCCAGGTAGGCAGCGCTCGCTCCGACCTCATCCTTTTCGTAGTGGATCTGCGTGCGCTTGGTGACGCCACAGGCCATGCCCATGGCCTCCTGACTCAGGCGCAGTCGATTCCTTTCTTCCTTCAGCCGGTCGCCCACACTCACGCTCAAATCTCCTTGACAGGTGAATAATCTTTCACCAACATTGGTGAAAGAAGTTTCACTAACACAGCATTCAGCTTTTACACAGGGGAAACGGAATGGCGGCACAACGGACTGGTGTAAAGAAGCTGCGAACGCCGGAAGAAGCTCGGCAGTTCCTTCGCGACAACGGCATCACCGTTGTGGAGTTCGCGAGGCAGAACGGCCTGGACCGTCACGCGGTCAACGATGCACTTCGCGGCGTCGGCAAGGGCAACTTCGGCAAGTCTCACCAGGCAGCCATTGCGCTCGGCATCAAGCGCGATCCGGATTCTTGCACAAAACCCGCCAATTCCCGACAGAAACCCACACAGGGTGCCAAGTCGGGCAAAGCCGGTGCCGCCGAGTCGGGGAGCAAGAAACGGTAATGAGCGCTTCGACCAGCAGCAGCCGCGCGACGTTCTCCTGTGAAGCCTGCGATACGCCGTTGCTCAAACGCACCAGCCGTCTGCAGCACCGCCATCTGCGTTCAGATGTGTGGGTGTGTCAGAACCCGCTGTGCGGAGCGACCTACGCTGGTAATTCCGAGCTGACCAGTATCGCCAGCCCCAGCGGCATGCCCGATGCGCCGGCATCTGAGTTGCCACCGACGCCGAGCTACACCAGGGCGCTGCTGCAGATGCAGTGGAAGTTGGAACACGGGTCCAGGCAGCTGGACATGCTCGATGCAATCGAGTTTGTCGAAGCCTCCCGGATCGATGCCGGCGGCGACGCTCGACCGCACCAGGCTGCTGCGCCCTAACGCGTCACACCACCCTTTCCCACCTGCTGGTCTGTCGGCTATGCCGACGGCGATGGACTGCTGCGCATGAACGTTCTGGCACCTGTAAATGTTTCCCACACTTTCCCTCATTTCCCCTTGACTTCCATTCGGGGGGAGAGCACAGTTCGCCGCAAGGAGCTTAGAAACTCCGAGGATACAGCGGCACCCGCGCCCGACAGCATCGCGGTTTTTTTGCGCCTGCATTTCGTGCGCTCCGACGACTTTCTGCGTCGGGAGGCGACAGCTATACAACACCCGCAAGGGGAAGGCTGTCGGCCGGTCTGTATCCCGGTTTCTAACCTCCCGACATCCTCGTTGGGGCGCGTAGAAACGTCTCTTCGAGGCCAATCCTCGGATACAGGAGACGTCTCCATGTCGGATGACACCCCTTCCGCGCCCGGCCCCGGCTCCGCGCGTCAGATCTCGCTCGTTTTCGGCTTCATCGCCGACACCCTTGAATGGCCCCATGCCGACTACCAGGCGCTGATCGCGCGTCTGGAAGCCACCGGCAAGCCTGCGCTGACCATCACCCTCGATGACGTCCTGTCGGCCTACACCGCCCAGCAGAAGGCACGCAGTGGCGGCGCAGCCGGCCAGCAGGGGATGCACTGATGGCCGCCACGCCTCCGCCCCTGCCCGTCCCCCAGCGACCGGTGATCGAACTCAGGACCCCGGTGCCGGGCATCGCCCTGCGTTCCTCGTTCGACCAGCGCAGCGTGATGTACCTGACGCTGGTACACCTCGAAACGGGTGCGCCGATGTCCGTCGCGGTCCACACCATCGACACCATCCGCGCTGCAGCGAACCAATGCCTGCAGTGCGGCCCCGTGCTGTACCTGCTGGCAGATGGCGAAGCCGAGCGTTTCCTCAACTGGCTCCGCAACGGCGGCAGCACCCCGAACGGAGTGAACTGATGGAAAACGACAATCGCGGCCCGCTGCCGCCTCCCGCCCGCAACCCGGCCCCGCCTCTGCCCAAGGGGCTGACCGCCAAGGGTGAGTACAGCCAGGTGGTCAACGGCGACGACTACGACCGTCTCTGGCGTATCGCCTACGCGGTTGAGCTGCTGGCGGCTCTTCCGGCGGAAGCGGCCAAGGTGCTGGGCATCACAGCCGACCACACCCACGCCGTCGCCGAGTACATCTCCGAAGACCTCAAGGGAATCCTCGCCCGCACCAAACCGGCGGACGAATAGCACACACGGCCCAGGGCAGCGCACCACCGCTGCCTCGGGCCGGCAGGAGAGAACCATGCACCACCTGACACCGTCGCCCCGCTTCTTCTAGACCGACCGCACCACACATTCCCAGCGGCGCACCACCGCCGCCGGGGATGCCAGGAGAGAACCATGCACCACCACCACGCCGCTGCTGCGGCTCGACAGGGCTGATTCGGCATGCAGGAAGAGATCCGCCAGCAGGTTCTGTCGCGCATCGAGCGCGACTATGGCCTCAAGCACCGCAATGGCACGCCCTACATGCGCGGCGGCAAGTGCCCGCACTGCAGCAAGAAAGAGCTGTACACCAGCCACGAAAAGCCGTGGGTGCTGCGCTGCGGCCGGCAGGCCAAGTGCGGGCAGGAAGTGCGCGTGCGCGACCTGTACGACGATCTGTTCGACGACTATTCCAAGGCCAACCCGCAGACCTCGGCAGCGCCGAACGCCGCCGCCGATGCCTATCTGGCCACCGGCCGCGGCTTCAACATCAAGCCGCTGAAAGGCCTGTACACGCAGGAGGACTACTACGACCGCGTGAAGCGCGAAGGCACGGCCACCGTCCGATTTCCCCTGGTCAAAGGCGGCTGGTGGGAACGGCTGATCGACCGCCCGCACCGCTTCGGGAAGATGAAGGCCCGCTTTGCCCCCGGCGAGAGCTATGCCGGCGTGTGGTGGGCGGCAGGCGCACTGGACCAGCTGCGTACCGCGCGCCAGGTCTGGATTGTGGAGGGCATCTTCGACGCCATCGCGCTGCTGCAGCGCGGTGTCTGCGCCGTCGCAGCCATGTCCAGCAATGCCTATCCCGAGCTGTCGCTCAAGGAATTGCGCGACGCCCGGCCCAACGACCTGCCCACCCTGGTGTGGGGCTTGGACAACGAGCCGAGCGCCCGCGCCTACACCGTCAAGCATGTGCGCCGAGCCGAGAAGCTGGGCTTCACCTGCAAGGCGGCGCAGATCGAGCAGCCGGGCGACAAGAAGACCGACTGGAATGACCTTCACCTTCGCGCCCAGGCTGCGGAGGACGGCGATGCTCTCTGGCAGGCAGACGTGGACCTGGCCCTGCACAACGGTGCGCTTCTGCTGGCCAAGACCGCCATGGAGAAGGGGTTGATTATCTACGAGCGCGAGAACTGCACGCAGTTTCATCTGGACCACCGTAACCGCATGTATTGGTTCGAGTTCGACCCGGGCCGGTTCGACAAGCTGTGTCGCGAGCAGTCCACGCGCAAGGAGGATGTTGAGGAAGAACTGGATCCTGAGCAGGTCCAGAAGATCCGCCGAGCTTGCTGCAACGTGCGCGAGATCGCCAACTGCAATCCCAAGGCGCTGTACTACCAGCGCAACGAGGTGACCGACGACGCCTGGTACTACTTTCGCGTGGAATTCCCTCACGACGGCGCAGCAGCAACCGGTACGTTCACGTCGTCGCAGGCGCTCAACGCCCCGTCGTTCCGCGACCGTCTGGGCCACATTGCGCGTGGCGCCATCTTCGACGGCACCGCCGGTCAGCTGCTGCAGATCATGAAGATCCAGCTGGACAACATCAAAGAGGTCCACACGGTTGACTTCGTGGGCTACACCCCTGATCACCAGGCCTACATCTTTGGCGACCTGGCCGTGCGCCATGGCGAGATCGCCCAGGCAAATGCCGAGGACTACTTCGACTTCAAGAAGCTGCGCATCAAGACCACCCAGCGCTCCATCCGCATGGACATTCAGCGCGACCACGATAGCTACCGCAAGGAATGGCTGCAGTGGATGTGGACCTGCTTTGGCACCAACGGCATGGTCGCCCTGGTGTTCTGGTTCGGCTCGCTGTTCGCCAATCAGATCCGCAGCACGCACAAGTCCTTCCCGTTCCTGGAGGCCACCGGTGAGGCCGGTGCCGGCAAGACCACGTTGCTGACCTTCCTGTGGAAGCTGCTTGCGCGCAGCGACTACGAGGGCTTTGACCCGGCCAAGTCATCCAAGGCCGGCCGCGCCCGCGCGATGGGACAGACCTCGGGCATGCCGGTGGTGCTTCTGGAAGGTGACCGCGACACGCCGGATGGCGCGCACTCCAAGTCGTTTGAGTGGGATGAGTTGAAGGACTACTACGGCGGCGGCACGCTCGCCACCCGTGGTGTACGCAACGGCGGCAACGAGACCTACGAGCCGCCTTTCAGGGGAACGATCGTCATCAGCCAGAACGCGGCGGTGAATGCCAGCGAGGCGATCATGACCCGTATCGTCAAGCTGCACTTCCGTAAACCACACGCCACCACAGAGAGCCGCCAGGCGGCGGACAACCTTAACGCCCTGCAGGTCGAAGATCTGAGCTACTTCCTGATCAAAGCCTTGCGCGCCGAGGCACAGGTGCTGGAGAAGTTCGGCGAGCGCGTGCGCTTCTACGAGGCGAAGCTGCGCGAGAACAAGGATCTGCGCATGGAGCGCCTGATCAAGAACCACTCCCAGATGCTGGCGCTGCTCGATGGCCTGCGCCTGGTGGTGGATATCCCCAAGGAGATGGTCGAGGAAACCCGGCAGAAGCTGGTGGGGATGGCCTTGGAGCGCCAGTCGGCCATCAGCGCGGACCATCCCCTGGTCAATGAGTTCTGGGAAACCTACGAGTACCTGGAGAGCACCGGCAACGGCGAACGGCCGGTCCTCAACCACTCGCGGGATCCGCAGCGCATTGCCATCAACCTCAACGAATTCGTGGCCAAGGCGGCGTACCACAGCCAGCCGGTCCCGGATCTCAAAAAGCTGCGCGACTTCCTGCGTGATTCGCGGCGCTACAAGCTGTTGGACGCGAATCTCACGGTCAACAGCTGCATCAAAACCAACACGGCCGGAGCAGGCGTAGCCGTTCGCTGTTGGGTGTTCCAGAAGTAAGCGAAAAAGCGGCCCGGCGGGCAGAGCACCACCTCTTACCCCAAGGCCATTCACCAACGAAGTTCAGGAGAGAACCATGCACGACATGATCAGCAACACCGACCACACCAGGGCAAATACGGAGGTTTCAGGCACCGGACCAGGGGCGAAGGCTATCACGGGTGACGGACTGTGTGGATTTGCCCCCAGCCCTGCCAAGGGCTGCAGCGCAACGCTGACGATGCACATCACCCACAACCAGGTGATCGTCACCGCCCAGCTGGATATGGGCGGCCATAAGACCGCCCAGCGAGTGCTCGAGCGCCGCCGTGGCAGCAAGGCCGGGTGGGTGCTGACCGGGGGCTGCGAGGCATTCGCCGTTGATGCCGCCTGGATCTCCGCCGAACTGGCCACCCTGGCCGACCGCCTGCCCTTCCCGTTTGCCGTGGCCAACATGCTGCCGAACGCCAAGGCCAGCCACAGCGCCGTGGCCGCTGCCGCTCAGGAGGTGGCCCATGGGTAAGTACACCACTGTTCGCGGCCAGCAGCCGGCTTCCCAGGCTCTCTCCCGCGTCGTCTATGGCCCGCAGGGCAGCGGCAAGACCTTCCACGGCAAGGCCATCGCCAAACACCTGGGCCTGCTGCACGTTCGGGATCTGGACGACGTCCAGTTCAGCGGTGACCGACTGCAGCGTCGCGGCCACCTGTACCTGGCGGTCGACCGGGACTACGCGCAGCGTGCCGCCGATCTGATCGGTTGCCAGCTGCTCCCCATTGGCAGCGCACTGGCCATGATCGGCGCCAGCAGCAAGGGGGTGGCCCGTGCTTGAGCTGATCCTTCTCTGCCTCGCCCCCGCCGCCGGCGGCGCGGCCCTGCACAAGCTCTGGATCACCCGCCCGGCCCGCCAGCGCCACAGCGGCACGGCCGTGGGCCAGATCCCGCAGCAGATCCGCCGCCGCACCCGGATGGCCGTGCGCCGCGCTGGGGGTGCTGTATGACCGCCTGCGCTTGCATGGATAAGGTCGATCAGCGCCTGGCCGAGGCCGGTGCCAACACGCGGCTGTCACGCTCTTTCTTCTTGGGCGACTCGGTCAGCTCCACGGTGACCATCGCCACCAAGGCCGTGGAGAAGAAGCGCGGCCATTCGCCCTGGTCGGTGAAGCCAACGTTCTGCCCGTTCTGCGGCGTGAAGCTGGACACGCAGGAAGCCAGGGCCGGTGACGACGTGGCCACCGATGAAGAACAGGAACCGATGCCCGACCTGGTTATGAACATTCGACAGGCGCTCGCGCGTGACGGCATCCGTGCTGGCGTCCCCGCTGCCTTCGAATGCAAAGGGGACGGCCCGACGACCTTCGATGTGGTTGTCACTCTGCAGAGCGATTTCCACAACGACACTCTGCTGCGCGCTGCTCTTGATGGCTTGGGGCTGGACGTGCCCAACATCGAGCACGAGATCTATTCGACCTTCAACCGGACGAAGGGAGGGGAGAACGAACACGGCGGCAAGACCTGGGTGGTGCGCGTGGTCGACAGGTCCTATTCCAGCCAGCACCTTGCCGACGCTGAACGTTGCGTCGCGGAGGGCGTCGACCATGGCTGAGGTTTTTGAGATCCGCCACGCTGGCCTGTTCGCTGGTCTTGGCGCAGGTGCGCGCGGCTTCAATCAGGCACGCCCGGACATCGGTGCTGCGCGGGCCACGTTCCGCTGCATCGGCGGAATCGATGTCGACCCGGCTGCGGTAGCAGACTTCGGTCACCTTGCTGGCGTCCCCGGCACCGTTCTGGATCTGTTCTCGCTGCAGCAATACCGCGCGTTCTGGGGCTGCAACCCGCCTCCGGGCTGGCGCGAGGCAGGCACGGCCGATGTGCACCGCGCGTTCGGGCATGAACGGCCGCATGTCGTGTTCCTGTCTGCCCCGTGCAAGGGCTTCTCCGGGCTGATGTCAGAGAGCAAGAGCAAGACGGCCAAGTACCAGGCACTGAATGAGCTGACGCTGCGTGGCATCTGGCTCACGCTGGAGGCCTACAAGGAAGATCCGGTCGAAGTGTTGCTGTTTGAGAACGTGCCACGCATCGCTACGCGTGGCCGCCATTTGCTCGACCAGATCACCGGCCTGCTCCGCGCCTACGGCTATGTCGTGAGCGAAACCACGCACGACTGTGGCGAGTTGGGTGGCCTGGCACAGAGCCGGAAGCGCTTCCTGCTGGTGGCCCGCCATGCTGAGAAGGTTCCGCCGTTCCTGTACGAGCCTGCCAAGCGTCCGCTGCAGGCGGTGGGGACGGTCCTTGGCCGCATGCCTCTTGCCGGCGATGTTGAACGCGCCGGCCCGATGCACCGCGTTCCGTCTCTGCAGTGGAAGACCTGGGTGCGCCTGGCGTTTGTCGAGGCTGGCAGCGACTGGCGCAGCTTGAACCGTCTGTCGGTGGAAGAAGGGGTGCTGCGCGACTACCTGATCGTGCCCGAAAGCCGAGACGGCTTTCTTGGCGTCCGCGGCTGGGAGGATTCCAGCGGCACCGTCGCAGGGAAGAGCGGACCTACGAATGGCGCGTTCAGTGTTGCGGACCCCCGTCACCTGGGGCCGGCCAAACACAACAACGAATACCGCATCGTTCCTTGGGGCGGCGCCGCCGGCGCGGTGACCAGCGCGCATAGCACGGGGCAGTGCGTGCAGGATCCTCGCGCACAGGGCATTTTTGAGGGCGCGGGGAAGTACCCCGTGGCCGCCTTCGATGCCCCATCGCGGACGGTCATCGCTCGCAGCGACACTGGCCATGGGGCCTATGCAGTCGCCGACCCTCGCCCGGCCAATCAGCGCCAGCAGGGCGATGCGTACCTGACCAATGGCCACTACGGGGTGGTGTCCTGGGACGCCAACAGCGGGGCTGTCAGCGCCGCAGCTGGCCATGACAACGGGAAGTGGTCAGTGGCCGACCCGCGCCTGCCTGATGCCCGCAAGAACCTGGTGTGCGTGATCCGCAGCATGGACAACACCTGGCACCGGCCGTTCACCACGCTGGAGCTGGCCGCCCTGCAGTCACTGGTCGACCCGGAGGAGAAGTTGGAACTCGACGGCCTGAGCGACCAGGCATGGCGCGAGCGGATCGGCAACGCTGTGCCGCCGGCCGCTGCTCGCGCCATCGCGGAAGAGATCGGCCGCACTCTGCTGCTGGCATGGACCGGGCAGACCTTCGCCCTGTCGAGTACTCCGATCTGGGTGCGCGACGTTGCCATCGCTATGGCTCTTCCCGGGGAGGTGCGCCAGTGACCCAGCAGCAGAAGGATCCGCCGCGCCCGCTGCCGGCGTGCCCCAACGGTCACCCGGCCAGATACATCATCGACTGCCGGCGGATCGAGGCGCGTGGTGGCCATTTCATCGAATGCCGCTGCAGCCGCACGGCGAAGCATCCGACCTTCGACCTGGCGTGGGCACACTGGCACAAGCAGCATGCGCTGCAGGCGGTGCAGACGCCGGCATCCGCTCCGGTGCCGGCACCCCAGCTGCAGCTGAGGCTGGTGGGAGGAACAGGTTGATGCCTGCACCGGGAACCATCGGCGGCGGTGGATTCGGTACGTTCTGGATGCTGTTCGGCCAGTTCGGTGCCACGCTGACCGTCGAGCAGTTGCGGGACGCCTACTTCCCGGCGTCCAGCATGAAGACCATGGCGAACAAGCACAGCGCTGGCCTGCTGCCGCCCCGCACTGGCGAGGTCTACGACACCCGCGACGTCGCTGACTGGTGGGACGAACAGCGGACGAAGAGGTCGCACTGATCAGGAAACGAAAAAGCCGCCGAAAGGCGGCTTTTTCTATGGCTCGGCACAAACAACGTGTGCCAATAATGTGCCACTACCCCTGAAACCCTTGTGTCACAAAGCAGTCGCACCAGTCCATCATGGGGGCAACGGACAGACGCAGGGAATCGGCGTAACGGGCGGTGGCGGACGTCATTGGGGTGTTGATCGTGGAGACTGGCATTGCCAGTGAGATCAATAGTTTACACCGGGCGGCTGAATGGCGAGGAGCGGATTGGGGGGCGCGCGGCTGCCGTTGACGCATCTGCCAATTGAACGATGTATCCTTCTGGATACGATCACCCGATGACATCCCTGCACGCGACGACGGCGTTTACGCGATGGCTTGAGAAACTCGCCGATGTGCGGGCGCGAGCCATCATTGTCGAGCGCTTGCAGCGCGTGGCGCGGGGCCTGGAGGGGGACATCCGATCCATCGGCAACGGCGTGAGCGAATTGCGGATCGGGTATGGCCCCGGGTACCGCGTCTACTTCACCCGTCGAGAAGGGACGATCGTCGTGCTTCTGATAGGCGGCGACAAATCCACGCAGCCTCGCGACATCCGGCGAGCCATCGCCATGGCCAGCAGGGTGTAGCGCGCTGCTTTCCGCTCCACGTGTTCAGGACCCGCCATGAGCAAGCTCAAGACACTCCCTTTCGATCCCGCTGACTTCCTGCAGGACGATGTTGCGATTGCAGCCTATCTGACCGAAGCCCTCGCGGCTGGCGATGCCGGCCATTTCCAGGATGCGCTTGGGACGGTCGCACGGGCACGCGGCATGGCCGGCATCGCGGAGACATCCGGCCTGGGCCGCGAGAGCCTGTACAAGGCGCTGCGACCGGACGCGCACCCACGATTCGACACGGTGCAGCGTGTGCTGCTGGCCATGGGCGTGCACCTGACGGTACAGGCTGACGCGCAACCCGCTTTACCGGATTGAATGCTTGCGGCGGACGCGTGCCGGCCAGCGGCCGGCACTACCCTACCAGGCGCAGGTAGGCTTCCAGCTGGTCGGCGCGCACGCGCAGACGCTCGGCGTCGTTGCGCGCCTGCTGCAGGTTGTCCACCGGCTGGCTGTCATACAGTGCAGCTTCCAGCGCACCCTCGCTTTCGCGCCACTGCAGCCAGGACCGTTGCGCGGCCACAAGGCGGGCCTTGCCAGCGCTGTCCAGGCGGCCCTGCAGCTGCTTGTAGGCCTGGTTCAAGCGACGGTCCTGCCGCTCCGCTTCGCTGCTCAGGCAGGCAGCCTGTTCGATGGCGCCTTGTGCCTTGCCGGTGCAGGCGTCGAAGGTCGTGCTCAGCCCGCTGGCGGCCCCTGCGTGCCCGGCGGTGAAGGCCAGGACCGCCACGGTGGCAAGGCCCAACATCCTGTTCAACATATTCCATCTCCTGGTCGGGAACGCAGCGCCGCTCCGGAAGCGGTACGCGGTTCGTGCGCGATGACGCAGGCCATGCTACGCCAGCCGCCGTGGCAGCTGGCTGACCTGGCTCACAGTGCACCGCGCGGCACGACTAGTGCCCGCCGCGCGCGCCGCCCACCTGCTCGATCAGGGTCTGGCTGGCGGCATTGAGGCCCACCACCGTCACCTGCGCACCATGCGCGGCCAGCTTTTCCTGCGCGCGTTCCAGCGCCGCCACTGCGGTCAGGTCCCACAGATGGGCATTACGCAGGTCGATCTGCACCTTCGGCGCCACGTGCTGGTAATCAAATGCCGCACCGAGCTGGCCGGCCGAGGCGAAGAACACCTGGCCGCGCACGTGGTAGACCTGGGTATCGGCGGCATCTTCGCGCTGCACATCCAGCATGCGGCCGACCTTGCGCGCGAAGAACAGCGCTGACAACAGCACGCCGCTGAGCACGCCCTTGGCCAGGTCGTGGGTGGCCACGGTGACCACGACGGTCAGCAGCATCACGGCAGACGAGCTTCGCGGATGGGTGCGCAGGTCACGCAGCGAGCGCCAGCTGAAGGTGCCGATGCTGACCATGATCATCACCGCCACCAGCGCCGCCATCGGGATCTGCCGCACCAGGTCGCTGCCGTACACCACCAGCACCAGCAGCAGCGCGCCGGCCACCAGGCAGGACAGGCGGCCGCGGCCACCGGAGGTCACGTTGATGACCGACTGGCCGATCATCGCGCAGCCGGCCATGCCGCCGAGGAAGCCGGTGACCGTGTTGGCCACGCCCTGGCCGACGCACTCGCGGTTGCGCTCGCTGGGGGTCTCGGTGATGTCCTCGACGATCTGCAGGGTCATCATCGATTCGAGCAGGCCGACCACGGCCAGCGTGGCCGACACCGGCAGCAGGATGCGCAGCGTTTCCCAGGTGAGGGGCACGTCGGGGATGAGGAAGTGCGGCAGGCTGTCGGGCAGCTGGCCCATGTCACCGACGCTGCGCACGTCCACGCCGAAGCCGATGACCACGGCGGTGAGCACGACAATGGCGACCAGCGGCGACGGCACCGCGCGGGTGATGCGCGGCAGCAGGTAGATGATGGCCAGCGCGGCGGCACACAGCACGTAGACGGTGGGGCCGCGGCCGATCAGTTCCGGCATCTGCGCCAGGAAGATGAGGATGGCCAGCGCGTTGACGAAGCCGGTGATGACCGAGCGCGAGACGAAGCGCATCAGCGAGCCGAGCTTGAACACGCCGGCCAGCACCTGCAGCAGGCCGGCCAGGATGCTGGCGGCGAACAGGTACTGCAGGCCGTGGTCCTTGACCAGGTCGACCATCACCAGCGCCATCGCGCCGGTGGCGGCAGAGATCATGCCCGGGCGGCCGCCGGCGATGGCGGTGACCACGGCGATCGAGAACGCGGCGTACAGGCCGACCTTGGGGTCGACGCCGGCGATCAGCGAGAAGGCGATGGCCTCGGGAATCAGGGCCAGGGCGACGACCATGCCGGACAGCAGATCACCACGGATGTTGCCGAGCCATTGCTGGCGCAGGGGGTAGGACGTTTGCATGGGAAAACTCCGCGCGCACGGGCATGGGGCCACGTGGCGCTGCAGTGGAAAGACACGGGTTCCTGAGCCGGGCGGGCCGGCTGCCGAAGTGCGGCAAGGGTCAGGGTGGCGTGATCACTGCAGTCGGGAGCCGGTACGTGGGAGGCGCGCAGTCTACGGGAAGCGACCCGGCAGGGGTAGCGCGGGCGGCGGTTGAACGCTGGGTGACATGGCGCGGCCCTACAATCGGGTCATGGCCCTGCCCTCTCCCCGCTTCTTCGACCCCGCCACCGAACAGGGCGTGCTGCGCCTGTCCATTGCCTTCTCGCTGGCCGTTGCGCTGGCCGGGGTGGTGTTCGGCCTGCTGGCCAATTCCTCGCTGATCATCTTCGACGGCATCTACGGCCTGATCGACGTGGTGATGACCTGGCTGTCGCTGCTGGTGGCGCGCCTGATCGCGCTGTCCACGCAGACCGATGCGCTGCAGTCGCGGCTCAACCAGCGTTTCACCATGGGCTTCTGGCACCTGGAACCGATCGTGCTGGGGGTGAGCGGCCTGCTGATGATCGGCGCGGCGCTGTACGCGCTGGTCAATGCGGTGGATGCGCTGATGTCGGGCGGGCGCCACATCGCGCTGGGGCCGGCCATCGTGTTCGGTGTGGTCTCGCTGCTTGCGGAAAGTGCGTTCGGTGCGTTCGTGTGGCGCGCCAACCGCCGCATCGGTTCGGATTTCATCGCCCTGGACGCGAAGAACTGGGTGATCGCCGCCAGCATGTCGGCCTGCTATGTGGTCGCGTTCGTGGGCGGCGTGCTGGTGCAGGGCACGTCGCTGGCCTGGGTCGGGCCCTATATCGATCCGGCCATCCTGGCGGTGGTCTGCCTGTTCGTGATGGTGGCGCCGCTGGGCACGGTGCGTCGCGCGCTGGCCGGGATCCTGCTGGTGACCCCCCCGGAGCTGCAGGCGCACGTGGATGCCGTGGCGCGCGACATCGTGGCCCGGCATGGCTTTGTCGAGCACCGCAGCTACGTGGCCCAGGTCGGCCGTGGCGAGCAGATCGAGCTGTTCTTCGTGGTCCGCGAGGACGACCCGCCGCGGCCGCTGGTGGAGTGGGACCAGCTGCGCGATGAGATCGGCGATGCGCTGGGCGAGGCCTCGCCGGACCGCTGGCTGACGATCATGTTCACTACCGACCGCGAGTGGACGATCTAAGCCGATAGGACGACGCATCAAATATTCAGGACGAACTATCACCCATCGTCCTTCAGGACCGGGCAAAGTAGACCCATCGAAACACCCACCCACTGACCAGGAGCATCCCATGTCCATCGAAAAGGTTCTGTACACCGCCCAGGCCACCTCCAACGGCGGCCGTGAAGGCCGTTCGGTCTCCTCCGACAACGTGCTGGACATCCAGCTGTCGACCCCGCGCGAGCTGGGCGGCGCTGGCGGCCCGGGCACCAACCCGGAACAGCTGTTCGCTGCCGGCTACTCGGCCTGCTTCCTCGGCGCGCTGAAGTTCGTCGCCGGCCAGGCCAAGGTCGCGCTGCCGGCCGAGACCACCGTCACCGGCAAGGTCGGCATCGGCCAGATCCCGACCGGTTTCGGCATCGAAGCCGAGCTGACCATCAACGCCCCGGGCGTGCCGCGCGAGCAGCTGGAAGAGCTGGTGCAGAAGGCCCACATCGTCTGCCCATACTCCAACGCCACCCGCGGCAACATCGACGTGACGCTGATCGTTGCCTGATGTGGTCGGGGTCGGATCCCTTTGCCAACGGCAAAGGGCTCTGGCCCCATCGCGGCATCTTTGGGGTCGGAGCCCTTTCGCGTCGCGAAAGGGATCCGACCCCAAAAAAATGGGCGGATGCCGGTCGAAACCGGGCATCCGCCCATCCCACCTTCGTTGTCCCGCACGGGGGCATGAGGTTGCCGGCCAGCGGCCGGCACTACCAGGTCACTTCTCGCTCGTGATGAGCTGCACGACGCTGGAGAAATCCAGCTTGCCGCGGCCGGCCTGGTGGTTCATCGAGTACAGGTTGCGGGCCACTTCGCCCAGCGGGATCGAGGCGCCGACATTCATCGCCGCTTCCACCGCCAAGCCCATGTCCTTCAGCATCAGATCGCTGCCGAAGCCGCCGCTGTAGCCGCGCGAGGCCGGGGCGTTTTCCAGCACGCCCGGCCACGGGTTGCACACTTCGGTGGCCCAGCTGCGGCCGGTGCTGACCGCCATCATCTGCGACAGCACCTTCGGGTCCAGACCATGCGCCACGCCCAGGGCGATGGCTTCGCCGGTGACGGCCATGATCACGCCCAGCGCCATGTTGTTGCACAGCTTGGCGACCTGGCCGGCGCCGCTGGCACCGACGTGGAAGATGTTCTTGCCCATTGCCTGCAGCACCGGGCGCGCACGTTCCAGCGCGTCCTCTTCGCCACCGACGATGAAGGTGAGCGTGCCCGCCTGGGCGCCGGCGGTACCGCCGGACACCGGTGCGTCGAGCATCTGCAGGCCACGCGCGGCGGCGGCTTCAGAGACCTTGCGGGCGCTGGCCGGAGCGATCGTGCTGCAGTCGATGACCAGCGCACCGGCCGGGATGTCGGCGAGGATGCCGTCATCGCCGAGGTACACGCCTTCGACGTGGCGGCTGGCCGGCAGCATCGAGATCACCACTTCGGCGCCGGCCAGGGTGTCACGCGCCGACGGCGCGGCGCTGGCACCGGCGTCGACGGCGGCCTGGACCGCGGCCGGCACCAGGTCGAACACACGCACGGTGTGGCCGTTCTTGACGAGGTTGGCGGCCATCGGGCCACCCATGTTGCCCAACCCGATGAATGCAATGCGGCTCATGCAAGGCTCCTTTCAGCAAGCGGAGTGCCCAGGTCGGCCAGCGGGTGCGCGGCCTCGGCCCAGGGGGAAACAAAGAAGGTGTCCGCCCACGCGGCGGTGGCCTCGGCCAGGGTGGCCGGGCTCCACTGCGGGTTGCGGTCCTTGTCGATCAGCAGCGCGCGGATGCCTTCGGCGAAATCGCCACGGGCGGCGCAGTGCAGCGCAGTGACGTACTCCAGGCGGTAGACGCTGGCCAGGTCCTGGCCGGCGCTGCGGCGCTGCAGTTCGAAGGCCAGCCGCGCCGAACCGGGCGCACCGGCAGCGAGGGTCTTCTGTGCGGCCTGCAGCCAGGCATCGTCGGTCTGCAGGTCGCAGATGCGCGCGATGATCGCGGGCAGATCTTCGCCTGCGCACAGCGCGTCGACCTGTGCGGCGTTGGCCAGCAGCGGGCCGGTGGCCGCGTCGCTGGCATGCGACTGCAGCAGATGATCCAGGCGTTCGTGGTTGTGCGCGGCATCGCCCGACCAAGCCACCTGCAGCAGTGCATCGAACACCGCGCTGCGGCGTTCTTCCGCGACGTGCACGTCGGCCAGGCCGGCGTAGATGGCATCGCCCGGGTTCAGCAGCGCACCGGTCAGGGCCAGGAACAGGCCGCCCTTGCCCGGCACGCGCGGCAGCAGCCAGCTGCCACCCACATCGGGGAACAGGCCGACGGTGATTTCCGGGAAGGCCAGCTTGGAGCGCTCGCTGACCACGCGGTGGCTGGCGCCGGACATCAGGCCGATGCCACCGCCCATCACGATGCCGTGGCCCCAGCACAGGATCGGCTTGGCGTAGGTATGGATGAGGTAATCGACGCGGTACTCGACGTCGAAGAACTCGGCGGCGTAGTCGTTTTCGCGGATGTCGTCGTGGCCGGCGTCGCGGAAGGCGACCATCGCCTTGTACAGGCTGTGCAGGTCGCCACCGGCGCAGAACGCCTTTTCGCCGGCACCCTGCAGCACCACCATCGCGATGCCGTCATCGTCGGCCCAGGCGTTCAACTGCTTCAGCAGCAGATGCGCCATCGGCAGCGAGAAGCCATTGAGCGTGCGCGGCGCGTTGAGCGTGGCGAAGCCGATGCGCGTGCCGTTGCCGGCCACGCGCTCTTCGAACAGCACCGGTGCGTCGTCGGCAACGGTGTCGGTGGTCATGCGTTCTTCCACTGCGCGGCGCGCTTTTCCAGGAAGGCGCTCACGCCCTCGACCTGGTCGGCGGTGTCGAACAGATCGACGAAGGCTTCGCGCTCGGCCACCAGCGCCGAGGCATGGGTGCCGGTGCGGGTGGACTGCACCAGGGTCTTGCAGGCGGCGATGCTGGTCGGGCTCTGCTTGCCGGCCTTCTTCGCCCACTCCAGCGCCAGCGCCTTGGCTTCGCCCTTGCCGACCTTTTCTTCGGCCAGGCCAATGCGCACGGCGGTTTCAGCATTGATGCGCTCGCCCAGCAGGATCATGCGCTTGGCCCAGCCCTCGCCGACCAGGCGCGGCAGGTTCTGGGTGCCACCGGCGCACGGCAGCAGGCCGACGGTGGCCTCCGGCAGCGCCACCTGGGCGTGGTCTTCGATGATGCGCAGGTCGCAGGCCAGCGCGCATTCCAGGCCACCGCCCATGGCGTAGCCGTTGATGGCAGCGATGGACACGCCACGGAAGGCGGACAGCGCTTCGAAGGCTTCACCGAAACGGCGTGCGGCTTCGCGTGCGGCAGCCTTGTCGCCCGAGGCGAACTGGTTGAGGTCGGCGCCGGCGGAGAAGAACTTCTCGCCGTCACCGGTGATCACCAGCGCGTAGATCTCGCGGTCTGCGTTGAGCGCGCCCACCAGGTCGCGCAGCGCGGACAGGCTGTGCACGGTCCAGGTGTGCGCCGGCGGGTTGTGCAGGGTGACCACGGCGGTGTGGCCATCGGCCTCGACCTTCAGGCCCACGTGCTCCTGGGTACGCCAATCCTTCATCGCAGTTCCTCTTCAGTGTTGAGCAGGTGGCGGGCAACGATCACCCGCATGATCTCGTTGGTGCCTTCCAGGATCTGGTGCACGCGGCTGTCGCGCAGCAGGCGCTCGATCGGGTATTCGCGGATGTAGCCGTAGCCACCGTGGATCTGCAGCGCTTCGTTGCAGATCTTGAAGCCGGCATCGGTGGCGAAGCGCTTGGCCATCGCGCACCACACGTTGGCATCGCTGGCACCGGCGTCGAGCTTGCGCGCGGCCGAGTGCACCATCTGCCGGGCGGCGACCAGTTCGATGGCCATGTCGGCCAGCTTGAACTGCAGCGCCTGGAAATCGGCCAGCGCCTTGCCGAACTGGCGGCGCTCGCCCATGTAGCGGCGTGCGGCATCCAGCGCGCCCTGGGCGGCACCCAGCGAGCAGGCGGCGATGTTGATGCGGCCGCCGTCCAGCCCCTTCATCGCCAGCTTGAAGCCGCCGCCTTCCTCTCCCAGAAGGTGGCTGACCGGCACGCGGACGTTTTCGAAGGTGATGCCACGGGTGGGCTGGCTGTTCCAGCCCATCTTCTCTTCCTTGCGGCCATAGCTGATGCCCGGCAGGTCGGCCGGCACCGCGATGGCACTGACACCGCCCGCACCGGCACCGCCGGTACGCGCCATCACCACCAGCAGCTCGGTGGCACCGGCGCCGGAGATGAAGGCCTTGGAGCCGTTCAGCACATAGAAGTCACCGTCGCGCACGGCGGTGGTCTTCAGCGAGGCCGCATCGGAACCGGCGCCCGGCTCGGTCAGGCAGTACGAAGCCAGCTTGCTGCCCGAGGACAGATCGGTGCCCCACGCATCGCGCAGTTCCGCCTGGCCCCACTTGGAGACCATCCACGAGGCCATGTTGTGGATGCTGACGTACGCCGCGGTCGACGGATCGACGTTGGCGAGCTCCTCGATGACGACGGCGGCGTCCAGGCGGCTGAGGCCGCTGCCGCCGACTTCCGGGTCCATGTACAGACCACAGAAGCCCAGTTCACCGGCCTTGGCGATCGCCTCGCGCGGAAAGATGCCCTCCGCATCCCATCGCGCGGCGTGCGGCGCCAGTTCGGCCTGTGCGAAGTCACGCGCGGCTTCACGATAGGCCTGCTGCGCTTCTTCCTGGTCCGTCGTCATCGAGTGGCTCATGGCTGCTCCTGCCCTTACTTCAGGCTGATGGTGGTGTTGACGCCGTGGCTCAGCGTCTCGTCATCGAACCAACGTGCGGTGACGGTCTTGGTCTGGGTGTAGAACAGCACGACCTGCTTGCCGTACGGGCCCAGGTCGCCCAGCTTGGAGGCGCGCGAACCGGTGAACGAGAACAGCGGCACCGGCACCGGGATCGGCACGTTGATGCCGACCTGGCCGACGTCGATGTCTTCCTGGAAACGACGGGCGGCGGCGCCGGACTGGGTGAACAGCGCGGTGCCGTTGCCGTTCGGGTTGCTGTTGACCATGGCGATGGCCTCGTCCAGCGTTTCCGCTTCGAGGATGACCAGCACCGGGCCGAACACTTCTTCCTGGTAGATGCGCATGTCGGTGGTGACACCGGCAAAGATGGTCGGGCCGACGAAGTTGCCCTTCTCGAAGCCATCGACCTGCGGGTTGCGGCCGTCGAGCACCAGCTTGGCGCCCTGCTCCACGCCCGAGGCGATCAGGCCTTCGACGCGCTCGCGGGCGCTGCAGGAAATGACCGGGCCGACGTCGGTGCCGGACACGGTGCCGCCGCTGACCTTGAGGGTCTTGGCCTTGGCCACCAGGTCCTGCACCCAGTTGCGCGCTTCACCGACCAGCACCAGGGTGGAGGCGGCCATGCAGCGCTGGCCGGCCGCACCGAAGGCGGCGCCGACCATCGCGTTGAGGGTCTGTTCCTTGTTCGCGTCCGGCAGTACCACGGCGTGGTTCTTGGCGCCCATCATGCACTGCACGCGCTTGCCGGCCAGCGAGGCACGGTTGTAGACGTGGGTGCCGACGCGGGTGGAACCGACAAACGACACGGCCTTGATGTCCGGGTGGTCGCAGATCGCGTTGACCACTTCCTCGCCACCATGGACGACGTTCAGCACGCCCTTCGGAATGCCGGCTTCCAGCGCCAGTTCGACCAGGCGCATGGTCACCATCGGGTCCTGCTCGGACGGCTTGAGGATGAAGGTGTTGCCCGTGGCGATCGCCATCGGGAACATCCACAGCGGGATCATCGCCGGGAAGTTGAACGGGGTGATGCCGGCGCACACGCCCAGCGGCTGCATGATGCTGTAGGTGTCCACGCCGTTGGCCACGTTGTTGGCCAGCTCGCCCAGCTGCAGGTTGCCGATGGCGGCAGCGTGCTCGACCACTTCCAGGCCGCGGAACACATCGCCTTCGGCGTCGGGCAGGGTCTTGCCCTGTTCGGCGGTGAGGATGTGGGCCAGCTCGCTCATGTTCTCGCGGATCAGCTGCTGGTACTTCAGGAAGATGCGCGCACGGGTGCCGATCGGGGTCTTGCGCCAGGTCTTGAAGGCTTCCTTGGCGGCGGCGACGGCGGCATCCACTTCACCCGTGGTGGCGAACGGGACCTGGGCCAGCACGTCCTGGGTGGCCGGATTGATCACGTCCTGCCAGTGGGAGGTGGCCGATTCAATGAACTGGCCATCGATCAGCATGCGGATACGGGGCGCTGCAACAGTCATGACGACAATCCCACTGGCTCGAAAGATGCTTGGCATTATTCACAGCACCCTCCTCGATTTCCGGCCTGAATCCGCTTAATCTGGCCAACACGCCAGACGATTCATGTTAATTCTGTGAATTTCCAGCCTTTACAACGCCAGCTGGGCCTGCGCCTGCTGCGCCTGCGCGAGCAGCGCGGCTACAGCCAGGTGGACCTGGCCCGTGCCCTCGGCCTGTCGGCCAGCTACCTGAACCAGATCGAGCGCAACAAGCGCCCGCTGACGCCGGCCGTGCAGAAGAAGCTGGGCGAGGTGTTGGGCGATGTTTCCGCCTTGTTCGACGACGATGAGCCCGCCGCGCTGCAGGAGGCGCTGGGCGAGACCCTGCGCGACCTGGGCCTGGCGGAGGTGAGTGCCACCGAGCTGCGATCGCTGGCCGGCAACCTGCCGCAGGTCAGCCGCGCCCTGCTGGACCTGCACCGTCGCCACCTGGCCCTGCGCGAGCATGCCGCCGCGCTGGAATTCCAGCTGGGCGAGCCCGCGGCCGGCAGCACCCTGCCCGCCGGCGACCAGGTGCGCGAGTTCTTCAACCGCATGCACAACCACATCCCCGAGCTGGACGAGCTGGCCGAGCGCCTGTTCGCTGAGTGGGGGCTGTCACCGGGCCATGTGGCGCCGCGCCTGCGACAGCTGCTGGCCGACCGCCACGGCGTGCTGGTGGAAGTGGCCGCGCTGCAGGCCGGGCGCGAGAAGCGCCAGTTCGATGCCGGCGCGCGGCGGCTGTGGCTGCCCGATTACCTGGAACCGGGCCAGCAGGCGTTCCAGATGGCGGCCGAGCTGGCCCTGCACGGCTACCTGCCGCAGATCGATGCGGTAATCGCCCGCGCGGGCTTCCACGACGATGCGCGCATCGCGCAGGCGCGCATTGGTCTGTCGAACTACTTCGCCGGTGCGCTGGTGATGCCGTACATGCGTTTCCTGCGTGCGGCCGAGGCCAGCAGCTACGACATCGAGCTGCTGGCGCATCAGTTCGGCGTGGGCTTCGAGGCGGTGTGCCATCGGCTGAGCACGCTGGCGCGGCGCAGTGCGCCGGGGCTGCCGTTCTTCTTCATCCGCGTGGACCGTGCGGGCAATGTGTCCAAGCGCCACTCGGCGACCGATTTCCATTTCTCGCAGGTGGGTGGGTCGTGCCCGCTGTGGATCGTCTACGAGGCATTCAACCAGCCGGGGCGGATCCTCACGCAGACCGCGCGCATGCCCGATGGGCGGCGCCACTTCTGGCTGGCGCGGCAGGTCAGCAGCGGGCCGGTGGGTCATGGGCAGCCGCGCAAGACGTTTGCGGTGGCGCTGGGCTGCGATCTGCAGCATGCGGAACGGTTGGTGTATTCGCTGGGGCTGGATGTGCAGAGCCCGGGGAATTCGGTGTCGATCGGGCCGGGGTGCCGGGTGTGCCCGCGGGAGGACTGCATGCAGCGTGCGTTTGCGCAGTTGCCGGGGAGGTAAGGGGGTTTTGCAGGGCTGCGCCCTGCACCCGTGGTAGTGCCGGCCGCTGGCCGGCAACCTGAAAAGCAACAGCGGGCTTTCCGTGGGATGGCGGGGTGGGTCCGGTTGAGGGGGGCGCTGCAAGTACGTCCTTGTAAGCTCGGTCGCCGCATCCATGCGGCTCACGCCCCCTCAACCGGACCCACCCCGCCTTCGACAGTTTCCTGCGAGCTGATGGAACCTGCTGCTGATGCTGGTGGTGATGCTGATGCTGATGCTGATGGTGGGTGCCGACCGTTGGTCGGCACGCTCTGGCCGTGCGCGGGTGCATCCACGCGTGGCGTGGATCTACTGGTAGGTGCCGACCGTTGGTCGGCACGCTCTGGCCATGCGCGGGTGCACCCACGCGTGGCGTGGCTCTACTGGTAGGTGCCGACCGTTGGTCGGCACGCTCTGGCCGTGCGCGGGTGCATCCACGCGTGGCGTGGCTCTACTGGTAGGTGCCGACCGTTGGTCGGCAGGTTTTAGTCCCAGAACACGGTCAGTACGCGGTGGCCTTCCGAGGGCACGGGTGCATCGATGTGCTGACCGTACGGCCAGCCTTCGCCGACGCCGTCGCATTCCAGCCCCTGCAGCCAGCCTTCCACGGTTGCGGCGTCGGCGCGGGTCAGCACGTGCACGTTCTCCGCGGCAGGCCATTCGCTGTCGTCTTCCAGTGCACTGCCCCAGTCCTGGTGCAGGCCCACGTAGACACCTTCCACTTCAGGCTTTTCGGCAATGGCGGCCAGGCATGCGTACAGCTCGGCAATCGGCGGACGGCCGTAGCCCCACTGGTTCGGTGCGATGCACTCTTCGAAATCGTTGCCCTCGAAATACGCGGCCAGCGGTACCACCGGCAGATGCTCCGGATCACGGGCATCGAGGCGTTCAAGCAGATCCAGCAGTTGCTGTCGGACGGACATGGGGCGTTCCTTGCAATGGGGGGCCGCGATTCTATCCATCGCCGTCAGTAGATCGGCGTGACCTTCATCTGCGGCAGCGGACGTGGTGCGCCGTCGGTCAGGTCCGGGCCCAGGTCTTCCCAGGTGCGGCCCTGCTCCACCATCTGCGCCCACAGCTGCTGCGAACCACGACGCTTGTCTTCCGAGCCGAGCTTGTACGACGGCGGCACCGGTTCGCCGCGGGCGACGATGGAATACGCCGCACGATAAGCCAGCACCTGCTGCGCCGGGTCGTCGGTGCGCGCCACTTCCAGCGTGTAGCGCTGGTAGGCCGAAGCGAGGTTGCGCCAACGGATCCAGTAGTGATTCTCGAACGAGAACGCGCAGAAGCGTGCGCCGGCCAGGCTGCCCTTGTCAGCGATGCGGCTCAGCACCTCCTGCGGCATGTCCAGGTTCATGCCGCCTTCGTCGCCCTGCAGGCTCACATGCACGATGCGGTCGCGGTAGCCCGGTGCACGCGCCTGCAGCAGGTCGCGCCAGTTCTGCATGGTGGCCACCACCGCGAACAGGAAGCGACCCAGCTCGGCCGCGGCCAGCGGCGTGGCGATGGACTGGTAATGCCGCTGCCAGCCGTGGCGGTTCTCGGTAGGCAGCACCACCGCACGCTCCAGCGCCTGCTGGCCGGTGGTGCCGTGGCTGACATCCTCGGCGTGCTGCGGGTAGACCAGGTTGATCGCGAAGGTCGGCCAGCGTGGCATCGCCGCGTCGAACAGGTGGATGGGGAAGTTGCTGCTGATGCCGCCATCGGAGAACCAGCAGATGCGGAACGCGGTGATGACCGGCCCGCAGGACTGGCCGGCACTGGTCAGTCCTTCCATGCTGTCGGCCACGTTGTGTTCGGCATCGGCCGCGGCCGGCGACGGCTCGCAGCGGCGCTCGCGGCGCGCGGGTTCATGCAGCGGCACCGCGCTGATCAGCAGCGGGAAACTCAGGCTCATGCGGGTGGCTACCAGCACCGGCAACTGCGGGCCCTGCGGCAGGTGGTAGTACTGCCGGCCCTCCACATCCACCGGCGCACCGGCATGGTCGACCAGCCACTGCACCACGCTGGCCGGGAACAGCTGCTCGAACTCCTCGCGCAGGAACCAGAACTGCGCGCCACCCAGCGGCAGCGTGCGCGGTTCGTTGTGCGATACGCAGGTGGTGATCATCTGCAGGCTGATCGCATGCGGGCTCTCCGGCTCGCCGGCATAGCGGGGCGCGTCGTGCAGATCGGCGAAGGTGAGCGGTGCGTCCAGCGGCTTGCCGGACAGCTGCTGCAGGCTCTCGTGCAGCCATTCGGTCAGCGCCGGCTTGCGCGCATCGCGGCCCAGGCCGCTGCACAGGCCCAGCAGGTTGCGCCGTGCCACCCTCGCCACCCGCAGCGCGGCACCGGCCACACCCGCACCATAGGCGCACAGCAGCGACGGCAGCAGGGTAGCCGCCACGCCGCTCCAACCGCCGCCCCACCAGCCCAGGCCGAGCAGCAGCGCCAGCGACACCAGCACTTCCAGCGGGGCGATTTCGAACACGGCCACCGCCAGGCACAGCAGCTTGCGCGGCCAGCCGTAGCCACCGGTCAGCGCCACCAGCAGCCGGTACGCCGCCCGCGCACCGCGCGCCGGCTGGAACAGGCTGTAGATGAAGCCGCGCCGCGACAGCTGCGCCGACACGGCTGACAGGCCGCCATAGCCGGTGTCGTCGGCCAAGTGCTCGCCGGCCTGCTGGCGGCGATCGCCATAGGCCGCCGCTGCCGCGACCGCCGCGGCAATGGCGCCGGCCGAGGTGCCACCGATGCTCTTGAACCGGTAATCGCGGGCCAGCGCCAGTACCGCATTGGGGTACACGATGCCGCTGGTGATGCCGCCCTTCATGACCAGATCGCAGTACTTGTCTGCCACTACCCTGCCCCCGCTGACTGTGCCTGAGATGCCACCCGACGCTACGGATGCAGTATGACGCGAAGGCTTCTCACAGCCTGAGAACCCGCCCACGGAAGGGCCACTGGCCGCCCCCGCCGTGCCGGGGCACACTGCGCCCAGGACACTCATGCAGGGATTGCCATGACCACCCGTCGCGCGTTCATCGCAGGCTGTGCCGCCGCCACTGCCGCCAGTGCCTGTACCCGGCGCGGCACGCCCGTGGCCAACGACATCAGCCAGCTGGAACCCACCGACGTGGCCGCGGTGCGGGCCGTTGCCGAAACGGCCGACCTGCAGGCCGCCCTGCAGCAGCACCGGGGCACGATCTGCGTGGCCGGCGGCCGCTACAGCATGGGCGGGCAGACCAGTGCGGCCGGCGCCCTGCAGCTGGACCTGACGCCGAGCCACCGCCTGCTGTGGCTGGACGTCGCGCGCAAGGCGGTGCGGGTGCAGGCTGGCATGCGCTGGCGCACGCTGCAGGAATGGCTGGACCCGCACAACCTGTCGGTGAAGGTGATGCAGAGCTTCAGCAACTTCACCGTAGGCGGTTCGGTGTCGGTGAACTGCCATGGCCGCTACGTCGGCAGCGGCAGCATCGCTTCCACCGTGCGTGCGCTGCAGGTGGTACTGCGGTCCGGCGAGGTGGTCGAGACCTCGCGCACGCAGCACCGGGAGCTGTTCGCCGCGGTCATCGGTGGCTATGGCCTGATCGGCGTGGTCAGTGAAGTCGAGCTGGACCTGGCCGACAACGACCGCATGGCGCGGCACATGGAGCGGGTGGCACTGGCCGATTACCCGCAGTGGTTCCGCGAAAACGTGGCGTCGCGCAAGGATGCGTTGATGCACAACGCCGACCTCATTCCTCCGCGTTTCGATGCACCGGTGACCGTGACCTGGCGGCGCAGCACGGCAGCGCTGACTGACACCCGGCGCCTGATACCGGTGGGTGCGAACTATGCCCACGAGCAGAACATGATCTGGGCCGTCACCGAGCTGCCCGGCGGCCCGCAGCTGCGCGAGAACTCGGTGGTGAAGCAGCAGATTGCCGAACCGCGGGTGATCCATCGCAACCTGGAAGCGAGCCTGGACGTGGCCGCGCTGGAACCACGCACGCGCGCGATGTCGACCTACCTGCTGCAGGAATACTTCATCCCCGTGCGCAGCTTCCAGGCCTTCGCCACGCGTATGGCCGCGATCCTGCAGCACCACCGCGTGGATGCGTTGAACGTATCGATCCGCCACGCGCCGGCGGATACGACCGCGTTGATGAAGTGGGCGAACGAAGAAGTGTTCTGCTTCGTGCTGTACCACAAGCAGCGACGACACCCGTGGGGCGACACGATGTCCACGCGCTGGACCCGCGCATTGATCGACGCCGCGGTGGAGAGCGGCGGCCGTTACTACCTGCCCTACCGCCCGCACGCCACACGCGAGCAGTTCCAGCGCGCGTACCCGCAGTGGAACGCATTCGTTGAACGCAAACGCCAGTACGACCCGCAGATGCAGCTGGTGAACCACCTCTGGCAGCGCTACTTGGCCGCCCCCTAGCAATGGGGTCAGAGCCCGTTGCGATGCAACGGGATCCGACCCCGTGCCGTTCCCACAGATCGCGGAAAACCGTCGAAGGCGTGGTGGGTCCGGTTGAGGGGGCGTGAGCCGCATGGATGCGGCGACCGAGCTTACATGGACGTACTTGCAGCGTCCCCCTCAACCGGACCCACCCCGCCAACCCACGGATAGCCAGCTTTTGAAGTTGAGGTTGCCGGCCAGCGGCCGGCACTACCGCAGGTAACCCCACACTTGACCCCCACAACCATCGGCGTAGCATCAGCACCAAGCCAAGGGACAGACCCGCGGCTATCACAACGACATGAGGGATTCTCATGGAATTCGACTATCTCGTCTTCATCGGGCGTTTCGAGCCCTTCCACAACGGCCACGCCGCCGTTGCCCGCCTGGCCCTGAGCCGGGCCCGCAAGCTGATCTTCCTGGTCGGCTCTGCCGATACCCCCCGCAGCCTGCGCAATCCCTGGACCGTGGCCGAACGCGCCGTGATGATCCAGGCCGCCCTCGATGGCCACACCGAACGCCTGCTGATCCGCCCGCTGCGCGACCACCTGTACAACGAAGCCCAGTGGATCGCCAATGTGCAGCGCCAGGTGGCCGAGGCCCTGCGCAACGACGGCGCCGCCGCCGATGCCAAGGTCGGCCTGATCGGCATGGACAAGGACGCCTCCAGCTACTACCTGCGCGAATTCCCGCAGTGGCCGCTGGTGGACGTGCAGCACACCGCCACCCTGTCGGCCACCGAGCTGCGCCGCTACCTGTTCGAAGCCGGCGACGTCGACTTCCATGGTGCGCTGCTGATGCTGCGTGGCAACGTGCCGGCGCCGGTGTACGACATGCTCGAAGCCTTCCGCAGAAGTGCACCGGCCTATGGCCAGCTGGTGGCCGAGTACCGCTTCATGGAACAGTACAAAGCCGCCTGGAAGGACGCGCCCTACGCACCCACCTTCGTCACCACCGATGCGGTGGTGGTGCATTCGGGCCACGTGCTGCTGGTGCGCCGCCGTTCGGAACCCGGCAAGGGCCTGTGGGCGCTGCCCGGCGGCTTCGTCGGCCAGGAACAGAGCCTGCTCGACAGCTGCCTGCGCGAACTGCGTGAAGAGACCCGGCTGAAGATTCCGCTGCCGGTGCTGAAGGGTTCGCTGAAGAGCCAGCAGGTGTTCGACCACCCCGACCGCAGCCAGCGCGGCCGAACCATCACCCACGGTTTCCACTTCGAATTCCCGGCTGGTGAACTGCCGGCGGTGCGCGGCGGCGACGACGCCGACAAGGCGCGCTGGATTCCGGTGAGCGAAGCGCTGGAGATGGGCCCGCAGCTGTTCGAAGACCACCTGCACATCCTGGAGTATTTCCTCGGCCGGGGCTGACCCGACCGGCTTTCCCCACCGGCGGATAGACCGCCGGTGTCACTCGACGCGAAGGAGCTTCCGTCATGCATTACCTCGATAATCCTCTCCTCGACACCGACAGCTACAAGGCCAGCCACTGGCTGCAGTACCCGCCCGGTACCGATGCCACGTTCTTCTACGTGGAATCGCGCGGCGGTCTGCACGACCGCACGGTGTTCTTCGGCCTGCAGGCGATCCTCAAGGACGCCCTGGCACGGCCGGTCACCCACGCCGATATCGACGACGCCGCCGCGGTATTCGCCGCACATGGCGAACCGTTCAACGAAGCCGGCTGGCGCGATATCGTCGATCGCCTCGGCGGCCACCTGCCGGTACGCATCCGCGCCGTGCCCGAGGGCAGCGTGGTGCCCACGCACCAGGCGCTGATGACCATCGAATCGACCGACCCGGCCGCGTTCTGGGTGCCCTCGTACCTGGAAACCCTGCTGCTGCGCGTGTGGTACCCGGTCACCGTGGCCACCATCAGCTGGCATGCGCGGCAGACCATCGCCGGTTTCCTGCAGCAGACCAGCGACGTCCCGCAGGGGCAGCTGCCGTTCAAGCTGCACGACTTCGGCGCACGCGGTGTGTCGAGCCTGCAGTCGGCCGCGCTGGGCGGTGCCGCGCACCTGGTCAACTTCCTCGGCACCGACACCGTCTCGGCGCTGTGCCTGGCCCGCGCGCACTACCACGCGCCGATGGCCGGCTATTCGATTCCCGCCGCCGAGCACAGCACCATCACCAGCTGGGGCCGGGAGCGCGAGGTCGATGCGTACCGCAACATGCTGCGCCAGTTCGGCAGGCCCGGCGCGATCGTGGCGGTGGTGTCGGACAGCTATGACATCTACCACGCGATCAGCGAACACTGGGGCACCACCCTGCGCGATGAAGTGATCGCTTCGGGCGCGACCCTGGTCATCCGCCCCGATTCGGGCGACCCGGTGGAAGTGGTGGCCGAGAGCCTGCGCCGCCTGGACGAGGCCTTTGGCCACACGATCAACGTCAAGGGCTACCGCGTGCTCAACCACGTGCGGGTGATCCAGGGCGATGGCATCAACCCGGATACGATCCGCGCCATCCTGCAGCGCATCACCGCTGACGGCTACGCCGCCGACAACGTGGCCTTCGGCATGGGCGGTGCCCTGCTGCAGCGGCTGGACCGCGATACGCAGAAGTTCGCGCTGAAGTGCTCGGCCGCGCGGGTGGACGGTGCCTGGATCGACGTCTACAAGGACCCGATCACCGATGCCGGCAAGACCAGCAAGCGCGGCCGCATGCGCCTGCTGCGCCGGCTGGACGATGGCAGCCTGCATACGGTGGCGCTGCCGGCCAGCGGTGACGACACCCTGCCGGCCGGCTTCGAGGATGCGATGGTGACCGTGTGGGAGAACGGCCGGTTGCTGTACGACCAGCGGCTGGAGGACATCCGCGCGCGGGCTGCGGCGGGGCGTTGAGGCGCATCCCGCCCGGGGTCAGAGCCCGCTGCTTGGCAGCGGGATCCGACCCCTTCCTTCCGCCGGGCTCTGCCCCCCCTTGCCCCTTGACCCTGGCCGGCAACGCGTCCACCGTGGGCACGCCGAAGGTATCCCTGCCGTCGTTGCGACAACGGCAGGGATTTAAACGGGAATCCGGTGAAGGCGCCTTACGCGCCCATTCCGGAGCTGCCCCGCAGCGGTGAATGGAAACGAATCCTGCCAACAGCACTGGGCTCGCGCCTGGGAAGCGGCAGGTAGTAGGTGGGCTGCGGCCCGTGTCCATCAGCCCGAATACCGGCCCCGGCCGGGGGACACGACCGTCCCCTGACTCGACCTGGAATCTCCGCGGGGAGGTTGCCGGGGCCAATGTCGTCCTGCGCGTGCAGGCGACGTGGCCGCGCGCGTCCTGTTCACGGTTTCCGGCCAGACCCGTTGCCCACGCCCAGATGCACCCGACGATGACCGAGTTCCAACGCCCCGCCCTGTCCCTGCCCGCCGACGGCAAGCGCCTGCTGCTGCATTCGTGCTGCGCGCCCTGCTCGGGCGAAGTGATGGAGGCGATCACCGCCTCCGGGATCGACTACGCGATCTTCTTCTACAACCCCAACATCCACCCGGTGAAGGAATACGAGCTGCGCAAGCAGGAGAACATCCGCTTCGCCGAGCAGCACGGCATCCCCTTCATCGACTGCGACTACGACACCGACAACTGGTTCAGCCGCGCGCGCGGCATGGAGAACGAACCCGAGCGTGGCATCCGCTGCACGATGTGCTTCGACATGCGTTTCGAGCGCACCGCGCTGTACGCGCATGAGCACGGCTACGACACCATCAGTTCGTCGCTGGGCATTTCGCGCTGGAAGAACATGACGCAGATCAACGACTGCGGCGTGCGCGCGGCCTCGCGCTACGAAGGCCTGCAGTACTGGGAATACAACTGGCGCAAGGGCGGCGGTGCCAGCCGCATGGTGGAGATCAGCAAGCGCGAGCAGTTCTACCAGCAGGAATACTGCGGCTGCGTGTATTCGCTGCGCGATGCCAACCGCCACCGCCGCGAAACCGGCCGCGAGCGCATCAAGATCGGCCTGCTGTACTACGGCCAGGAGGCTGAAACGCCGCAGGGCGATTGACGTGTGCGCGGGGGGCGGCCACGCTGGTCGCCCCCTCTGCTGTGCTGGACCCTGCCATGACCGCCCTGCCCGCCGATGTCGCCCTGCTGGTGATCGACCTGCAGCCGGACTTCATGCCCGGTGGCGCATTGGCCTGCGACCAGGGTGATGCGCTGGTGGCGCCGATTGCCGAGCTGCTGGCGCAGCGCCACTACCGCACGGTGGTGGCCACCCAGGACTGGCACCCGGCCGACCACGCCTCCTTCGCCAGCCAGCACCCCGGCACGCGCCCGTTCGAGAGCATCCTGCTGCACGCGCAGCCGCAGACCCTGTGGCCGGACCACTGCGTGCAGGGCAGCGACGGCGCCGCGCTGCACCCGGGCGTGGACTGGACCGTGGCCGACCTGATCCTGCGCAAGGGCACCCGCCAGCAGGTGGATTCGTACAGCGCGTTCCGCGAGAACCATGGTCCGGAGGGCGAACGCCCGCCGACCGGGCTGGCCGGCTGGCTGCATGAGCGCCGCATCCGCGAGGTGCATGTGTGCGGCCTGGCGCGCGACTACTGCGTGCTGTGGAGCGCGCAGGACGCGGTGAAATCCGGCTTCCGGGTGAAGTTACTTTGGGACCTGACCCGGCCGGTGACCGAAGCCAACGACGCGATGGTGCGTGAGGCGCTGGGCAAGGCGGGGATTGCCATCTTCTGAAGCGTGACCGCCGGGCATGGCCCGGCGCTACCGGATCACGCCCGTTGGTAGCGCCGGGCCATGCCCGGCGGACGCGGGGTAGACAATTACCGGAACACCACCGTGCGATGCCCGTTGAGCAGGATGCGGTGCTCGACGTGCCGGCGCACGGCGCGCGCCAGCACCTGGGATTCGGTGTCGCTGCCCAGCCGCACCAGTTCGCGCGGTGCCATGGCGTGGTCCACGCGGGCCACGTCCTGTTCGATGATCGGGCCTTCGTCCAGGTCTTCGGTCACGTAGTGCGCGGTGGCGCCGATGATCTTGACCCCACGCGCGTGCGCCTGGTGGTACGGCTGCGCGCCCTTGAAGCTGGGCAGGAAGCTGTGGTGGATGTTGATCGCGCGACCGGCCAGAGCGCGGCACAGCGTGGGCGAGAGGATCTGCATGTAACGCGCCAGCACCACCAGGTCGATGCGCTCGCGTTCGACAAGGTCGATGATCTGCTGTTCCTGCACGGCGCGCGTGTCCGCGTTCACCGGCAGATGGTGGAACGGCACCTGGTAGGACGCGGCCAGCGGCGCGAAATCGGCGTGGTTGGACGCCACCGCGGCGATGTCCACTTTCAGCTGGCCGCTGTGGGCGCGGAACAGCAGGTCGTTCAGGCAATGGCCCTGCTTGCTGACCAGCACGAGCAGGCGCGCGCGGCGGCGGCCGTCGTGCAGCTGCCAGTCCATGCCGTAGTCGGTGGCCAGCGCGGCCATCGCTGCATGCACGGTGTCCAGCGGCAGGCTGGCGTCGCGGTCGAAATGCACGCGCAGGAAGAAGCGTCCGCTCTCCTCATCGCCGAACTGCTGGGCGTCGAGGATGTTGCAGCCGTGGTCGAACAACAGCCCGGACACGCGGTAGACGATGCCGGTGCGGTCGGGGCAGGACAGGGTAAGAATGGAATCGGGGCGCATCGCCCGAGTTTAGGGCAGCGCCGTGGCAGCGGGGACGATGGTCACCGATGCAACCGTGTGCGCCGATGATCAGCGTGGCGCCTCCATCAGCGCCTGCAGTGCCCGCAGCGCTTGCCCGTCGTTCTCCCAGCCCAGCGCGGTGGTCATCAGCGCGCCGTCCTTCAGCAGATGGAAGGTGGGCGTCTGGCCAGTGCGCAGCGCCGTCCAGGCCGGGCCGGGCTGCAGCGGCTGCATCGGCAGATCGGGATGCGCACGGTTCCAGTCCAGCATCTGCTGGATGGGCCAGTTCTGGTCGTTGGGCACCACCAGCTGCAGGTGTGGCCGCAGCCCTGCGAACGCGGGATCGGTGGTGATCGCCGCCAGGGCACGCTGCGAGAAACCACAGTACGGATGGACCAGCGCTACGATCTGCCAGCCCTGCTGCGGCAGGGTGCGGCGGACGGCGTGGTCGGCGTCTGAAAGCACCAGCACCTGGCGCGCCGCCACCGTATCACCGGTGATCCCAGGCAGAACCTTGGCATCCAGGCCTGCATCGGCGCGCAGCGCATTGGCCTGGGCGAACCGGCGCTGTGCGATCAGCGCACGGTGCAGTTCATCGGCGCGGGCCTTCGCGGCATCGCCCTGACCCCGCAAACGCGGCAACAGGCACTGCATCTGGTCCAGCCGCTGCGCGTCCGGCTCGTAGAAGTTGACCAGCTGGGTGGCCGCGAATGCATCCTCCACGCGCTCGGCCGGTACGGCCTGGCAGCCCTCGGCGAGCATCGATGCCAGCGGATCGGCCTGGTAGGCCACCTGCAGGCGCTGCACGCGCTCGGCCAGTGGCATCGCCCGCGCGTCTTCGTCGATGGCCTGCAGGCGGTCGGCCAGAGGGATCGGGGCGGCGGACACGCCGGCGCTGGCCAACAACAGCAGCCCACCCATCCAACGATGCAGTGCGGTCGACTTCATGCGGCCTCCTTCCCCATGGACGCAGGCAGCCTAGCGCGGTCGATGGGCACACACCAAGTGCGGATACGACAACGCTGCGCGGCTTGGTACAGACCCAAGCGATACTTGCCCTCCCACATGGCAAGCTGGTCGGTCATGAACCTGTTGCAGCTCATCCGCAGCTTCACCCGCACCGCAGAGACCGGCAGCATTGCCGCCGCGGCCCGCCACCTTGGCATCAGCGCCACCGCCGTGGGCCAGAACATCCACCGGCTGGAAGCCCACCTGGGCGTGCGCCTGCTCAACCGCAGCACGCGGCAGCTGGCGCTCAGCGAGGCCGGTGCGGTGTACCTGGCGCAGGTGCGGCACATCGAGGCCGACCTGGCGCGCGCGCAGGCGATGGTCACCGCCGGCGATATCGAACCGTCCGGGCCGCTGCGCATCGCCAGCAGCAGCGCGTTCGGCCGCCACGTGCTGGCACCGCTGCTGCCCCGCCTGCAGCAGCGCTACCCGCAGCTGCAGCTGGAACTGCGCCTGAGCGATCGCGCCGTGCAGCACGGGCCGGAGGCGGTGGATGCCAGCATCCGCATCGGCGCGCAGCTGGAAGACGGACTGGTGGCGCGGCCGCTGGCGCGCATCCCGTTCGTTTTCTGTGCCTCGCCGGCCTACCTGGAGGCGCACGGCACGCCGGCCAATCCGGCCGCGCTGAACGGCCATCGCGGGCTGCTGCACCGCTTCCCCACCGATGGCCGACCGCTGCGCTGGGGCCTGCTGAAGGACGGCCAGCGGGTGGATGCGGCGCTGCCGCCGAGCATGGTCTGCGATGACATCGACGCGCTGGCCGAACTGGCCGCTGCAGGCGCGGGCATCACCCGGCTGGCCGCGTTCGTGGCCGAGCCCTATCTGCGCGATGGCCGCCTGCAGGCGGTGTTCGGCCCGGCCAGCGACTGGCAGCCGGAGCCGATGGAGGTATTCTTCTGCGTGAGCGACCGCCGCGATTTCACCGCGAAGATCCGCGCGCTGTTCGAGCACCTGCAGGCCGGCATCGCGCCGGCCTGGCAGGTCTGAGGCTCAGCGTGCGCGGAACACGTTGCGCGCTTCGCGCGGCTCGCAGCGCAGGTACTGCGGCGACGGCACCACGCTGTCGCCCAGCGCGGCCGCGGCGTGCCACGGCCAGCGCGGGTCGTACAGGATGCCGCGGGCCAGGGCGATGGCATCGGCCTGGTTGTGGCGCAGGATCGATTCGGCCTGTTCCGGCTCGGTGATCAGGCCGACCGCGATGACCGGCATGCGCAGCTTCTTGGCCTTGATGGCCGCCGCGAACGGCACCTGGTAGCCCGGGCCGACGCTGATCTTCTGGCGCTCGTCGAGGCCGCCGCTGGACACGTGCAGGAAGTTGCAGCCGCGCGCGTCGAGGATCTGCGCCAGCGCTTCGCTCTGCACCAGGTCCCAGCCGCCGTCGACCCAGTCGGTGGCGGAAATGCGCACGCCCACCGACACCTTGTCCGACACCGCGGCGCGCACCGCATCGAACACTTCCACCAGCAGGCGCAGGCGGTTCGGCAGCGAGCCACCGTAGCCGTCGGTGCGGCGGTTGCTGAGCGGCGACAGGAACTGGTGCAGCAGGTAGCCGTGCGCGGCGTGGATCTCGATCAGCTCGAAGCCCAGGCGCTCGGCACGCACCGCGCTGGCGGCGAAGGCAGCGATGATCTCGGCGATGCCGGCTTCATCCAGCGCCTCGGGCGCCGGATCGGCGGCATGGAAGGGCACCGGCGACGGGGCGACGGTGGCCCAGCCGTTGGCATCGTCGGCCGGCAGCTGGCGGCCGCCGTCCCACGGGCGGGCGGTGGAGGCCTTGCGGCCGGCATGGGCCAGCTGGATGCCCAGCGGCATCGACGACCAGCGGCGGACGCTGGCCAGCACCTGCGCCAGCGCGGCCTCGGTCTCGTCGTCCCACAGGCCCAGGTCGGCCCAGCTGATGCGCCCGCGCGGCTCGACCGCGGTGGCTTCCAGGATCAGCAGGCCGGCGCCGGACTGCGCCAGGTTGCCCAGGTGCATGGCGTGCCAGTCGCTGGCGCGGCCCTCTTCGGCGGAGTACTGGCACATCGGCGCGATCACGATGCGGTTGGGCAGGGTCAGGGGGCCGAGGGACATCGGCGAGAACAGCTGGCTCAAGACGGTAAGGACATGCGTAGGGGGTGCGTATTGCACCGCTGCACGGCCTGCGGATCAACCATCTGGATGGATCGCTGTTTCGCGCTACCGGGTCGCGAAACCCGCCAACGCCTCGGCGCAGTCCCGTTCATCCTTGAACTGCAGCAGGTCATCGGCGCGGGTGCGGCCGCGGTTCAGCGCCGCCACCGGCAGCCCAGCCTTTGCGGCAGCCTGCACGAAGCGGAAACCGGATTAGACCATCAGCGAGGAACCCACCACCAGCACGGCATCTGCCTGCTGCAGGTGCTCGTGCACGGCCGCCACGCGCTCGCGCGGCACGTTTTCGCCGAAGAACACCACGTCCGGCTTCAGCAGGCTGCCGCAGTACGGGCAATCCGGCACCACGAAGGCGGAGAAGTCGGTTTCCAGGTCGGCGTCACCGTCCGGGGCGATACCCGCGTCCAGCGCGTCCCAGCCCGGGTTGGCTTCGAGCAGGCGCTGCTGGAAATCCTCGCGCCCGCTGCGGCGTTCGCAGCCCATGCAGCGCACCAGGTCCAGCCGCCCGTGCAGGTCGATCACGTTCTGGCTGCCGGCGCGCTGGTGCAGGCCGTCCACGTTCTGGGTCAGCAGCACCTGCAGTTTGCCGCGGGCTTCCAGCGCCGCCAGCGCCTGGTGGGTGCCGTTGGGCAGGGCCAGGCCGAAGCGCGGCCAGCCCAGCAGGCTGCGCGCCCAGTAGCGCTGGCGGGTGGCCGCCTCGCCCATGAAGGCCTGGTAGGTCACCGGCGGCGTGCGTTTCCACTGGCCGTCGGTATCGCGGTAATCGGGGATGCCCGAGGCGGTACTGCAGCCGGCGCCGGTCAGCACGAACAGGCGTTGGGCGCGGTCGATGAAGTCGGTCAGCGGCGGGGTCATGGCAGCGAAATGGGGGCGTTGGGCCGCCCCCGCAAGCGCGTGGTCAGCTGGCCGGGTCGGCCGCCGGAGCGCCCGGCAGGCGCGGCACGGCGGTCGGCTGGCCATCCTCGCCCAGCGCGATCATCACGAAGTGGCCGCGGGTGCACAGCTTGCGCTCGCCGCTGTGCAGGTCTTCGGCAATCAGCTCCACCTCGACCTTCATCGAGCTGCGGCCCACTTCGACGATGCGACCCACGGTTTCCACCATCTGGCCGATGCGGATGGGCAGCTTGAAATCGACCTGGTCGCTGCGCGCGGTCACCACGGTGCGGCGCGAGTAGCGGGCGGCGGCCAGGAAGGCGGCCTTGTCCATCCACGCCAGCGCCTGGCCACCGAACAGGGTGCCCATGTGGTTGGTGTGGTTGGGGAAGACGATTTCGGCCATGCGCACTTCGATGGGCGGCACGGTTTCGGGGATGGGGGTCATGGCGGGGCCATCGGTGTGGGGTGCGGCAATTTTAAGCCAGGCCCGGTGCAGGCGGCGCTACACTGCGCCACGCCCACCGCACGGAACGCCGCCATGCCCGCCGCCACCGACCTGCTGGCCTTCGCCCTGCTGTCGCTGGGCATGGTGCTCACGCCTGGGCCGAACATGGTCTACCTGGTCTCGCGCTCGATCTGCCAGGGCCGCCGTGCCGGGCTGGTGTCGCTGGGCGGGGTGGCGCTGGGCTTTCTGTTCTACATGCTGTGCGCGGCGCTGGGCATCACCGCCCTGCTGATGACCGTGCCCTTCGCCTACGACGCGCTGCGCATCGGCGGCGCGCTGTACCTGCTGTACCTGGCCTGGCAGGCGGTGAAGCCGGGCGGCCGCTCGCCCTTCGCGGTGCATGCGCTGCCCGTGGACAGCCCGCGCCGGTTGTTCGCGATGGGTTTCCTGACCAACCTGCTGAACCCGAAGATCGCGGTGATGTACCTGTCCCTGCTGCCGCAGTTCCTGCACCCGGACGGCCACGGCAGCGTGCTGGCACAGTCGGTGGTGCTGGGCTTCACCCAGATCGCGGTCAGCCTGGCGGTGAACACGGTGATCGTGCTGATGGCCGGCAGCATTGCGGCGTTCCTGGCCGCACGGCCGAGCTGGCAGGCCGCGCAGCGCTGGCTGATGGGCACGGTGCTGGCCGGGCTTGCCGTGCGCATGGCGGTGGAAGGGCGGCGGTAACCGCTCTTTGTAGAGTCGAGCCATGCTCGACTGCTGTTCGCGAAGATCAGTCGAGCATGGGTCGACTCTACAAAAGCACGGCAGCCAAGCATGGGCTTGACTCTACGGAAACAAAAAACCCCGGCATTGCCGGGGTTCTTCGTTGCGACAGACCTGACCGGTTCGATCAGAAGTTCATGTCGAAGGCGACTTCGCCCTGCACGCCGACCTGGTAGGCCGAGACGCGGCGTTCGAAGAAGTTGGTCAGCTCCTGCACGTCCTGCAGTTCCATGAACGGCAGCGGGTTGCGCACGTTGTACTTCTTTTCCATGCCCAGCTTGGCGAAGTGCTGGTCGGCGCAGTGCTGCAGGTACTGGCGCATGTCGCGGGTCGAGATACCGGCCACGCCACCGGACAGCACGTCCTCGGCGAACTGCACTTCACACTCGATCGCTTCAGCCAGCATGTCATAGACCTGCTGCTTCATTTCCTCATCGAACAGGTCCGGCTCTTCCTCACGCACCACGCGCACCGATTCGAACGCGAAGTCCATGTGCGCGCTCTCGTCGCGGAACACCCAGTTGGTGCCCGAGGCCAGGCCCGGCAGCAGGCCGCGCGAACGGAAGTAGTACACGTAGGCGAAGGCGGCGAAGAAGAACAGGCCTTCGATGCACGCAGCGAAGCAGATCTGGTTCAGCAGGAACTGGCGGCGCTCGGCACGGGTCTCGATGCGCTTCAGATCCTGGATCGAGTCGATCCACTTGAAGCAGAAGTCGGCCTTCTTCTTGATCGAGTCGATGTTCTCCACCGCGGCGAAGGCTTTGACGCGCTCTTCCGGATCCGGCAGGTAGTTGTCGAGCAGGGTCAGGTAGAACTGCACGTGCAGCGCTTCTTCGTACAGCTGGCGCGACAGGTACATGCGCGCTTCGGGCGCGTTCAAGTGCTGGTACAGGTTCAGCACCAGGTTGTTGGACACGATCGAATCGCCGGTGGCGAAGAACGCGACCAGGCGGTGGATCAGGTGGCGCTCACCCGGCGACATCTTGCTGTGCAGGTCGGTGATGTCGATCTGGAAGTTGATCTCTTCCACCGTCCAGGTGTTCTTGATCGCGTTCCGGTACATGTCATAGAACTGCGGGTAGCGCATCGGGCGCAGGGTCAGTTCAAAACCGGGATCGAGCAGCATCTGCTTGGGCTTGTCGGCCATGGGTGTTTCCTTGAATTCTCGGGTCAAAACGCCGGGCGTGGCCCGGCGCTACCTTGGTATTTTCTGCAGTCGAGCAGCAGTGCCGACCAACGGTCGGCACCCACCGCGCGATGTATTACTGGCAAGCCTCGCAGGCTTCCGGGTTTTCCAGCGAGCAGGCGATGGCTTCGTCCGGGCTGAACACCTTGGCCGGGGCCGCGCTGCTCACCGTGGTCTTGGCGATCTTGGTGGCCGGACGCGAACGCAGGTAGTAGGTGGTCTTGATGCCCTGCTTCCAGGCGTACATGTACATGGAAGACATCGCGCCGATGTTCGGGCTTTCCATGAACAGGTTGAGCGAGGCCGACTGGTCGATGAAGGCGCCACGCTCGGCGGCCATGTCGATCAGTGCGCGCATCGGCAGTTCCCATGCGGTGCGGTAGACCTCGCGCAGGGTTTCCGGAATCTGCGCGATGCCGGCGATGGAACCTTCGGCCAGCTTGATGGCGTCGCGCATGTCGGCGGTCCACAGGCCCAGCTTCTTCAGCTCGTTCACCAGGTAGCGGTTGACCTGCAGGAAGTCACCGGACAGGGTTTCGCGCTTGAACAGGTTGGACACCTGCGGTTCGACGCACTCGTAGCAGCCGGCGATCGAGGCGATGGTCGCGGTCGGGGCAATCGCGATCATCAGCGAGTTGCGCAGGCCGTGTTCCTTGATGCGGGCGCGCAGGGCATCCCAGCGTGCGGTGTCTTCCGGCACCACGTTCCAGGCGTCGAACTGCAGTTCGCCGCTGGCGGCACGGGTGTCGTTGAACGACGGGTGCTTGCCGCGTTCCTGGGCCAGCTCCGAAGAGGTTTCCAGGGCGTGGAAGTAGATCGTTTCGGCGATCTTCTTCGACAGGGCGCGGGCTTCGGCGCTGTCGAACGGCAGGCGCTTGCGGAAGAACACGTCCTGCAGGCCCATGCAGCCCAGGCCGACCGGACGCCAGCGCAGGTTGGCGCGGCGGGCGGTTTCGATCGGGTAGAAGTTCAGGTCGATGACGCGGTCGAGCTGGCGCACGGCCAGGCGCACGGTCTCGGCCAGCTTCTCGAAGTCGAACTCGTTGTGCTCGTCGAAGTGGTTGCCCAGGTTGATCGAACCCAGGTTGCACACCGCGGTTTCATCGTTGGACGTGACTTCCAGGATTTCCGTGCACAGGTTGGACAGGTGGATCACGTTGCCCGGACGCAGGGTCTGGTTGCTGGCGCGGTTGCACTTGTCCTTGAAGGTCATCCAGCCGTTACCGGTCTCGGCCAGGGTACGCATCATGCGGGCGTACAGCTTGCGGGCGGAGATGGTGCGGTTGGCCTTGCCCTGCGCTTCGGCCTGCAGGTAGGCGGCTTCGAAGGCTTCGCCGAACAGGTCGGTGAACTCCGGCACGACGCGCGGATCGAACAGCGACCATTCCTGGTCGGCCTCGACGCGCTTCATGAACAGGTCCGGCACCCAGTTGGCCAGGTTCAGGTTGTGGGTACGGCGGGCTTCGTCACCGGTGTTGTCACGCAGCTCGAGGAAGTCCTCGACGTCGGCATGCCAGGTTTCCAGGTAGACGCAGGCCGCGCCCTTGCGCTTGCCGCCCTGGTTCACCGCAGCCACGGACGAATCCATGGTCTTCAGCCACGGCACGATGCCGTTGGAATGGCCGTTGGTGGACTTGATGAGCGAACCACGCGAACGCACGCGGGTGTAGCTGACGCCGATGCCGCCGGAGAACTTCGACAGCTGGGCGATGTCGCCGTACTTGGAGTAGATCGATTCCAGCGAATCCTGCGGCGAATCCAGCAGGAAGCACGAGGACAGCTGCTCGTGGGTGGTGCCGGAATTGAACAGGGTCGGGCTGGACGGCAGGTAGTCCAGGTTGCCCATGCGCTTGTACAGCGCCAGGGTCTCGGACACGTCCTCGCTCAGCGCGCTGGCGATGCGCAGGAAGAACTGCTGCGGGGTCTCGATCACCTTGCGGGTGTGCGGGTGGCGCAGCAGGTAGCGGTCGTACAGCGTACGCAGGCCGAAGTAATCGAAGTTCAGGTCCAGCGAGATGTCGATGGCATCGTTGAGCTTGCGTGCGTTGGTCTGCACGAAGTTCAGCAGGCGGTCGTTGATCAGGCCGACTTCGTGGCCACGGCTGACCGACTGCGAGAAGGCGTAGATTTCCTGGCCCGACACTTCCTTGGCGATGTAGTTGGCCAGCAGGCGCGCCGCAAGGCGGCCGTACTCGGGCTCTTCACCGATCAGCAGGGCGGCGGTGCGGATGGACAGTTCGTCCAGCTCGCGGGTGGTGGCGCCGTTGTACAGGCCGGAGATGGTACGGGTGGCCACGCGCATCGGATCGACGGCGTGCAGGCCTTCGGAGGAACGCTGCACCGCGCGCACGATCTTGTTCAGATCCACCAGCTCGGTCGTGCCGTTGCGCTTGGTCACGCTCATCGCGTTGGCCGTCGGCGGCGACGTCAGCAGGAACTCGCTTTCCTTTTCGATGGTGGCGCTGGATTCGGTGGTCACGGCGTGTGTCCTCTTGGCGTGATTGGGGGTGCTGTATGCATCAGGGTTGCTCGACCCGGGACATGACAGCCCAGGGTGGCAGGACGGCGTCGCAGGAGGTGAGACCCTGCGCCTTCCACTGCCGGTTGGCGATCGCTGGCGGGTACCGCGGTAGTGCCCCGTTGCGGACCCCAAGCCATGGGGTCGTTGCGACCGACGGCCACAAGATAGTGGGGGTGATGGGGGCCGTCAACGCCAAATGTAGTGAAATTTGGTAATCCCTTGCGGCGCAAGGATCATGCCATCGGCGCCGCGTCTGGACGCTTTGGACCTGCCGGAACGGGCTGCGCAGTCAAGCCCGGAAGGCGTCACATCGGCGGTACAACGTGCTGCGGAAACGGAACAATGACAGCTTCACATGACAGTGATGAAGCTGGCTAGGGACAACCCTGTGGATAGGTGGTGGGCAGCCGGTGGGAAAGCCGGTATGGCCGGTTGGATGGCCATCGGGCAGTGACTTCCGGCCGGTGACGGCACCGTGCGGGCGCGGGATGCTGGGGCCCTGCACTGACCGGAAAGGATTCCACCATGCGCCTGCCCCTGCCCGCCCTGGCCCTGCTGGCCTGCCTGGCCACCGCCCCGGTGCTGGCCGGCGACGCCCCGAAGCTGCGCTCGGACCAGTGCGGCATGCGCACCGACTACGACGTGCTGGTGGACAGCGGTGGCATCTGGCTGCGGCATGGCCCGCAGGCGCCGCATGAGGTGGTGTTCCACGATGGCGTGCTGAGCCTGGACGACACGATCGTGCCGGTCAGCGAGGCCGACGCCGCCCGCCTGCGGCAGATGGAGGCCGGGGCGCGGCAGCTGATGCCGGCGGCCACCGCGCTGGCCCAGGAAGTGAGCGGACTGAGCTTCGACGTGCTCGACGGGGTCTATGAGAGCCTCACCGGCACCGCCAACAGCCGCAAGGTCCGGCGCCTGCGCCGGCAGGCCGATGACTGGATCGGCGGCACGCTGGGCAAGGGCTACTGGGAACAGGCGGTGTTCGGGCCGGGCTTCGAGGCCAAGGTGCAGGACATGGCCGAGTCGCTGTCCGCATCCATCGCCCGCAGCATGCTGTGGCAGATGGTCACCGGCCGCAGCGAGGCGATGGAGGAGCGCGCCGACCGCCTGGACGCGCAGATGGAACAGCAGCTGGAAGGCCGCGCCGAGCGCATCGAGGCCCGCGCGCAGGCGCTGTGCCCGCTGGTGGCCGCCGTGGCCGAGGCCCACGACGCGCTCGAGGTCCGCTATCAGGGGCAGCCGCTGCGGCTGATCCAGCGCAGTGAGGGCGTGCAGGTGGCGGCCAGCGTGCGCGAGCAGCCGCAGGATGATGCGGTGGCGCCGAGCCGATAAGCCCACCGTGGATGCCGGCCAGCGGCCGGCACTACCGGGGGCACCGCGGGGTAGTGCCGGCCGCTGGCCGGCAACGCGGCCCCCTCACGCCCGGTGCGGCGTACCCAGGTACTCGGCGCTCTGCATTTCGATCAGGCGCGAGGCGGTGCGCTCGAAGGCGCCCTGCAGGCGCTCGCCGGCATACAGTTCCACCGGCGAGGTGCTGGCGGTGCAGACCAGGTTGACGTGGCGGTCGTACAGCTCGTCGATCAGGTTCACGAAGCGGCGCGCGGCATCTTCGTTCAGGCGGTCGAAGGCGGGAATGCCGCCCAGCAGCACCGTGTTGAACTCGTGCGCGATCTCGATGTAATCCGACGGGCCGCGCGGGCCTTCGCAGAGCGCGGCGAAATCGAACCAGGCGATGCTCTTGCCACGGCCCCGCACCGGAATCTTGCGGCCCTCGATCTCGATGTTGCCGGCCTTGGCCGGCTGCCCGCCACTCAGTTCGCCCCAGCGGCTGGCCAGCCAGCCATCGCTGTCGGCGGCCAGCGGCGCGCGGTACACCGGCGAACGGGTCAGCGCGCGCATGCGGTAATCCTCGGTGCCCTCGGCGTACAGCTCCACGCAATAGCGCTGCAACAGGCCGATGGCCGGCATGAAGCTCTCGCGCTGCAGGCCGTTGAGGTACAGGTTCTCCACCGCCGTGTTGGAGGTGGTGACCAGGGTCACGCCCTCGGCGAACAGGCGCTCGAGCAGGCGCGCCAGCAGCATCGCATCACCGATGTCGGTGACGAAGAACTCGTCCAGCACCAGCACGCGCAGGTTGCTGCGCCATTCCTGGGCGATCTTCGCCAGCGGATCGCTCTGCCCCTGGTGCTCACGCAGGCGCTCGTGGACGCTGCGCATGAAGCGGTGGAAGTGCGTGCGGTACTTCTGCTTGATCGGCAGGCCGTCGTAGAACAGATCCACCAGGAAGGTCTTGCCGCGGCCGACGCCGCCCCAGAAGTACAGGCCCTTGACCGGCTCGGGCTTCTTCCAGAACGAGGACAGGCGGTCCAGCCAGCCGTCCTCGGCGCTGTCGACCAGGCCCAGGTGGATGCGGTCCAGTTCGGCCAGGGCCGCGTGCTGGGCCGGGTCGTCCTGCCAGTCGCCGCTGGCAACCCCGGCCGCGTACCGCTGCGACGGGGTCAACGCCTGCTCGCTCATGCCGCCGCGCCCAGCCAGTGCTTGACGCCGTGGGTCAGCGCGCCGCGCAGGTCGATCAGCTTGCGGTGGAAGAAGTGGCTGGTTTCGGGCATGCGCACCAGCTCATGCGGGACATCGAGCGTGTCCAGCCACTGGTAGACGGCCTGCGGGTCGACGATCTCGTCCTGCTCGCCCTGGATGACCAGCCAGCGGGCCGGCGGCTGCACGCCGCTGAAATCCCAGCGGCCGGCCGGCGGCGCGATCGAGATCAGCGCTTCCGGCTGCAGCTCGCCTGCGGCCTTCAGCGAAACGAAGGAGCCGAAGCTGAAACCGGCCAGCCACAGGCGGTCGTCCGGGCGCTGGCTGCGCACCCAGGCGGTGACGGCCTTGAGGTCGTCCTGTTCGCCCCCGCCGTGGTCGAAGCTGCCGGCCGAGCCGCCGACGCTGCGGAAGTTGAAGCGCACCGTGGCGATGCCCAGCTCGCGCAGGGTGGTGGCGGTCATGGTGACCACCTTGTTGTGCAGGGTGCCGCCTTCGGTGGACAGCGGGTGGCAGATGACGGCCACGATCGGCTGCACCGGCACGTCGGCCTTGGGCAGGTCGACGACCACTTCCAGCGGGCCGGCCGGGCCGTCCAGTACGAGGCAGGCGGTTTCGCCGGGGGCGACGGGGAACGAGGGCTTGTGCATGGCACCATGATACCGTCCCCCGCCCCTGCCCTGTGCCCGCCCCATGCTCTACCTGTCCCTGGCCGTGATCTGCAGTGTGCTGGTTTCGGTGTTGTTGAAGCTGGCCAACCGCCGCGCGCTGGACGTGCCGCAGATGGTGACCTGGAACTATCTGGTCGCCGCCACCCTCACTGCCGTGGTGCTGCAGCCGCCGCTGGACGCGCTGCGCGCGCCGCATGCGCCGTGGCTGTCACTGCTGGCGCTGGCGGTGGTGCTGCCCTCGATCTTCCTGGTGCTGGGCCGCGCGGTGGCGGTGGCCGGCATCGTCCGCAGCGACGTGGCCCAGCGCCTGTCGCTGCTGCTGTCGCTGGCGGCGGCCTTCCTGTTCTTCGGCCAGACGGCCACGCCGTGGAAGCTGGCCGGGCTGGGCCTGGGCGTGCTGGCGATGGTGGCCATCAGCCTGCGCCCGCGTGGGCCGGCCGTGGCGGCCTCGCCCGGTGGCTGGGGCTGGCTGCTGGGCGTGTGGGGCGGCTTTGCGGTGGTGGACGTGCTGCTCAAGCAGGTGGCGCTGTCGGGCACGCCGTCGATGGCGGCGGTGCTGGCCAGCTTCAGCGTGGCCTTCGTGCTGATGCTGGCGCTGCAGCTGTGGCGGCATGCCAGCGGCCGCAGCCGGCTGGCCTGGCGCAACCTGGGCGCCGGCGCGCTGCTGGGCCTGCTCAACGGCGGCAACATCCTCTTCTATGTACACGCGCACCAGTCGATGCCGGACAGCCCGGCCACCGTGTTCGCCGGCATGAACATCGGCGTGGTGGTGCTGGGCGCGCTGGTGGGCGTGTTCGCCTTCGGCGAGGCCACCACGAAGTGGAACCGCGCCGGCCTGGCGCTGGCGGTGCTGGCGATCGGATTGATCGCCTGGGGGTGAGGCCGCCCGGGGTCGGATCCCATTCCAACGGAATGCGCTCTGACCCCTGCGTTTGAGACCCCGCGATGCCTTGGGGTCAGAGCCCATTCCGTTGGAATGGGATCCGACCCCGGCGTTTCCCCAAAGCAGTCGAGCATGGCTCGACTCTACAGAAAGCCGCCGGGCGTGCCCCGGCGAATCCTTACTTGCCGAAACCCAGCAGCAGTGGGTCGTGGTCGGAGCTGCGCCACGGGCCCGGCACGTTGCGACCCTGGTAGCCGCTGGCGTCCTGTTCGTCGGCGTTGCTGTGCCATTCGGCGGCCGCGCGCAGGCGCTTGGCCATGCCCGGGCTCAGCAGCGCGTGGTCGAGGCGGCCGGTATAGCCGTTGTAGACGTAGCTGTAGGGATGCTCGACCTTGGCCACCTTGAAGGCGTCCTGCCAGCCGAGGTCATGCAGGGTGCGGATCGGGTCTTCCTGCGCATAGGCGTTGAAGTCGCCCAGCAGCACCGCGTCCTGGGCACCGGTGCCGGTCGGGTTGGTCTTCAGCCAGTCGTTCAATTGCTGCGCCGAGGCGACGCGGGTGGCGTTCCAGCAGCCCTGGCCGTCGTTCCGGTCGGCATCGGCGCCTGCAGCCTCGCGGCAGCCCTTGGACTTGAAGTGGTTGGCGACCACCACGAACGGCGCGCCCTGCTTGGCCTGGAACGCCTGCGCCAGCGGCACGCGGCTGTGCTCGACGAACGGGCCGCCGGTCAGCGTGGCCGGCTTGCCCAGCGGCTGCAGGCGGCTGCTGCGGTAGATGATGCCGACGCGGATCGGGTTGTCGCCCGGGCCGTTGCCGGCGTCGACGAAGCGCCAGTCGCCCTGCGCGCCGCGGTCGCGGTTGAGCGCATCGACCAGTTCGGCGATGGCCGACTGCGGGCCGTAGCCGTCGTTTTCCAGTTCCATCAGCGCGGCGACATCGGCGCCGAGCGAGTTGACGGTGGTGACCAGCTTGGCCACCTGGGCCTTGTGTTCGTCCAGCGTGCGCGCGCCGCGCAGGGTCGGGAAACCACCGCCCTGGCCATCACCGTTGAAGAAGTTCTCCAGGTTGAAGGCGGCGATGTGCAGGTCGCCGGCCACCTTCGGCACCGCCGGGCGCTGCAGTTCCGGCAGCTTCAGCGTGCCCTGCACCTGCAGGCTGGGGCGGCCCTGTGCGTCCACGCGCACGATGCCTTCCACGTTGCGCAGCTGCATGCCGGTGCGCAGCACCGGGTTGCCGGCCAGGTACGGCACGCTGCCCGGGTCGCGGGCATCGCTGCCGTCATCCAGCACCAGACGGCGGCGCTGGTTGTCAGCCATCACCTGTTCGATGCCGGCCGTGCCCGGCGCGGCCACTTCAGTGGGCTGCCAGAGGCGGCCATCGAAGGCCACGGTGAGCTGGCCGAAGCGCTCCAGGCCGTCGGTGCCGGCCAGGGTGAGCGGAGCGGCGATGCGCACGTGCTGGCCGTCCAGCGCGCGCCAGTCGGCCGGGGCCGTGGTCAGCACGACCGGGGCCTTGCTGCGGGCGGTGGTGGAGGTCGGGGTCGGCGCGGCCTGCGGCTGGGCCTGGGCAAAGGCGGTGGCCGGCAGCAGCAGGGACAGGGCAAGGGCGAGGGAACGGCGGCGCATCGACGGGCGACTCCACGAAATGGGCGCACAGACTAACCCCGAAATGTGCAGGCCCGCTTGCAGCGCAGGTTTCGGCCTTGGTAGGCAAAGCCGGGTAGTGCCGGCCGCTGGCCGGCAACCGGCGGCGGGGGCGCGCGGGGGTAGAGTCGACTGTTAGTCGACTGCTCTTCGCTACGTTGCCGAAAAGCCCGCGCTGCGCGCGATAGTCGACTAGCAGTCGACTCTACCCCCGTTCCGCCGTTTCCCGGTTTGGCCGTTCCGGCGGTTACTTCAGGTTGCCCAGCATCCAGTCCACGGTGGCGTGGATCTGTTCCTCGGTCAGCGCCGGATTGCCGCCCTTGGGCGGCATGATCCCGCCATCCGGGCCGGTGTAGCCCTCGATGGCGTGCTTGTAGAGAGTGTCCTTGCCCTGCGCCAGGCGCTGGTCCCAGTGCGCGTGGTCGAGGGTCGGGGCCTGGCCAACGCCAGTGGTGTGGCAGGCGGTGCAGAGGTTGTCGAAGATGACCTTGCCGTCCTTGGTGCCGCCGTAGGCGACCTGCGAGGCGGCCTTGGCCAGTGCGGCCGCCTTGGCCGCGGCCTGCGCGGCGGCGCCGGTGCTGCCGGCATACACCGCGCCAGTGGGCGAGATGCGCTGCTCGGTGCGTTTGGCCGCCGTGGGCGACACCTCGGGCGGAATCCGGGTGTGGATGTACGCCGCCAGGAGGATGAGACCGAGGGTGATGGCCGCCAGCAGCGCGATCACCATGGAGAAGCGTTTCAGGAACTCCAGATCGTAATTCCGCACTCTTCGTTACCCCTGGCTGATAGTCGTTGGACCACGGCTGAGCGACTGCGTGATGGGCCGAGTATAGAACGCGCTTCGCGTGCGACAACAGGCGTCGATGCTGGTGCGGCGCAGCATGCGGCCGTGGCCGCATGCGGGTAGCGCCGGGCCACGCCCGGCGAGCGCGAAGCGCGGCAACAGCCGCCGGGCATGGCCCGGCGAGCGCGAAGCGCGGCAACAGCCGCCGGGCATGGCCCGGCGCTACCGTTTTGAGGGGGCGCCGATCGCGCGCAGGCAGAAGCTGCAGATCGCGTCCACCAGCGCACCTTCGTCGCGATGCACTTCGCGGCTGGGCGCAGTCGGGCCGACCATCGCTTCGGTGAAGGCACCGACCAGGCAGGCGGCCGTGGCATGCGCGTCCTGCGCGGGTAGTTCGCCGGCGGCGACGCCCTCTTCCACCAGGCGCAGGAACACGTCACCGAAGGCGCGGCGCCCGCGCATGCGCTCGGCCTCCACGTCCGGGTCCACCGGCTCGACGATGAAGGCATGGGCCAGCCCCGGCCCGGCCAGGGCGCGACGGACGAAGGCGGTGATCGCCAGGCGCAAGCGCTCGCTGGCCACCTCGGGGCCGCTGGCGATGCGCTCCATGATCTCCACCTCGTGGGCCACGGCGGCGTTGAGCACCTCCACGAACAGCTCGGCCTTGGACGGGAAGTGCCGGTAGATCAAGCCGGTGGACACCCCCGCCTGGGTCGCCACGGCGGTCACCGGGGCATTGCGCCAGCCCCCGGCCGCAACCAGCTCGCGGGTCGCCAGCAGGATCCGTTCACGGGCCCCGGCCAGCCGTTCTTCCATCAATGCAGAGCGTTTGTAGGCCATATCCTGATTCTAGTTTCAATTTTTGAATTTGTATTCACTTCTTTCCCGAACCCCGCTACGCTGGGCCCATCGCCCGTGCTGGCCGCTGCCTTCAACAGCCACCAGCCTCCCCCTGACGGGTGCGTCCATTCCCCCACCTTCCTCGTGGAGCCGCCGCAATGCACGTGCCATCCCTGAACTTCGATCTTGGCGAAGATATCGACCTGCTGCGCCAGAGCGTGGCCCATTTTGCCGCTGCCGAGGTCGCTCCGCTGGCCGCCGAGGCCGATGCCACCAACCAGTTCCCGCTGGCCCTGTGGCCCAAGCTGGGCGAACAGGGCCTGCTGGGCCTCACCGTGGAAGAAGAATACGGCGGCACCGGCATGGGCTACCTGGCCCATGTGGTGGCGATGGAAGAAATTTCGCGCGCCTCCGGCGGCATCGGCCTCTCTTATGGCGCGCACTCCAACCTGTGCGTGAACCAGCTGCGCAAGAACGGCAACGAGGAACAGAAGCAGCGCTTCCTGCCCGGCCTGTGCAGCGGCGCGCTGGTCGGTGCGCTGGCGATGAGCGAACCGGGCGCTGGTTCGGACGTGGTGTCGATGAAGCTGCGCGCGGACAAGCGCGGTGACCGCTACGTGCTCAACGGCAACAAGATGTGGATCACCAACGGCCCCGATGCCGACGTGCTGGTGGTCTACGCCAAGACCGACATGGCGGCCGGTGCCAAGGGCATTACCGCCTTCCTGGTCGAAAAGGGCATGAAGGGGTTCACCACCGCGCAGAAGCTGGACAAGCTGGGCATGCGCTCCTCGCCCACCTGCGAGCTGGTGTTCCAGGATTGCGAAGTGCCGGAAGAGAACGTGCTGGGCCAGGTCGGCGGCGGCGTGCGCGTGCTGATGTCCGGCCTGGACTACGAGCGCGTGGTGCTGTCCGGTGGCCCGCTGGGCCTGATGGCCGCGGCCATGGACGTGGTGATGCCGTATGTGCACGAGCGCCACCAGTTTGGTGAAGCCATCGGCAGCTTCCAGCTGATCCAGGCCAAGATCGCCGACATGTACGTGGGCCTGGGTGCCTGCCGCGCCTATGTCTATGCCGTGGCGCGCGCCTGCGACCAAGGCCGCACCACCCGCCAGGACGCCGCCGGCGCCATCCTGTATGCCGCCGAGAAGGCCACCTGGCTGACCGGCCAGGCGATCCAGATCCTGGGCGGCAACGGCTACATCAATGAATACCCGACCGGCCGCCTGTGGCGCGACGCCAAGCTGTATGAAATCGGCGCCGGCACCTCGGAGATCCGCCGCATGCTGATCGGCCGCGAACTGTTCCAGCGCACCCTGTAAGGCCACTGCGATGACCGTCCTCAACAGCCAGCTGCAACCGGGCAGCGACACCTTCGAAAGCAACCGCGCGGCCATGCAGGCCGTGGTTGATGACCTGCACGCCACGCTGGCGCGCACCGCGCTGGGCGGCAACGAGGCTGCGCGCGCCAAGCACACCGCACGCGGCAAGCTGCTGGTGCGCGACCGTATCGACGCCCTGCTCGACCCCGGCAGCGCCTTCCTGGAAATCGCGCCGCTGGCCGCGCACGGCATGTACGAAGACGCCGTACCCGCCGCGGGCGTGGTGGCCGGCATCGGCCGGGTCAGCGGTGTCGAATGCGTGATCGTGGCCAACGATGCCACCGTCAAGGGCGGCACCTACTACCCTATGACGGTGAAGAAGCACCTGCGCGCGCAGGAGATCGCCGAGCAGAACCACCTGCCCTGCATCTACCTGGTCGACTCCGGTGGTGCGTTCCTGCCACTGCAGGACGAGGTGTTCCCCGACCGCGATCATTTCGGCCGCATCTTCTACAACCAGGCCAACCTGTCCGCACAGGGCATCCCGCAGATCGCCTGCGTGATGGGCAGCTGCACCGCCGGCGGCGCCTACGTGCCGGCGATGAGCGATGAAACGGTGATCGTGCGCGAGCAGGGCACGATCTTCCTGGGCGGTCCGCCGCTGGTGAAGGCCGCCACCGGTGAAGTGGTGACGGCCGAAGAACTGGGCGGCGCCGACGTGCACACGCGCATTTCGGGCGTGGCCGACCACATGGCCGACAACGACCTGCAGGCACTGGCACGGGTGCGCGCGATCATCGCCCAGTTGAACTGGCGCAAGCCGGAACCGGCGATGGCGGTGCAGCCCAGCGAGGAACCGCTGCTGCCGGCGCACGAGCTGTACGGGGTGATCCCGGCCGATACGCGCAAGCCCTACGACGTGCGCGAAGTGATCGCACGCCTGGTCGATGGCTCGCGTTTCGATGAGTTCAAGCCGCGCTATGGCGCGACGCTGGTCACCGGCTTCGCGCATCTGAACGGCTACCCGATCGGCATCATCGCCAACAACGGCATCCTGTTCTCCGAGTCCGCGCTGAAGGGCGCGCACTTCATCGAGCTGTGCACCCAGCGCAACATCCCGCTGGTGTTCCTGCAGAACATCACCGGCTTCATGGTCGGCCGCAAGTACGAACAGGGCGGCATCGCCAAGGACGGGGCCAAGCTGGTGATGGCCGTGGCCTGCGCCAAGGTGCCCAAGTTCACCGTGGTCATCGGCGGCTCGTTCGGTGCCGGCAACTACGGCATGTGCGGCCGCGCCTATTCGCCCAACTTCCTGTGGATGTGGCCGAACGCGCGCATCGGCGTGATGGGCGGCGAACAGGCCGCCAGCGTGCTGGCCACGGTCAAGCGCGATGGTATCGAAGCCAAGGGCGGGCAGTGGCCGGCGGCGGAAGAAGACGCCTTCAAGGCGCCGATCCGCGACCAGTTCGAACAGCAGGGCCACCCCTACTACGCCAGCGCGCGCCTGTGGGATGACGGCGTGATCGATCCGGTCGACACCCGCCGTGTCCTGGCCCTGGCCCTGTCGGCCAGCCTCAACGCCGCCCCGCAGCAGACGCGCTTCGGCGTGTTCCGCATGTGACCCGTGCCATGACCGAGCAAGCTCCCATGAAGCCCGTCGCCATGTTCAGCAAAATCCTCATCGCCAACCGTGGCGAGATCGCCTGCCGCGTCATCGCCACCTGCCGTCGCCTGGGCATCGCCACCGTGGCGGTGTATTCCGATGCCGACCGCAACGCGCGCCACGTGCGCCTGGCCGACGAGGCCATCCACATCGGCGCGGCTGCCGCGCGTGAAAGCTACCTGCGCGGCGACGTGCTGCTGGAGGCCGCACGCCGCAGCGGCGCGCAGGCCATCCATCCCGGCTACGGCTTCCTCTCCGAGAACGCCGATTTCGCCGATGCCTGTGCCGCCGCCGGCATCACCTTCATCGGCCCGCCGGCCAGCGCCATCCGCGCGATGGGCGACAAGAGCGCGGCCAAGGCATTGATGGCCAAGGCCGGCGTGCCGCTGACCCCGGGCTACCACGGTGACCAGCAGGAGCCCGTGTTCCTGCGCGCGCAGGCCGATGCCATCGGCTACCCCGTGCTGATCAAGGCCAGCGCCGGTGGCGGTGGCAAGGGCATGCGCAAGGTCGAACGCAGCGAAGACTTCGTTGATGCGCTGGCCAGCTGCCAGCGCGAGGCCGCCTCGGCCTTCGGCAACGACCACGTGCTGGTGGAGAAGTACGTCGAGCGACCGCGCCATATCGAGATCCAGGTGTTCGGCGATTCCCACGGGGATGCGGTCTACCTGTTCGAGCGCGACTGCTCGGTGCAGCGCCGCCACCAGAAAGTGCTGGAAGAAGCCCCGGCACCGGGCATGAGCGCCGAGCGCCGTGCAGCGATGGGCAAGGCCGCGGTCGATGCCGCGCGCGCGGTGGGCTACGTGGGTGCGGGCACGGTGGAGTTCATTGCCGGCCCGGACGGCGATTTCTACTTCATGGAAATGAACACCCGCCTGCAGGTCGAACATCCGGTGACCGAGTACATCACCGGCACCGACCTGGTGGAATGGCAGCTGCGCGTGGCCGCTGGCCAGCCGATGCCGCTGCGCCAGGAACAGCTGGCCATCCACGGCCATGCCATCGAAGCGCGCCTGTATGCCGAAGATGCCGACCGTGGTTTCCTGCCGTCCACCGGCACCCTGCGCCGCCTGCGCCTGCCGACGCCTTCGGCGAACGTGCGCGTGGATACCGGCGTGGAAGAAGGCGACAGCATCACCCCGTACTACGATCCGATGATCGCCAAGCTGATCGTCTGGGACGTGGACCGCGAGGCCGCCCTGCGCCGCATGAGCCAGGCCCTGGCTGACTGCCAGGTGGTGGGCGTGACCACCAATGCCGGTTTCCTGCGTCGCCTGGTCAACACCGATTCGTTCGCGCACGCGAAGCTGGACACCGCGCTGATCGAACGCGAACAGGCCGCGCTGAACGCCGTGGGCGACAGCGATGATGCGCTGTGGCAGCTGGCGGCCATCGCTGCCGTGGCCAGTACCGCGCGTGCGGGCAGCGATGCACGCGATCCGCATTCGCCGTGGCAGGCGCAGGACGGTTGGCGCCTCGGTGCTTCGGCACCGCGTGTGCTGCCGCTGCAGCAGGGCGAGCGCACGCACACGTTGAAGGTGTGGGCGCAGGCCGATGGCTGGCGCGTGCAGCGCGATGATGCTGCACCGGCCACGGTGCTCGGCAGCGCCGACGGCCAGCACATGAGCGTGCAGCTGGACGGTCGCCGCTGGCAGCTGCAGCTGCTGCGCGAAGGCGACCAGCTGTATCTGTTCGGCGCCGATGGCCAGCACCGCTTCACCCTGCATGACCCGGTCGGTGAATCAGACAACGCCACCGCCGATGCCGGCAGCCTGCTGGCACCGATGCCGGGCAGGATCGTGGCCACCCTGGTCGACGCCGGTACGCAGGTGAAGCGCGGCACGCCGCTGGTGGTGCTGGACGCGATGAAGATGGAGCACACCCTGCAGGCCCCGGCCGACGGCACGGTGAAGGGCTACCGCGCCAAGGCCGGCGACCAGGTGGGCGACGGCGCCGTGCTGGTGGATTTCGAAGCCGCTTGAGAAGTGGGAAGGACGGACGCGCGCTCAGCCGGCGCGCGTCCAGACCTCGCCGGCCGGGTCCAGCTCGGCCGTTTCCATGCTTGCCGCGCGCCAGCCGAAACCACACATCGCCAATGCGCCCTGCTGCACCGGGTCCAGCTGCAGCACCGGTTCCAGGCAGCGCTCGTTGATCGCGCCGGTGATGAAGGCGCCCAGGCCCAGGTCGGTGGCCGACAGGTACATCGTCTGCGACAGGTGCCCCGCCTCGAGCGCGACCACGCGGTAGCCCTTGGCGTGGCGCCGGTATTTCCAGAACGTGCGGTCGAAGCGCGGCACCAGGGTCACCAGGCAGTGCGCATTGGCAAACCAGTGCTGCTGGCCCAGTGCTTCCATGGCGAACGCACGCAGTCCCATCGGCGGATCCGGCAGGCGCAGTAGGCGGTGCCCGTCCAGCAGGTAGCGATACACACCCGGCGCCACGCCGTCCACGTTCTGCACCACCAGGTACGCCTCGGTGGGATGCAGGCCGCCGCCGGATGGGCTGCTCTTCTTCTGGAAACGCAGGTCATCGCTGACCTGTACATGGGCGCGTGCACCGAACACGCGCGCCAGCATGGTGGAGAACATCGCCATCGGCAGTGGCCGGTGCTCATCGAAGTTGCGGCAGGTCGCACGCCGCGCCAGCAGCACATCGAAATCGGTGTCGTCCTGCAGCGGCAGCATCTGGCTTTCCGCATCGGCCGCCACCGCCGTCGGTGCCGGCGGCGGCCCCAGCACCTCACGCATGCCCACGGCCGTATCGGTACCGGAGTCGCGCGTGTTCTTCACGGCATCGACGCCCTCCCACCGCGTGAACGCATGCAGCACCGCCGCCAGCGGATGCCAGTACGCCTCGCGCTGGCGATCATCGGCCTGGCGCACCTGCAGCGCCGCCTCATCGCCGGGTGATGCACTGACCAGCAGGCCCAGGCGCAGCAGCGCCTCGCAGGCGGCGAGCTCGTCCTCGTCCGCGGGCACGTCCTGCCACTGGGTGGCGCCGATGCGGCCCAGCAGCTCGCGCTGCATGGCATCCACGTCCACCGGCTCGCCGAGGTGGGGCGCCAGTGCCACCCAGCGCATCTGGCGGCGGATGCCGTTACCGCCGGAGAGCAGGTCCTGCAGATCGAAGTCGGCGCTCTCGCGCGGTTCCAGCAGCAGGATCTCGCAACGTCGGATGCGGGCGGAAGACACGGCAGGATCTACGGACATGGCATCGGATTCGAAAGGGCGCAGTTCACTAGCGGCCGCCGCCGACGGAACTTCATCGCGCACTCAAGTGCGGGCTGCGTGGGCCGATCTAACAACGCTTGTCCACTTCTTCCGTCGCCGTTCCCGAGGTTCTTCGTGTCCCTGCCTACCCTGCCCGCGCCGATCGCCATGGCGCTGATCTGCGCGCTCGCTGAAGACGATGCGTTCCGCGCGCTGTTCGCTTCCAACCCTGCTTCTGCCCTGGTCAGCCTTGGCCTGCCTGCCGCTGATGCGGAACTGCTGAAAGTGTGCTGCCACGTCAACCAGCTGGCCTCCAAGGAAGCCATCCATGATGCCAAGCAGGAACTGCAGACGATGCTGACCCGGGAGCTCGGTCAGCTGGTTCCGGCGCTGGATGCCAGCCCGGGCCCGGGCTGGACCCTCAAGGGACCGTAATCGCGGCCGCCGTCGGCTCCGGCCGGCGGCGCAGCGTGGCAGCCACGCCTGCGGCGCGGTTGCTGTCGAGGACGTTGAGCGGCTGCAGGCAGTACGCGCAGTCCACCTCGGCATAGGCACGGCCGCGGTTGCCGGCCAGATAGTCCGCCTGCGCGAGTGCCTGCGCGTTGGCGCCCTTGGCCAGGTACGCATCCATCGCGGCCACGCGGGTCTGGAAGCTGGCCTGCCCGGTCAACCAGGGCGCCAGCATGGCCAGCGCCTCATCCGGCTTTTTCTGGTGCGTGGCCAGGCTGGCGCGTACCACGGCCATCGTTTCCGCAACCGGCGGCTGACCCAACACCTCATTGATCGGGGACAAGCGGGCAAGCACCCGCTCCACCAGCGCGGTGTCACCCATCCGCACCGACAACAGGGCCGACGCCAGTGCCACCATCGCGTCATCGCCACCGTCGGCCGGGGCCCGGTTGTCGACCCGTCGCAGGGCGCTGTCTACGTTGTGGCGCAGCTGTGCACGCGTTGCATCATCATCGCCGGCGCCCCACAGCGCGGTTGCCAGTGGCACCAGCATCACCTGCTGGTCGAACCCTGACGCGCTGGCGAACTGCGAGTTGCCGTCGCGGGCGATCTGCACCGCGTGCGTCCACTGCTTGCGGTCGACGGCGATGCTGGTGCGTTCGATGACCACGTGGCGGGACGGTGCAGCGCGATCGAGCATCGATTCTGCAGCCGCGTAGTTGCGCAGGCTGGCCTCGGCCGACCCCAGGTAGCGGTTACTGGCGGTGCGCCCGCCATCGATGGCGCGCTTGAAGGCCTGGCGGGCGCCTGTCACATCGCCGCGCGCCACCAGGATGCGACCCAGGAGATCGTGCGCCACGTTGCTGAGTTCAAACCGCGGATCCGCTGCCTGCCGCGCATACGGCAGCGATTCCTCGAACCGGTTCTCCGCATAGAGCCACAGGGCCGCGTTGTAATGCGCGGCGAAGTAGTCCGGATACAGGCTGGACAGGCGCCGCCATGCATCGGAGGCCTGCCCGCGGTCGCGCAGCGTCGCCGCCCACGCGTCCAGATAAAGCGCCTCGCGGGGTGGCAGGCGGCGCTTGAGGCTCTTGGCGGTGTCCAGCGCCTGCATCGCCCCGGAAAGATCATCCACCGCGAAGTGCGCACGGACCTGCGCCATCCAGGCCAGGGCAAATTCCGGATCCAGCTCCACCGCCTGCTGGAACATGGCCAGCGCACCCTGGTAGTCGTTGCGGGCGTAAAGCTTCTGCCCGAGCGAATAGGCGCGCAGCGCATCCAGGCTGCCGGTGGTGACCGCAGGCAGCGGCGTAGAGTCCTGCTCGACCTGCTCCAGCGTCTCGCCCAGGCGGCCGCGCAGTCGCGCCACCACGTCATCGGTGGAAGCGAGCAGCGATTCCAGGCCACGGCCGTCGGCAGATTCGACGGCAAGCGTGGCACGGCTGGCCGGATCCACCACGCCCACGCTCAGGCGCAGGCGACCGCCGGCTTCGGACAACGTTGGCATCAACACCACCCGCGCGCCCACGCGCTGGGCGATCTCGGATGCATTGTTCGCGTCCAGCGGCGCATCCAGCGAGGCGCGCATCTGCTGCAGCACGCTGCGTGCTTTCAGGTCGCTGATCACGTTGACGTAGCGCGACTGTTCCAGGCTGATGCGCAGTGCCTGCTGGGTGGAACCATCCAGCAGGGTCTCACCGGTCAGGTTGCGCAGATCGCCGACCACCACCCAGTCGCGCTCGGCGAAGGCGATGGCCGGTTGCGGCCGGGTCAGCAACCAGCCGCCGACCAGCAGCGCCGCGCCCAGGGTGACTTCGGCGGTCATCACCAGCGGCTGCCGCCAGACCGGGATGTCACGCGATGCCTTCGCGGTCTGTCGCGGGCGCCCCAGACCGCGCGTCGCCGGGTCGTGCAGGCCGAACACTTCCATCGACTGCGCCACGCCCTTGAAGCGCCAGCGCCCGAAGGACTTCCACTTCAGCCCCTGCGCGACCTCGCCCAGATCGCCGGCGGCGCGGCGCACCATCGACTCGGCGGTGGCCGACACCAGGAACTGGCCGGGCTGCGCCAGCTGCATCAGGCGCGCGGCCATCGGCTTGGCCAGGCCTTCCACTTCCACCGGCTTGGCACCCAGCGCGATCGACTCGGCGCTGTTGTTCCACAGCAGCACTTCACCCACGTGCAGGCCGATGCGTGCGCGCAGCAGGATGTTGCGCTTGCCGCCCAGCGCCTGCAGGCCGCGCTGGTAATCCAGGCCGAAACCGAGGGCATCCACCGGGCGTTCGAACAGCATGAACAGACCATCGGAGCGGTCGATCTGCTGGCCGTTCCAGCGCTGCTGCAGGGCCATCACCAGGCGGTCATGGTCCTGGAACAGCTCAGCCGCCGAGGCGTCTCCCATCCGTTCCACCAGCAGGGTGGAATCGCACAGATCGGTGAACAGCAGGGCACGCAGCTGCGTGGTGTGCGGAGTCGATGTTCCGGAATCGCCGTTCATCGCCACAGTCTCCGCTCACTGTCCGTCCATAGGGTCAGCCCAATGCAGGCAGTTGCCGCCGGCGCGCTTGGCCCGGTACAGCGCACGGTCCGCGCCTGCATACCATTCACTCCAGTCCGCATCGGCCGCCAGCAGGCTGACGCCGATGCTGGCCGGGGTGACGTGCGGGTTGCCATGGCTGCGTTCGAGCAGGCCATGCACCGCGCTGAGGATGAACTCGGCGGCGTGCTGTGCGGCCTCTCGGTCGGCATGGCGCAGGATCAGGCAGAACTCATCACCGCCCAGGCGGCAGGCCAGGTCGTGTTCGCCGGCCATCGAGCGCAGGATGTTGCCCATGCTCTGCAGCACGCGGTCACCGGCCTGGTGGCCGTGGCGGTCGTTGACCTGCTTGAAGCGGTCACAGTCGATCAGCAGCAGCGCCTGCGGTGCGCCCTGCGGCTGGCTGCGGCATTCCTGCAGGTACAGGGTCAGGCCGCGGCGGTTGTGCAGGCCGGTCAGTTCATCGGTACGCACCAGCTCGCGCGTGTGGGTCAGCTGATGGGTGGTGATGTACAGGTTGTCCAGCGCGGTTTCCAGATCGTGGTTGCGCCGGCGGAGCTGGCTGATCAGGGCCTGTTCGTTGGTCAGCACGCGCATGATCGTGCGGCGCAGGAAGTAGGCCACCAGCCCCGGATCGGATTCGACCAGGCAATGGAAATCGGCCGGGCCAAGTTCCAGCACGTGGCAGTCTTCGATCACGCGCGCGCCGGCGCTGCGCGGATGGTCCCCCACCAGCAGGCCCAGTTCACCGAAGAACTCATGTCGTCCCAGCGTCTTGGTCACCAGGTCCTCGCCGAAATCCAGTTCGATCAATCCTTCCACGATGACGTACATGCCATCGCCGCGGTGGCCGCGGTGGAACAGCCATTGCCCGGCCTCGACCTTCAGGGGCCGCGCGAAGCGCGCAAAGAGGGCGACTTCCTCGTCCGACAACAGGGCGTGCACGATCTCGGCCATCGCCACCTGGGCGATACCGGTCGTCATGTCGATGTTCTCGGCCGCACCCCTGCCGGTCATTTCCCGCCGCCAGCGTCCCCTGGTGAGGAGCGGAGCATAGCAGTGAATCAAACTGTGCGCGTCTTCTCATTTTTCATGAAGACACCACGATCGGGACCGATCAGGCGGGCAACCCGCATTCATGAGGGTAGTTCAGGGGCGGCGGCACCCCGGACACAACAACACCGGCAGGTCCCCCGACCTGCCGGCGTCGTCTGGCCCTTCCCTGGCCACCCTGATCGGTTCGAAGGCCCGGGTAGAGTCGAGCTTGCTCGACCGCCCTGGCTTCGGGTGCGGTCACGTCAGTCGAGCAAGCTCGACTCTACCGGGTCGAGGTGGGGTCAGGCGGCGCGCTCGCTGCGGCCGCCATGGAACTGCTCTTCCTCGGTCGAGCCGGTCAGCGCAGTGGTCGAGGACTGGCCCTGCTGGATGGCCTGGGTGACCGCATCGAAGTAGCCGGTGCCGACCTCGCGCTGGTGCTTGACCGCGGTGAAGCCACGCTCGGCCGCTTCGAACTCGGCTTCCTGCAGTTCCACGAAGGCGCTCATCTGCCGGCGCGCATAGCCATGGGCCAGGTTGAACATGCCGTAGTTCAGCGCGTGGAAGCCGGCCAGGGTGATGAACTGGAACTTGTAGCCGTAGCTGCCCAGCTCGCGCTGGAACTTGGCGATCGTGGCGTCGTCCAGGTTCTTCTTCCAGTTGAAACTGGGAGAGCAGTTGTAGGCCAGCAGCTTGCCGGGGAACTTCGCATGGATCGCCTCGGCGAACTTCCGCGCGAACTCCAGGTCCGGCTTGCCGGTCTCGCACCACACCAGGTCGGCATAGGGGGCGTAGGCCAGGCCACGGCTGATCGCCTGGTCCAGGCCGTTGCGGGTCTTGTAGAAGCCTTCCACGGTGCGCTCGCCGGTGGTGAACGGCTGGTCGTTGCCGTCGATGTCACTGGTCAGCAGGTCGGCGGCTTCGGCATCGGTGCGCGCCACCAGCAGGGTCGGCACGCCCAGCACGTCGGCAGCCAGGCGCGCGGCGTTGAGCTTCTCGATGGCCTCACGGGTCGGCACCAGCACCTTGCCACCCATGTGCCCGCACTTCTTCACCGAGGCCAGCTGGTCCTCGAAGTGCACGCCGGCGGCACCGGCTTCGATCATCGCCTTCATCAGCTCGAAGGCGTTGAGCACGCCGCCGAAGCCGGCCTCGGCATCGGCCACGATCGGCTGCAGGAAGTCGATGTCATCCTTGCCTTCGGCATGGTGCAGCTGGTCGGCGCGCAGCAGGGTGTTGTTGATGCGCTTGACCACCGCCGGCACCGAATCGGCCGGGTACAGCGACTGGTCCGGGTACATCTGCCCGGCTAGGTTGGCATCGGCCGCCACCTGCCAGCCGGACAGGTAGATCGCCTTCAGACCGGCCTTGACCTGCTGCATGGCCTGGTTGCCGGTCAGCGCGCCCAGCGCATTGACGAACTCGCGCTCGTGCAGCGACTTCCACAGCTTTTCCGCGCCCAGCCGGGCCAGCGAATGCTCGATGTGGACGGTGCCACGCAGGCGCACCACGTCGGCGGCGCTGTAGTTGCGCTGGATGCCTTCCCAGCGCGGGTGGGTGTCCCAGTCGTGCTGGATCTGTTCGGCAGTGGGCAGGGTGCTCATGTCTTTCTCCAGTTCGGTGTTGTAGAGCCGGGCGCTGCCCGGCTGGGATGGATTCGGGGAAACAGGCCGTCAGTCGATGTGCTCGTAGGCCGGCAGGGTCAGGAAGTCGGTCAGTTCGTCGCTGCGGCTCAGTTCGCCCAGCAGGGCGATGGCCTCGCCGATGCGGGCGCCACCGGGCAGCGCGCGGGTATCGCCCAGCCGCGCCGGCAGCTGGGCCAGGGCGGAGTCGAGCAGCGGCAGGTCGATGGCGGTGCCGTCGTCCAGCTGCTGGCCCGGGGTGTGCAGCCACTGCCACAGCTGGCTGCGGCTGATCTCGGCGGTGGCCGCGTCTTCCATCAGGTGGTGGATCGGCACGCAGCCGTTGCCGTCCAGCCACGCGGCCAGGTAGCGCACGCAGACTTCGACGTTGCCCTCGAAACCGGCGCGGGTGATGCTGCCCGGCGGCCGCGCGATCAGTTCATCGCGGCCCACCCGCACGTCCTGGCGCAGCACCTGGTGCTGGTTCGCGGTGGGCATGTGTTCGTCGAAGATGGCCATCGCCACCGGGATCAGCGCCGGGTGCGCGACCCAGGTGCCGTCGTGGCCGGCACTGACTTCGCGCAGCTTGTCGGCGCGCACGCGGGCCATGGCCTGTTCGTTGGCGGCGGCATCGCTGTTGATCGGGATCTGCGCGGCCATGCCGCCCATCGCATGCGCGCCACGGCGGTGGCAGGTCTGGATCAGCAGTTCCGAATACGCCTTCAGGAACGGCTGGGTCATGGTCACCTGGCCACGCTCGGGCAGCACGCGGTCGGCGTGGCGGCGGAAGGTCTTCAGGTAGGAAAAGATGTAATCCCAGCGGCCGCAGTTGAGGCCGACGATGCGCTCGCGCAGGGCGTGCAGGATCTCGTCCATCTCGAACACCGCCGGCAGCGTTTCGATCAGCACGGTCACCTTGATCTGGCCGTGCGGCAGGCCGAGCATGCCTTCGATGTGCGACAGCGCGGTCTCCCACAGCGCGGCCTCTTCCATGCTCTGCAGCTTGGGCAGGTAGAAGTACGGACCGCGATCCTTGGCCTGCAGCGTGCGGGCATTGTGGAAGGCGAACACCGCCGCATCGAACAGGCCGCCGGCGATGAACTGCCCATCGACGCGCACGTGCTTCTCGTCCAGGTGCCAGCCACGCGGGCGCACGATCAGCACCGCCTGTTCCTCAAAGGGGCGCAGGGTGTAGTGCTTGCCCGGCTTGCCGTTGGCGGCCGGCGCGGTGAATTCCAGATCGCCGCGCACGGCGGCCGCCAGCGACTGCTGCCCGGCCAGCAGGTTGCGCCAGGTCGGCGAGGTCGAATCCTCGAAGTCGGCCATGAACACCTTGGCGCCGGAGTTCAGCGCGTTGATGACCATCTTCGGGTCGGTCGGGCCGGTGATCTCGACGCGGCGGTCCTGCAGCGCGGCCGGCAGCGGCGCCACGCGCCAGTCGCCGCTGCGGATCGCGGCGGTATCGCCGCGGAAGTCCGGCAGGCCGCCCTGGTCGAAGAACGCCTGGCGCTCGCGGCGGGCCTGCAGCCGCGCCTGCCGGCCCGGTTCCACCGCCCGGTGCAGCGAGACCAGCAGGGCCAGCAGCGGTGCCGGCAGCACGGTCTCCTGGCCGGCCACGCGGGTCGCCAGGGCGATACCGGGGGTGGCCTTGGCGGGGGTGGAGGAAACGGCGGAAGCAACGGCGGACATGGGGCGACTCCAGCGGTGGGGGAACGCCCCCAAAGTGCCGCCCGGGCCGAGTATTTGGCAAAACAGTTTTTGCAATGTTCCACATAAGGTGTGCTAATACTTATGACGCCATGACCACGCGCAGCCCGCCAAGTCCGCGTTTTTCCTACAAATCCGACCGGCTGAAGCCGCTGCGGGCGTTCTGCCAGACGGTGCGCCTGGGCTCGGTCTCACGGGCGGCTGAGGCGCTGTTCGTCAGCCAGCCGGCGATCAGCCTGCAGCTGCAGGCACTGGAACGTGAGCTGGGGGTACCGCTGTTCGAGCGCAGCGGGCGCCGCCTGGTGCCCAGCCGCGAGGGCCAGGTGCTGTACGAGATGGCGCAGCCACTGGTGGAAAGCCTGGACGGGCTGGAAGCGCGCTTCCGCGACAAGGTGCGCGGGTTGGATGCGGGCGAGCTGAACATCGCCGCCAACAGCTCGACCATCCTCTACCTGCTGCCGAAGATCGTCGAACGCTTCCGCCTGCACCATCCGGACGTGCGCCTGACCCTGCACAACGCGATCAGTGCCGATGGCACCGACCTGCTGCGCGAGGACGCGGCCGACCTGGCGATCGGGTCGATGACCGACGTGCCGGCCGACCTGACCTATGCGCCGGCCTATCGCTTCGAGCAGGTGCTGATCGCACCACACGATCATCCACTGGCCAGTGGTGGCGAGCTGGAGCTGGCCGACATCGCGCGCTACCCGCTGGTGCTGCCGCCGAAGCGGCAGATCACCTACCGGCTGGTGGACCAGGTGTTCCAGCGCCACCGCATCGCCTACACGGTGGCGCTGGAGGTGGGCGGCTGGGAGGTGATCAAGCAGTACGTGGCGATGGGCATGGGCATTTCCATCGTGCCGGCGCTGTGCCTGCATGAGAGCGACCATGAGCGGCTGGCGGCGCGGTCGATGAAGCGCTGGTTCCCGGAGCGCAGTTACGGGGTGATCGTGCGGCGGGGCAAGGCGTTGTCGGCGCAGGCGCGGGCGTTTGTGGAGCTGATCCAGCCGGAGTTGTTCAGTCCGCGCGATTACGACCAGAGCGGGCATTCCGAGCGGTAGGGGTGCACCTGCGGTAGTGCCGGCCGCTGGCCGGCAACGTCAACGGCAACAGCGGGCTTTCCGTGGGATGGCGGGGCGGTGTGAGTGGTCAGGACACGCCGTAAACCCATCCATGGGGGCTCGATGGCGCCATCCATGGCGCCAACGGTCCTGCCCACCCACACCGCCCCGCCTCTGACAGTTGGTCGCGGTTGTTGGTGGGTGCCGACCGTTGGTCGGCACGGGGTCGGATCCCGTTCCTGCGCAACGGGCTCTGACCCCATTTCTGCGACGCCTGACATTTGGCCGCGATCCAACCCAATGTGAAACTCATGCCGATGGCGATTACGTCCTGTGGCCGCGCACGATGGCCAACCACGGCGCGAAGGCCGTGTCGAAATCAGCCGGCTGCAGGTCGCTCCAGCTGCGCTGGTAGACCGACTGCCCCGAGCTGACGTCGAGGATTGCTGCATCGCACTCGCCCGAGCTCCAGTAGGTGATGTTGGAAACAACGTGCTCAGTGTCGATGTCGAGGCTACCGGCAGGCTTTTCTGTCGGGCGGCAGCGCGTGGCAGTGCCATGGTTTTCAGCCCAGATCAGAAAGGCATCCAGCCACTCGACATGGATTGTCGGGTCGCGAGTCATGGCGCTCCGGCCGTTGCAGGTTCCTGCCCGTAAGATAGGCAGGCCGACCGGGCGTGTCATCTGCCGCTGCTGCATGTCCATCGAACTCCGCCACCTGCGCTACTTCCTCGCCGTTGCCGATACGCTGCACTTCGGCCAGGCGGCCGAGCGGCTGGGGATGTCGCAGCCGCCGCTCAGCCAGCAGATCCGGCAGCTGGAGGAGCTGATCGGGGCGCGGTTGTTCGTGCGCAGCCATCGCCGCGTGCAGCTCACTGCCGCGGGTGAACTGCTGCAGGAGCGGGCGCGGGCCATCGTGCAGCAGGTGGAAACGGCGGTGGACGAGGTGCAGCGCGCGCAGCGCGGTGAGCAGGGCGAGCTGCATATCGGCCTGACCCGGGCCACGCCGCTGTCGCCGCAGATTCCGCGGTCGATCCTGCAGTACCGGCAGCAGTACCCGCAGGTGCGCCTGCAGCTGAGCGAGATGAACACCCTGCAGCAGATCGATGCGCTGCTCGATGGCAGCCTGGACGTGGGCATCATCCGCAAGCGTGCGCTGCCGCCGGAACTGGTGGCGCACAGCCTGTTTGTCGATCCGCTGGCGTTGATCGTGCACGCCGACCACCCTGCCCTGCGCCGGCTGTCGAAGCAGGGCACGCTGGCGCTGCGTGATTTCGCCCAGGAGCCGTTCGTGGCGTTCCGCCGCAGTGCCGGGGCCGGCATCCACGACCACATGATCGCGCTGTGTGCGGCGGCGGGATTCACCCCGCGCATCGTGCAGGAGGCGGGCGAGGCATCGACGCTGATCAGCCTGGCGGCAGCCGGTCTGGGTGCGGCGATCCTGCCGTCGTCATGCGACCACATCCGGGTGGAAGGCGCGCGCTTCGTGCCGCTGGCCGATGCCGGGGCGCATTCGGAAGTGCAGCTGGCGTGGCGCCGCGAAGGGGTGACGCCGTTGATCCGCAATTTCGCCGGATTGCTGCGCGGGGCGTTCGCGGGCGGGTGATGCGCCGCGCTGCGCGCTCGCCGGGCATGGCCCGGCGCTACCGTCGACCCATCAACACAGGTCGTGTTGCCGGCCAGCGGCCGGCACTACCGGGCATTTGTCAGGCAGCAACCGGCTGCGGGGCGCGCTGCTGCAGGGCCCAGATGATGCCACCGCCGAGCAGGGTCAGCACGCCGGTGAACAGGCACACGCCCAGCCAATCCCAGGCGGCATAGGCCAGGCCACCCACGGCGCCGAGCACGCTGCTGCCCAAGTAATAGGCGAACAGGTACAGCGCCGAGGCTTCGGCACGCATCGAACCGACGCGACTGCCGACCCAGCTGCTGGCCACCGAGTGGCCGCCGAAGAAACCGAAGGTGACCAGCGCGATGCCCAGCGCCATCGTGGTCAGCCACGGCATCGACAGCAGCACGATGCCGGCACCGATCAGGCCGAAGGCAATGGTCAGCACGCGGCCGCGACCGTAGCGCGTGGCCTGCTGGCCCATCCATGCCGAGCTGAAGGTGCCGACCAGGTACACGCTGAAGATCAGGCCGACCACGGTCTGGCTGAGGTGGTACGGCGGCGCCAGCAGGTGGTAGCCCAGGTAGTTGTAGAGGGTGACGAACACGCCCATCAGCACGAACGAGGTGGCGAACAGCCACGGCAGGCCCGGGTCGGCGAACAGCGTGCGCCAGCGCGAAGGCAGCTGGCGCAGGCCACCGCGGCGGGCCTGGAAGTGCCGCGACGGCGGCAGCTGCAGCCACAGCAGCACGGTGCTGGCCACGGCGATGATCGAGACCGCACCGATGCCCCAGCGCCAGCCCCAGTGGTCGGCGATGATGCCGGCCAGCAGGCGCCCGCTCATGCCACCGATGGCGTTGCCACCGATGTACAGGCCCATGGCCAGGCCCAGTGCGCGGCTGTCCATTTCCTCCACCAGGTAGGTCATCGCCACGGCCGGCACCCCGCTCAGGGCCAGGCCCAGCAGCGTGCGCAGCACCAGCATGGTGGTCCAGTCATCGACCAGTGCGGTGCACAGCGACAACAGGGCCGAGGCCATCAGCGCGGCGATCATCATCGGCCGGCGGCCGATCGCATCGGACAGCAGGCCGGCCAGCAGCATGGCCACGGCCAGGGTGCCGGTGCTCAGCGACAGCGACATCGCGCTGCCGGCGGCGGACACCCCGAAGTGGCGGCTGAACTCGGGCAGCAGCGGCTGCACCGTGTACAGCAGGCCGAAGGTCGAGAACCCCGCCAGGAACAGCGCGACCGCCGTGCGCCGGAACGCCGGGGTGCCCTGCTGGATGCGGGTATCGACAACGGAATCGGAGGTGCGGAGGCGGCCGCTGAGGGACGCCGCAGTTTCGCCAGTCATGGGATCGAAGGGCCGTGGGGGCGGCCGACGTGGAGGTACGGGGACCAGCGTAGGCCCCTCGATCCAGTCGATCCATAACCTGATGAGTCAGGATCGATATGTAGAACGTATCAATTCAGCTTAGAGATGCTTCCACTCGAAGCCATCGCCGCGGCGGTAGTAGATGGCCACGGCCCGGCCGTAGACCTTGCCGGCGTCGACGAAGCCGAAGAAGCGGCCATCGAAGCTGTTGCCGCGGTGGTCGCCCAGTACCAGCAGCTTGCCGTCGGGCACCACCAGATCGGCGATGTCGGGGCCGCCACCCATGTCCAGGTCGAGCTGGGCCTGGCGCTCGCCGAAGGCTTCGGTGTCGCGCAGGTCGGCGATCTGCAGCGGCTGGCCGTTGATGGCCAGATGACCGCCATGCAGCTGCACGTGGTCACCGGCCACGGCCACCACGCGCTTGATCAGGCGGGTGCCATCAGCCGGCGAATCGAACACGGCCACCTCGCCGCGCTGCGGGGTGCCGGTGGCCAGCAGCTGCTGGCCCGTGAACGGCAGGCGCAGGCCATAGGCACGCATGTCCACCACCACGCGGTCGCCGGGCTGCAGGGTCGGCTGCATCGAGCCGCTGGGCACCACGTAGTGGTTGGCCAGGGTGTCGCGCGCGGCGGCGAGCAGGCCGAGCATGACCAGCAGCGGCAGCGCTTCCTTCTTCAGCCAGGTGAGCGCGCGTTCGGCAAACGGGGGGCGGGCGGCGGCGTCCATGACAGGTTCCGGTGGGTGGAAGATCGGTCAGACCTGCGGTGGGCGTGGGAGGTTCCCGCGGGGCGCCCGAGGTGGGGTCGGAGCCCTTTCCGCGGCGCGGAAAGGGATCCGACCCCGGCGCGCGTCAGGTGCCGACGTGCACGCGGTTGGCGTGCTCGGCCAGGCCGAGGTGGTCCAGGGCGATGTCCAGCGCCAGCACGTAGCTCTGCGCGCCGTAGCCGGCGGCGATGCCCAGGCGCTGGCCGACACCGGCCGGCAGGCAGGGTTCGGCCACCGCGCCATCGTCGTGCACTTCCACATAGGCGTTGTGCAGGTACGGCAACAGGCGTTGCAGGCGCAGGCTGCCGGCACAGGCGCCGGGGTCAAGCAGGGTCACTTCGCCGCGGCTGTGGTCGGCCACGCGCAGCGCGTCCAGCAGTTCCTGTTCCGAACCGCAGGCGCGGATGGCCACGCTGGTGCCGGCGTCGATCGCGCGGTGCACCAGCGATTTCAGCACCGGTGCCGGCAGCGGCAGCGCCGTGCGGATCAGCGTGCCGGCGGCTTCCGGGCCACGGATGATGAAGATCGACATGGCTCAGCCCTCCTGCGCGAGGCGCCGGCCGACGATCGCCAGCGACAACGGGTAGCCCGCCTGCTGGCTGCGCTGGTCGACCACCACCGCGGCCGGCCCGTGCTGCAGGCGCAGGCGTGCATCCAGGCCCGGCGCGTGCGGGGCCTGCAGTTCGATGTACGAGGCAGGCATGCGCTCCAGCGCCGCCTGCAGGGCGCCGCCCTCGGCCTGCCACTGCGCGTCGTCGACCACGCCTACGTCCAGCAGCACCCAGTCGTCGGCCTGTGCCTGGCACAGGCAGTGGCGCACATCGGACAGGCTGGCGCAGTCGTTGCACAGCACGCGATGGCCGCACAGTTCCAGCGGAAGCTGCGGGCGCGGCACCGACGACGGCGCGTGCCGGATCACCAGGAGGGTCATACACCACCTTGCACATAGCGCCCTGCGGCGCGGTAGGCACACGATGCGCGTGCAGGCCGTAAAGGTGCGATGCCCGTGGATGGCGCGGGGCGTAAAAGGTGCGTAACGCAAACGGGGTCGGAGCCCATTGCGCGGCGCGCAACGGGATCCGACCCCGGGTATCGCAACGAAAAACGGCGGGGTTGCCCCCGCCGTTTTTGTATTTCTTACTTCAGCCCGCGGAACTTCAGCAGCGGTTCCACCGACGGGTCCTTGCCGCGGAAATCGCGGTACAGGGTCGACAGTTCCACGCTGTTGCCGCGCGAGAGGATCTTGTCGCGGAACTCCTGGCCGTTGGCCGCCGTCAGGCCACCGTGTTCGGTGAACCACTGGTAGGCGTCATGGTCCAGCACTTCGGCCCAGAAGTAGGCGTAGTAACCGGCCGAGTAGCCGCCGCCCCAGATGTGGTCGAAGTAGGTGGTGCGGTAACGCGGCGGCACCTGCGGCAGGTCGACCTTGAACTTCTTCAGCGCGCTGGCTTCGAAGGCACCCACGTCCTGCAGCGGGGCATCGGCCTTCTGCGTGTGCCAGGCCAGGTCAAGCAGTGCGGCCGACAGGTACTCGGTGGTCGCATAGCCCTGGTTGAAGCTGCGTGCCTTGAGGATCTTGTCGACCAGTTCCTGCGGCATCGCTTCGCCGGTCTTGTAGTGCTTGGCGTAGTGGGCGAAGACCTTCGGGTCCAGCGCCCAGTGCTCGTTGAACTGCGAGGGGAACTCGACGAAGTCGCGCGAGGTGGCGGTGCCGGCGATCGACGGGTACTTCACGTTCGAGAACATGCCATGCAGGGCGTGGCCGAACTCATGGAACATGGTGGTGACGTCGTCGAAGCTGATCAGCGCAGGCTGGCCATCGGCCGGCTTGGTGAAGTTGCAGACGTTGTAGACCACCGGCTTGGCACCGGTCAGGCCGTCCTGCTCGACGAACACGTCCATCCAGGCGCCGCCGGACTTGGTGTCACGCTTGAAGTAGTCGGTGTAGAACAGGGCCAGCGAGGTGCCGTCCTTGTCGAACACTTCGTACACCTTCATGTCCGGGTTGTAGGTCGGAATGTCGGTGCGCGGCTTGAAGGTGATGCCGTACAGCTGGGTGGCGGCGTAGAAGACGCCGTTCTGCAGCACGTTGTCCAGTTCGAAGTACGGCTTGACCTGCGATTCGTCCAGGTCGTACTTGGCCTTGCGGACCTGCTCGGCGTAGAAGTCCCAATCCGAGGCGGCAACCTGGAAGCCACCCTTCTGGGCGTCGATCACCTTCTGGATCTCACCGGCTTCGGCACGGGCCTTGGCGGTGGCGGCCGGCACGGTGTCGGTCAGCAGCTTCAGCGCCGCGGCCGGGGTCTTGGCCATCTGGTCGCCCAGCTGGTAGTCGGCGAAGGTCTCGAAGCCAAGCAGCTTGGCCTTCTGCGCACGCAGCTGGGCCAGGCGCTGCACGGTCTCGCGCGTGTCGTTCTTGTCGCCACGCTCGGCACGGGTTTCCGAGGCCTTCAGCACGGCAGCGCGCTGGTCGCGGTCGCTGAGCGAACCGAGCACCGGCTGCTGCGTGGTGTTCTGCAGCGGCAGCACGAACTTGCCATCGAGCTTGCGATCCTTGGCGGCGTTGGCCGCGTTGTTGATCGCGTTCTCGTCCAGGCCGGCCAGCTTGGCCTTGTCGTCGACGACCACGGCCGCAGCGGCGGTGGCAGCCACCAGGCGGGTGTGGAACTGGGTGGAGAGAGTGGTCTCTTCCACGTTGAGCTTGCGCAGGCTCGCCTTGTCGGCGTCGGACAGCTGCGCGCCAGCGCGCACCAGGCCGTCGTAGTAATGCTCGACCAGGCGCTTCTGCACCGGGTCCAGCTCCAGCGTGTCACGCTGGTCGTACAGCGACTTCACGCGGGCGAACAGCTTCGGGTCGAGGTTGATCTCGTCCTGGTGCGCGGCCAGCTTCGGGGCGATGTCTTCCTGGATCTTCTGGCGCGCTTCGGTGCCATCGGCCTGGACCAGGCCGAAGAAGATGCGCGACACGCGGTTCAGGGTCTCGCCGCTGCGCTCCATCGCCACGATGGTGTTGTCGAAGGTGGCCGGCTCGGCGTTGTCGGCGATCTTGCGGACTTCGGCCAGGTGCTGGCGCATGCCTTCTTCAAAGGCCGGCGTATAGTCGCTGTCCTTGATCTTGTCGAACTGCGGCGCCTGGAACGGCAGCGTGCTGGCGCTCAGCAGCGGGTTGGTGGAGGCTTCGGCCGGCTGCTGGGCCGGGGCTTTCTGTGCTTCGGACACGGGGGTGGACTCCTTGCCGGAACAGGCCGCCAGCGCCAGGCTGATGGCGGCGGCCAGGACTACGGTACGCGACATGTAAAACGCTCCTTGGGCGGACGGTATGGGATACCAGCCCTCCACCCTACTCCTGTCGCGCTCGCCCGGCATGTGCCGGACGTGGCGCCTCGGTTGCCGGCCGTGGCCGGCTCAGACCGTGCCGCGGGTCTTGCCCATCCAGGGCCGGTAGAACTCACGGATGGCGGCCATGTCGGCGGCATCATCGCCGGTCGGCTGGAACAGCGGGCCGATGCCGATGGTCTTTTCCGGGTAGTGGAAATAGGCGGCCAGGATCGGCACGTCGGCCATCCGGGCGATCTTCAGGAAGCCGGCCTTCCAGTCCTTCACGGCCTTGCGGGTGCCTTCGGGGGTGATGGCGAACCACATCTTCTCGTTGTTGCGCAGCAGGTCCACGGCCTGGCCGACGGTGCCCTGCGGCGCGCTGCGGTCCAGCGGGATCACGCCCAGCTTGTGCAGCAGCGGGCCCAGCGGCCACCAGAACAGCGAGGCCTTGCCCAGCACCTTCACCTTCATGCCCAGCGCGATCTTGGCCGCCATGCCCCACAGGCCGTCCCAGTTGGACGAATGCGGGGCGATGATGAAGACCACTTTGGGAACGTTGGGCAGGGTGCCGACCACCTTCCAGCCGCCCACACGCAGGGTGCAGCGTGCCAGCCAGCGCAGGAAGGCGTTGGGTTTGACCTGCGGCATCTGCGGCGGCACGGCCGGCAGCAATGAATTCGGCTTGTTCAAGCAATCACTCCCAGTCACGTGATGAGCGACCGCGCTTGATCTGCGCGCGCCCGCGTTTGGCGTCCAGACGACGCAGTTTCGACCCGTGGGTCGGCTTGGTGGCCTTGCGTGGTTTGGGCACGCTCAACCCGGCCTGGATGAAGGCCGCCAGCCGCTCGCGCGCATCCTCGCGATTGCGATCCTGGGTCCGGAACCGTTGCGCGTCGATGACCAGCACGCCTTCGCCGGTCATCCGCCGGTCGCGGCGCGCCAGCAGGCGCTCACGCAACGGGTCGGGCAACGAGGGCGAGTTGGCCACGTCGAAACGCAGTTCCACCGCGGTGGAAACCTTGTTGACGTTCTGCCCGCCGGCACCACTGGCACGCACGAACCGCTCGACGATCTCGCCGTCGGGGATTTCAAGCTGCGCGCTGATGGTGACTGGTCCACTGCCCATCCGCGCATTGTAGCGGCAGCCACGTTGCCGTGGATGCCATCGCGCACCGTATGCCGCCGATCAGGCACCGAACACGTCGCCTTCGCCTGTGCAGCGGGTATGCTGGCCATCCCATGTACCGCAGGAAGCTCGCATGACCCGCTTCATTCCCGCCCTGTCCACCGGCCTGCGCCGTACCGTGCTGCTGCTGGCACTGGCAGCGGCCAGCGCGCCGGCCCTGGCCGCGGCGCCCACCGATGCCGACATCAACCGCCTGCTGGCCGCCTCGCGTGCACAGAGCCTGCTGGACGGCATGCTGCCGCAGCTGGAGACGATGCAGCGCCAGCAGTTCGAAGACATCGCCCGGCAGCGCCAGCTGACCCCGCAGCAGACCGAACAGCTGCAGCGCATGCAGCAGCGCACCACCGCCACCCTGACCAAGGCGCTGTCCTGGCAGCAGCTGCGGCCGATGTACGTGGATCTCTACAAGAAGAGCTTCAGCAAGGAAGACGTGCTGGCGATGGCCGAGTTCTACGAGAGCTCGGCCGGGCAGAGCCTGCTGGACAAGACCCCGCTGCTGATGCAGAACGTGATGATCGCCATCCAGGAAAAGATGAAGCCGCTGATGGCCGACCTGGAGAAGGACATGCAGGCGATCCTCGACGAGCCGGAAAAGAAATAACGCCGGGACGTCGGGATGGATGGGGTCAGAGCCCTTTCCCTGCGGGAAAGGGATCCGACCCCGGATCGGTTACGGCACCTGCCAGTCGAACAGGTCCAGGGCCTTCTGGAATTCACCGTCCACCGGCGCCCGCACGTCCACCGTGCCGCCGTCGGGGTGCGGGAAACGCAGGCGTTCGGCGTGCAGCAGCATGCGGTGCACGCCCTGCATGCGGAAATTGCGGTTGTGGCGCCCGTCACCGTGGCTGGTATCGCCGATCAGGTGATGCGAGAGGTGCTTGAGGTGGCGGCGGATCTGCCGGAAGCGGCCGGTCTGCGGCTGGCAGCGCAGCAGCGCATAGCGCGAACTGGCGAAGTCGCCCACCGGCACCGACAGCTCGCCGGTGGCCAGGCGCTGGAAGTCGGTCACCGCGGGCTTCTTCACCGGCTTGCCGGGGCCGCCGTCCAGGTCGTGGTCGACCTGCCAGGCCTCCTCGGCCGGCCAGCCACGGCAGATGGCCAGGTAATCCTTGCTAACCTCGCCGCCCATCAGCGCCTTGCCCAGCACGCTGGCGGTCTCGCGGTCGAAGGCCAGCAGCAGGCAGCCGCTGGTGGCGCGGTCCAGTCGGTGCACCAGGAAGATCGGCCGGCCCAGCTGCTCGCGCAGGCGGTCGGCAAGGAAATCGTCTTCGCCACGGGCCAGCTTGCTGTCATGGACCATCAGCCCGGCCGGCTTGTTGACCACGGCCAGGCGCTCGTCCAGGTGCAGCAGCTGCAAGGGGGCGGTTTCGATCTCGACCGCGGCGAGGGTGTCAGGTTCGGTGCTCACCGCGCGATTATCCCGGCTGCGTACTGAATGCGGTAGAGCCGGCCGCTGGCCGGCTTGGCTCAGGTTGCCGGCCAGCGGCCGGCACTACCTACCGATGGTCAGCCGTTGCGCACGGCCAGCAGTTCGCCGTTGCCCACCGGCACCAGGCTGGTGCTGAAGGCCGTGTCGGCATCCAGCAGCGCGCGCAGCGGCTCCATCTGTGCAGCGTGCGAGGTGGCGTTGTCGACTACCAGCAGGCCGCCGGGGCGCAGCACGCGACGCAGCTGCGGCCACCAGCCGGCGTACTGTTCGCGGTCCGAATCGAGGAACAGCAGGTCGATGCTGGCATCGGCGGCGCTGGCCAGCCATTGCCCGGCATCGCCGTGCACCAGGCGGATGCACCCGGCCAGGCCGCTGCGTTCGAAATTCGCCTGCGCCAGCGCGACCTTGTCGGCGGCGTACTCCAGCGTGGTGACGTGGCCATCGATGGCTGCCGCGGCTTCAGCCAGCCACAGCGTGGAGTAACCATTGGAGGTGCCGATTTCCAGCACCCGCCGCGCCTGGCCGAAGCGCACCAGCACCGACAGCAGCTCACCGGTGTCGGCGGTGATGTTCAGCATGCGCCGGCCGCGTTCGGTCTCGCAAGCATCGTTGGCCGCGCCGTGGCGGGCCAGTTCATCCTTCAGCGCCTGCAGTGCGGTGTTCACCGCCACCACGCGCGGGCCAGGGCGAAGGCGCCCACCGCGGCGGCACCCAGGCTCAGCACCGGCAGGTCGCCCCAGTACCAGCCCGGCGGCTGCAGCACGTACATCAGCGTGGCGATGGCCAGCAGGCCGACGCCGGTGATGGCGCCGACCGCGCGCTTCTGCAGGCGCTGCAGGCTGGCATCAAGGGTGACCAGGTCACGCGAGCGCATCGCCAGTTCGTGGCGGCCTTCCACCTGCTGGGTCAGCCAGGCGTGCACCAGGCGCGGCATGTCCGGCGCGTGGGTCATGATTTCCGGCAGGCGCTTGCCGATCTCGCGCACGACCCGACGCGGGCTGTAGCGCTCGCGCAGGATCTTCGCCAGCACCGGCTTGGCCACCGCCCAGATGTCGATCTGCGGATCCAGCTGGCGGCCCACGCCTTCGATGTTCAGCAGCGTCTTCTGCAGCAGGATCAGCTGCGGCTGCAGGGTCAGCTGGTAGCGCTGGGCCACCCGGAACAGCTTCAGCAGCACCTCGGCCAGCGAGATCTGCGACAGCGGGCGGGTGAAGTACGGTTCGCACACCGACCGCACCGCCGCTTCCAGGTCGTCGATGCGCACGTTGTCCGGCATCCAGCGCGCCTGCACGTGCAGTTCGGCGATGCGGCGGTAATCGCGGTTGAAGATGGCCATGAAGTTCTCGGCCAGGTAGTACTGATCTTCCTGCGAGAGCTGGCCCATGATGCCGAAATCCAGCGCGATGAAGCGCGGGTTGTCGCGGCGCGCCGGATCGGTGTCGACCCAGATGTTGCCGGCGTGCGCATCGGCGTGGAAGAAGTTATCGCGGAACACCTGGGTGTAGAACACCCGCACGCCCTTGGCGGCCAGCGCCTTGCGGTCGATGCCGGCCTTGTCCAGCGCGACGATGTCATCGGAGGGAATGCCCCACACCCGTTCCAGGGTCAGCGCGCGCTCGGCGGTGTGGCTCCAGATCACTTCCGGCACGTACAGGTCGTCGCTGTTTTCCCAGAAGCGGCGCAGCACGCTGGCATTGGCGCCTTCGCGCTGCAGGTCCAGCTCGGCGGCCAGGGTGTTCTCGACTTCGGCCACCACTTCGCGCGGGCGGATCTTGTCGGCACGCGGGTGGGTGCGTTCGACCAGCGCGGCCAGTGAATTGAGCAGGGCGATGTCGGCGTCGATCTGCTTCTCGATGCCCGGGCGCAGCACCTTCACGACCACCTGGCGGCCATCGGCGAGGGTCGCGGCATGCACCTGCGCGATCGAGGCCGAGGCCAGCGGCTCGGTGTCGAAGCTGGCGAAGGCTTCGCTGACCGGCAGGCCCAGCGCTTCTTCAACGATGCGGCGCGCGGTGTCGCCATCGAAGGGCTTGACCCGGTCCTGCAGCAGGGTCAGTTCGTTGGCCACGTCCGGCGGCACCAGGTCGCGGCGGGTGGACAGGATCTGGCCGAACTTGACGAAGATCGGGCCGAGGTCCTGCAGCGCCAGTCGCAGGCGTGCGCCACGCGACTGCGCGGCGATGTCGGCCGAGGCACGCGGCACGAAGGGCTTGGCCAGGCGCAGCCAGCGCTCGGCCGGGGTGCCCTGCAGCAGGTCGTCGAGGCGGTAGCGCAGGATGACGCGGCCGATGCGGTTGGCCCGCAGCAGCGCCTTCATGCGGCACCCCGCAGGCGCTGCACGCGTGCGCCGAGGCGCTCGACGTCATCACGCAACACGTCCACGTCGTCGTGGAAGGCATCCAGTTCGGCACGTGGCACCACGTCGCGCGACTCCTCGGTAATGAATTCGGCGGCGCTGTGGGCCAGGTCGATGGCGCCCTGGCGCGCGTGCTGCAGGGCGCTGCGCAGGGTGTTGGCGACCTGCACGCCGAGCACCTCGCCGAACACGCTGACGAAGGGCTGCTGCCAGTCGGGGTCGAAGCCCTTGGCCAGCTGCTGCAGGCGGCGCGCCAGTTCGGCATCGCCGGCCACGCGCACGCGGCCCTTGCCGTTGTCGTTGCCGCGGCGGGCGTTGGCCAGCAGCGGCAGCTGGGCGAGCACGCCGGCCAGGCTGCTGCGCACGGCCAAATCGGCTTCCTGTGCATCCACCGGGCCGACGCGCAGCATGTCGCCATCGACGCTGATGCGCATCGCCAGCGACGGGGCGTCCAGGGTCAGGTCGATGTGGCGGCCGTCGAGGCTGGCCAGGGCGTGCCGGGTATCCGGATCCAGCGCCAGTGCGCGGTTCAGTGCGGTCTGCAGGGCGCGGCCGGCGACTGGCTTGAGGGACGAGAGCAGGGAGAGAGCCATGTGTGCATTCTACCTGCGTGGGTGGGGGGCTTGGGCCGGGCTGCCGCCCGGCACCCGCAACGTCAACGTCAACGTCAACTTCAGAAGCGGGCTATCCGTGGGATGGCGGGGTGGGTCCGGTTGAGGGGGACGCCGTAAACCCCCCTCCGGGGTCCGGCCCAGCCGCTGGCGGCTGTGCGTTCGGGCGCTTGCGAAGCAGTGCTTCGCAAGCAAAGCGCCCTCACCCATGGGGGCTTGGTCGCCGCATCCATGCGGCTCACACCCCCTCAACCGGACCCACCCCGCCTTCGACAGTTTCCCGTGAGCTGTCGGAACGGCCTTCTGCTTTGGTGGGTGCCGACCGTTGGTCGGCACGGGGTCGGATCCCGTTGCTGTGCAACGGGCTCTGACCCCATGGCTGATTCATGCGTGCCTCACCTGGTGGGCCATGAAAGGTTCATGCTGTGTGGCCTTGTTACACAGGACAACACGCATGGCACGGACCCGGGTCGGCATCATTTTCGGGGGCATGTCCTCCGAGCACGAAGTGTCGCTGCAGTCGGCGAAGAACATCCTCGATGCGCTCGATCGCGAGCGCTTCGAGCCGGTGCTGGTGGGCATCGACAAGCAGGGCCAGTGGCACCTCAGCCAGCCCGAGACCTTTCTGATCAATGCCGATGATCCGGCACGCATCGCGCTGCACCCTTCGGGCACGGCGCTGGCGGTGCGGCCCGGTGCCGGGCAGGCGCAGCTGCAGCCGGTGGATGCGTCCACCGCGCTCGGCCAGATCGATGTGGTGCTGCCCATCGTGCACGGGCCGCTGGGTGAGGATGGCGCGCTGCAGGGGCTGCTGCGCATGGCCAACCTGCCCTTCGTGGGTTCGCCGGTGCTGGGCTCGGCGGCGGCGATGGACAAGGACGTGGCCAAGCGGCTGCTGCGCGATGCGGGGCTGCCGGTGGCGCCGTGGGTGTGCATCCGTCGCCACGAGGCGGCAAGCGTGGACGTGCAGGCACTGATCGCGCAGCTGGGGCTGCCGCTGTTCGTCAAGCCGGCCAACCAGGGCTCGTCGGTGGGGGTCAGCAAGGTCAAGCAGGCCGGTGAGTTCGCCGAGGCGCTGCAGCTGGCGCTGCGCCATGACCACAAGGTGCTGGTGGAGTCGGCCGTGCTCGGCCGCGAGATCGAGTGCGCGGTACTCGGCAACGACCTGCCGCAGGCCAGTGTCTGCGGCGAGGTGGTGGTGCACGACGAGTTCTATGCCTACGACACCAAGTACATCAACCCCGATGGGGCGGACGTGGTGGTGCCGGCGGCGATCGATGGCGATGCGCAGGCACGCATCCAGCAGATCGCGCTGCAGGCTTACCAGGTGCTGGAGTGTGCGGGCATGGCGCGGGTGGATGTGTTCCTCACCTCAGATGGGCAGATCGTCATCAACGAGATCAACACCCTGCCCGGCTTCACCCGCATCAGCATGTACCCCAAGCTGTGGGGCGCCAGCGGGTTGGGCTATACCGCGCTGATCACGCGGTTGATCGAACTGGCGCTGGAAAGGCACGCGGCCGATCGGGCGCTGATGTAACCCGCTTGACCCGCTTTTGTAGAGTCGAGCTTGCTCGACTGGTGTTGGTCAGTCGAGCACGGCTCGACTCTACAGAAAAAGCGGGAAAAGCAGTCGAGCAAGCTCGACTCTACTACCCGCGCTTGCGGAACATCGAGATCACCGCAAGGATCAGAAACACGACGAACAGGATCCAGGCGATGTTCGTGGCGGCACCGGCAATGCCGGAGAAGCCGAGCACGGCGGCGATGATGGCGATGACAAAGAAAATGATGGCGTAATGCAGCATGGCGTTCCTCGCGGGTGGTCCGGCCGGTGTGGCGTTGGGTCCATCCTGCGGATCTGCCGGTGTGCAACCGGTGACGGCGATCTCTTCGGCTGATGAAGCCTTCAGCGCCGTGACGCTGTCGTCACGACGCGGCCTTCAGTCGGCGCAGCCCTTCTTCGATGCTCACCTGCGGCACGTAGCCGAAATCGCGGCGCGCCGGTTCCATGCTGTACCAGTGCGGCGTGCACAGCTGTTCGGCCAGGAAGCGGGTCAGCGGCGGTTCGCCCGGCAGCCGCAGCAGCGGCCACAGGCGCTCGCTGATGGCACCGATGCGATAGGCGGTCTTGAAGCTGAGGGTCTTTTCCACGGCCGGCGCGCCGACGGCCGCCAGCAGCTTGTTGAGCAGCTCGCGCATCGGCAGCGGTTCGCCGTTGGAAATGAAGTAGGCCTTGCCGGCACAGGCCGCACCCGGCGCCAGCGCATCCAGGGCGAGGAAGTGCGCCAGCGCGGCGTTGTCGATGTAGGTGGTGTCGACCTTGTTGCTGCCATCACCGACCAGGCGCAGGCGGCCCTGGCGGGCCCGCTGGGCCAGGCGCGGCACCAGCTGCTGGTCGCCCGGGCCCCAGATCAGGCGCGGGCGCAGTGCCACGGTGGCCAGCGTGGCGTCGTTGGCGGCCAGCACGCGCTGTTCGGCAATCGCCTTGGTCGCCGCATACGGCGCCTGGAAGTTCTCGCCGTAAGGCACTTCGTCTGCGCCCAGCCCTTCCACCGGATGGGTGGCACGGTGGGTCACGCTGGGCGTGGAGGTGTAGACCAGCTTGCCGATGCCGTGCGCGCGGCAGGCGGCAATGACGTTGTCGGTGCCGACCACGTTGGCCTGGTGGTAGCTGTCATAGCTGCCCCATGCACCGGCCTTGGCGCCGTTGTGCAGCACCGCGTCGACGCCGGCCACCGCGTGCAGCACCGCCTGCGCGTCGGCCAGGTCACCACGGATCTGGCCCACGCCCATCGCCTGCAGTTCCGGGTAGTGGCTGCGGTTGAAGGCCAGCACCTGATGGCCACGTTCAAGCAGCCCGCGGCACAGCGCCTGGCCAAGGAAACCACCACCACCGGTGACCAGGATCTTCATGCGCGCTTCTCCAGTTGGGCGCGGGCCCAGACGGCGAGCTTCTCGCGGCCGATCTTGGCGTTGTGACGGATATCGACGGGGAAGGCCGGATGCACCAGGAAGTGCTGCAGTCCGGCGTCGGCGGCATGAGCGGCCGCATGCGCGCGCAGGGTCTCCTGCAGCGCCGGGCCGTCGGACTGCCCACGCTGCAGTTCCACGCACAGCACCGGCACCTGCGCACCGGCGGCGCCGACGCCCACCAGCGCGGTGCGAGCCACGCCGGGCACGGTGTTGAACACCGGCTCGAGCTGTTCGGTGTACAGCGGCCCGTGCGCGGTTTCCACGCGCTGGGTCTTGCGCCCGCAGAACCACAGGCGGCCCTGCGCGTCGAAGTAGCCAACGTCGCCCATGCGGTGCACCACGCGGGTGCTGCCATCGGCCAGGGTTTCGCGGATCTTCGCCGCGGCGGTGGCCTGCGGGCGGTTGAAGTAGGTATCGGTGGCGGTGGGCCCGGCCACGGTGATCTCGCCCACCTCGCCGATGGCCAGCACGCGTGCCTGCGACCACTCGGGCAGCGGCGCATCGTCGATGGCGATGATGCGCACCTCGTTGGGCGCGACCACGCTGCCCACGCAGGTACCGGCACCGGCCTCGGTGGCGGCGCGGGTGCGCTCCAGTTCGCGGCCCTCGACCACGGCCACCGGCAGGCATTCAGTGGCGCCGTAGGGCGTCCAGAACTGCGCGTCGTCGGGCAGCAGGCGGCGGATGGTGGCCACCACGTCCGGCGGCACCGGCGCACCGGCCGAGGTCACCCGGCGCACCGTCGGCAGCGGCCGGCCGTGCTTGGCAAGCACCCGCATCAGGGCCGGCGAACCGAACAGCTGGGTCACCCCGAAGCGCTGGATGGCATCGTGCAGGCGCGCCGGGTCGGCCTGCGCCGGCCGGGTCGGGTCCATGTCCGGGATGACCGAGGTCAGCCCCAGTGCCGGGTCGAACAGGGCGAACGGCGGGAAGGTCGGCAGGTCCACGCCGCCGGCCTCCATGCCGAAGGCGCTGCCCAGCAGCTGGATCTGGCCGACAAAGTGGCGGTGGCGGTAGACCACGCCCTTGGGCACGCCGGTGGAGCCGCTGGTGAACAGGAGGGCGGCCATGTCCTCGCCATCGGTGGCGGCCAGCATCGGGCCGCTGCTGGCACCGGCGCGCTCCAGCGCGGCCAGAGTGGTCCCGCCCCAGCCCAGACGGCGGCCGACGGTGACCAGGCGGGTGGCCGACGGCGCCCAGCGCAGCGCCAGCCGCGCCACGTGGGCCAGCGGGATGCCGATGAAGGCCTCCGGCTGCGCTTCGTCCAGGCACTGCTTCAGCGCGCGCTTGTCGATGCCCGGGTCGACCAGCACCGGCACCGCGCCCAGCTTGAACAGGGCGAACATCAGCAGGAAGAACTCCGGCGAGGGCCGCACCATCACCACCGTGCGCACGCCGCGGCCGATGCCGTAGCCGGCCAGGCCGGCGGCCATGGCGTCGCTGCGGGCGTCCAGCTGGCGGTAGTCCAGGGTCACGTCATAGGCGGCCATGCCGTTGCCGGCACCACGGCGGCCGGGGCAACGGATGGCGATCTGGTCAGGGCGTTCGCGGGCCAGTTCAGGCAGCCGCGCCGCGATATTGCAGGGTCCGTTCATCCGTTCATTGTCGCCGCTTACGGAATTTCTTGCGCGGCCGCCCGCTTCGTGGAAAATCCGCAGCCTCGTTCCCGATTCCCACTGCCGCCCGAGGCGGCTTGCCCATGCAACATCCCTGCATGACCTGCGGCGCCTGCTGCACCCAATACCGCGTGGCCTTCCACTGGATGGAATCGGACGAGGTCACCCCCGGCGGCGTGCCGCACCAGCTAACCGAAGTGCTGGACCCGCACCGCCTGTGCATGCGCGGCACGCACTCCAAGCCGGTGCGCTGCGTGGCGCTGGACGCGCAGATCGGCGTGTATTCGCGCTGCACCATCCACCCCAACCGGCCCAGCGTGTGCCGCGAGGTGGATGCGTCGTGGGAATACGGCAAGGCCAGCCCGCAGTGCGACAAGGCGCGCATCGCCTATGGCCTGGACCCGTTGACCGCGGCGGATTGGGAAGGCGGCGACAACAACCCGATCGCGGCCTGAGGCCTGGGGTCGGACCCGTTTCGGAGAAACGGCTCTGACCCCGGATTGCCCGGATGGGGTCAGAGCCCTCTCTGCGAGAGGGATCCGACCCCGCACATCCATCAGAGCGGGTTCGCGTCCAGGAAGGCGCGGATTTCCGGCACCAGCACTTCGTGCTTGTCTTCCAGCACGTAATGCCCGGCATCCTCGAAGGCGTGCACCTGGGCCTTCGGCAACGCGGCCTGGAAGCCTTCCAGGAAGTGGTGGTCGAACACGAAGTCGCGCAGACCCCAGCCGATGAAGGCCGGGCGGTCGGCGAACGACGGCAGCGCCTGGCCGGCGCGCTCCAGCAGCGACCAGGCCTTGTCGGCCGGCGACAGCGGGATGTCCTGCATGAAGCGGATGGTGCTGATGCGGTTGGCGTAGCTGTTGTACGGCGACACGTAGGCGCGGCGCACGTCGGCCGGCATCTTCCGTTCCACGCCCAGCCACGAGGCACCGGACGAGAACGCGTTGAAGGTGCGGATGATCCACTCGCCGATCTTCCAGTGGCGGCCCAGCCCGATCTGCCAAGGCATCTTCTTGGCCGCCGGCATCGGGAAGGCGGCGGTGTTGAGCACCACCAGGCGCTTCACCTGCGCGTGGTGCGACAGCGCCCAGCCGAAGCCGATCATGCCGCCCCAGTCGTGCACGGCCAGGGTGACCGGGCCGGTGATGCCCAGGTGCTTCAGCAGCGCCTCCAGGTCATCCACGCGCGACTGCAGGGTGTACTCGTAGCGCTGGTCGTCGGGCTTGTCCGACAGGCCCATGCCGATGTGGTCCGGCACGATGCAGCGGTACGTGTCCGACAGGCCGGCCACCAGCGTGCGCCAGTAATAGCTCCACGACGGGTTGCCGTGCACCATCACCACCACCTCGCCATCGCGCGGGCCTTCGTCGAGATAGCTCATCGACAGGCCGGGACGGACCTCGAAACGCTGCGGGTGGGCGGGGTAACCGGGAAGCTGGGACATCGGATCGCACCTGTAGAAAGGGCCGGTAGAACCGGCCCTTGGAATCAACGCAGCGGGCTGCTTACCAGACCACTTCAGCCATCGAGCAGTTCAGGCCCGAGCCGATGCCGAGCAGTGCGATGCGATCGCCCTTCTTCAGCTTGCCCAGCTGCTTGAGCTTGCTCAGCACGATCGGCACCGAGGCCGGGCCGATGTTGCCGTGCTCGCCGAAGATGGTCATGACCTTCTTCGGGTCGATGCCGAAGTTCTTGATGAACGCGGCGGTGTGCGGCTGGCTGACCTGGTGGATGACGAACTGGTCCAGTTCCTCCACGGCCCAGCCGAGGGCGATCTTGGCGGCGGCAAAGGTCTTCTGCGCCAGCTTGATGCCTTCGATCAGCAGCAGGCGGGTGTCGGTGACCATGCGGTCCAGGTTGCCCAGGCACAGCTGGTTCCACTCGGTGGCCGAGCGGGTCACGCCACCCTTGTAGCGCGGGGCGTCGGGCACCAGCTCCGAGCGCGCCATCACCATGGCGGCGGCACCCGAACCGGTGGTCAGGGCGGCCAGCTCGTTGCGGAAATCGTCGGCGGTGACGTCCGGGGCGGTCATCCGCTCCAGGGTCTTTTCGTACACCAGGTTGGCGGTCTCGCCATCCACCACCAGCGCGTAGTCGATGTCACCGCGCTCGAGCATGCGTGCGGCGATGTCCATGCCGTTGATGAAGGCCAGGCAGGCATTGGCGACATCGAAGGTCATGCACTCGTCGCTGACACCGAGGTTGCCGGAGACGATGGAGGCCGTGGACGGCTCCAGGTAGTCGCGGCTGACCGAGGTGTTGACCAGCAGGCCAACCTGGCCGGCGGTGATGCCGGCGTCTTCCAGCGCCTTGCGGCCGGCCATGGTGGCGGCATCGGAGGCGAGGACGCCGTTGTCCCACAGGCGGCGGGCGTGGATGCCGGCGATATCGCCGAGCACGTCGGTGCGGATGCCGAGGCGATCCAACGTCGGCTGCAGCCGTTCGTTGATTTCCTTGGTCGTCAGCGTATGCGGCGCGTCGACGTGTGCCAGGCCGGCGATCGAGACATTCTTGAAGAGCATCGAAGTTAGCGCCAAGGCTCAGGCAAAAGGGGGCGCTATTCTATAACCCCCGGGCTTTCACCGCATCTTTACGAATTCAGCCTTGGCCGTATGGTCCCCGTTCAGCGCGGCGGGCACTGGAAAGCGGCGAAGCGCTGGCTGCCGTCGGCCGGGGCCGCAGCGGCCTGCACGGCGTTGGCGCCGGCACTGGGGGCCTCGTTGCGGGCCAGGGTCTCCAGCTCTTCCTGCACGCGCAGCGGGTTGCGGTTGTAGAAGCCGACCTTGCTCTTCACGGTGACCACGACCTCACCCTTGGTGATGCAGCCCGCCGGCAGCGGGCCCGCCGGGAGCACGCGCACGGTCTTGCCGGCCGGTTCCATCGGCACCCAGGTGCAGGCCGTGACGGTGAGCAGCAGGGACGACAGCAGCAGAAGGCGCATGGGCAGATCCTGGAAGGGTATGGGGCGATTCTGCCTGAACAGCCTGAATCGGGGGTAGCCGGGGGTGGGGTCGGATCCCCCGGGGGGGCCGGGGTCGGATCCCCCGCAGGGGGCTCTGACCCCGGATGCACGACGGGGTTGCCGGCCAGCGGCCGGCACTACCGGGGGAGCCGGCCCGCCACATGGCGGGCCGGGTACTGCCTTATTTCTTGACCGGGTTGCCTTCGGCGTCGATCACGGTCACTTCGCCCAGCTTCAGCGCACGCACGGCCGCTTCGGTCTGCTTGAGGTCACCCACCACCACCCAGGTCAGGCCCTGCGGCTTGATCGCGGCGGCGGCCTGCTGCACCTGGGCCGGGGTCATCGCCTCGATCTCGGCCTTGCGGCGCACCACGTAATCGTCCGGGCGCTTGAACTGCACGATGCTGCCGATGGTCGAGGCCACCGCAGCGGCGGTCTCATAGGCGCCCGGCAGGCTCAGGGTCTGGATGTTGCGGATGCGGTTGACCTCGGCCTCGGTGGCCGGCTTGCTGCCATCGGCGAACTCGGCGATCTCCTTGCGCATTTCCGCCAGGGCCGGACCGGTCTTGTCGATCTGCACCGGCGCCATCGCCATCCACGGGCGCTGGCCCACGGTGCTGCTGGCGCTGCTGCGGGCACCGTAGGACCAGTGCTTGTCCTCGCGCAGGTTCATGTTCAGGCGCGAGGTGAAGTCACCACCGAGCACGCCGTTGGCGATGTCGAAGCGGGTCGAGCCGGTGTCGCTGGACGGCGCCACCACCTGGCCGGCGAACAGGTTGGCCTGCACCGCACCCGGCTGGTCGATCAGGAACACGCGCGGAGCGGTCGGCACGGCCACGGCGGTGCTGGCCTTGATCACCGGCGCATCGCCGCTGGCCTTCCAGTCGCCCAGCTGCTTGTCCAGCAGCGGCACGATCTCGGCCAGGGTGGTGTCACCGACCACGATCAGGGTGCCGTCCTGCGGGCGCAGCCAGTCGCGGTGGAAGTCGACCAGGTCTTCGCGGCCCAGGCTGGTGATCGCCGCTTCGTCACCGCTGCCGGTGAACGGAATGGCGTACGGGTGGCCCTTGCCGTACAGCAGCGGCGGCAGCACGCGCATGGCCACCGCGTTCGGGTTGACCTTCTCCTGCTTGATGCCGGCGATCCACGAGGCCTTGACCCGGTCGATCTCGCCCTGCTCGAAGCGCGGCTCGCGCAGCAGGTCGCGGTACAGCGCCAGCGACGGCACCAGGTTCTCCTTCAGTGCCGACAGGTCGACGGTCACCGAATCCAGGCCGGCACCCGCGTCCAGGCTGGCACCCAGCGCGTCGGCAGCATCGGCGAAGGCCAGCGAACCCAGCTTGCCGGCACCTTCGGTCATCAGGTTCATGGTGAAGTTGGCGGTGCCCGGCTTGCGGCCCTGGTCGGCGGTGAAGCCTCCCGGGAACTGGTAGCTGAACTGCACCACCGGAATCTCGTGGCGCTCGGCCAGCACCACGGTGGTGCCGTTCTTCAGGGTGGCGCGCTGCAGTGCCGGGAACTTCAGCTGCGGGAACTCGCGGGTCTGCGGCACGCCGGCCTTGCGGTCGACCTGTTCCGGCAGGGTGCTGTACTTGCTGTCCACGGCCGGCACGTTGAACGGCTTCGGCGTGGCCGAGGCTTCTTCCTGCAGCGCGACGCGCTCACCGGGCTCGACCACCAGGGTGTGGCTGCCCTTGTCCAGCCACTGCGCGCCCACGCGCTTGAGGTCGGCGGCGGTGGCCTTGTCGATGTTGGCCAGCGAGGTGCGGAAGCAGCCCGGGTCGCCGGTGTAGACCGCGCACTCGGCCAGCGCGTCGGCCTTGCCGCCGAAGCCACCGATGCGCTCGATGCCGCGGATGAAGCCGGCGCGGAAGCCGGTCTTGGCGCGCGACAGCTCGTCGGCGGTCGGCCCGTCCTTCAGCAGGCGCTCGATCTCCTCATCGATGATCTTCTCGACCTGGGCCGGGTCCTGGCCCTGCTTCACGGTGGCCATGACCATGAAGTTGGAGCCCAGCTGCGAACCGTAGGCACCGGCGCTGATGTTGTCCACCAGCTTGTCCTGGTGCTGCAGGCGCTGGCTCAGGCGCGAGGACTTGGCGCCACCGAGGATCTGCCCCAGCAGCTGCAGCTGGTCGATGTCGGTGGTGCCGACCTGGGCCACATTCCAGGCGCGGTAGATGCGCGCCTGCGGCACCTTGTCGTTCATCACTTCACGGGTGTCGGCATCGCGCTTGGCGACGTCCACCTTCGGCTGGGCCATGGTCGGGCCGGCCGGGATGCTGCCGAAGTACTTGGCGGCCTTTTCCTTGGCGGTGGCCAGGTCGATGTCGCCGGCCAGCACCAGCACCGCGTTGTTGGGGCCGTACCAGGTGCGGAACCAGGTCTTGACGTCATCCAGCGAGGCGGCGTTGAGGTCGTTCATCGAACCGATGACGCTGTGGTGGTATGGGTGGCCGACCGGGTACAGCGAACGGTTGATCTTCTCCCACACCTGGCCATAGGGCTGGTTCTCGCCCTGGCGCTTCTCGTTCTGCACCACGCCGCGCTGCTCATCCAGCGCCGCCTGGTCGATCGCACCGACGAGGTGGCCCATGCGGTCCGATTCCATCCACAGCGCCATGTCCAGCGCGGTGGTCGGCACGTTCTCGAAGTAGTTGGTGCGGTCGGTGTTGGTGGTGCCGTTCTGGCCGGTGGCACCGACCTGCTTGAAGGGCTCGAAGTACTCGCCGTCGTGGTTCTCGCTGCTCTGGAACATCAGGTGTTCGAACAGGTGCGCGAAACCGGTACGGCCGGCCGGCTCGTCCTTGCTGCCCACGTGGTACCAGATGTTGACCGCCACGATCGGCGCCTTGCGGTCGGTATGCACGATCACGCGCAGGCCGTTGGGCAGGGTGAACTGCTCGAACGGGATATCGACCTTGGTGGCGGCGGCCGGCTTGGCCGCCAGTGCGGCGGTCGGCGCAAGCGTGCCGAGGGCGGTACTGAGGGCGACGGCCAGCAGCGCGGTGCGCGGGCGCAGGGCGAGAGACATTTCCGGATCCTTGGTCACGTTGGTGAATCGCGATCCTAGCGCGCGGGCGCGGGGGCCGGTATCGGCCACCAGTCACTGGGGGTGTTTGCCGCCGAGGGCCTCCCCGGCCCGCTTCGAGGCGGTCACGGCCCGCCCGGTTCATGGTCCGGACAGTGTCCACCGCCGTTCGAACGGACAGGTGTCCGCCCTGCGGACACTCTTCACTCGCCTCGAAACCCTTTCAAATCAATGGCCTGTAGTTGGCACGGGGATTGCTTTGTGTATCCCGTGCCAGGAAGGGCTTCAGATCAAAAATGACTGGATGCTGAACAAAAGCAGGGATTTGAAAATTTTCCTTGCAAGCCCCGAATCGGTGTACTACCTTACTACCACACCACCGCTCACCAACACTAAACAGGCCCCGTCATGAACACCAAGACCATTGCCATCGCCATCGCCCTGATTGCCGGCACCGCGGTTGTTTCGTCGGTGCAGGCCTCCGAATCCATCAAGACCCTGTCCACCGTGCAGGTCCGCCCGGCCGCCGACCAGCTGGCCCAGCAGGCCTGGGAACAGGCCAGCGGCATCGTCACCCTCGCCACCGTGGAAGTGCGCCCCAGCGCCGACCAGCTGGCCGAGCGCGACGGCTTCATCGCCGCCCCGGTCGCCGCCGCCCTGCCGATCACCACCCTGGCCGCCGTCGAAGTGCGCCCGAGCCTGGAACAGCGCGTGGCCCTGGCCGCCGAGCTGGAAGCCCAGCGCTACGCCGCCACCCTGGCCGCCGCCGCCACCAGCGTCGCCAACCAGGTCATCACCAACCTGCCGGCCCTGCAGGTGCGCCCGAGTTCTGCCGATCTGCAGGCCCTGGCCACCGAAACCGCCCAGGTCCTGCTGCGCCCGTAAGCGGCGTCCGCCCTGCCTCGCGCAGGGCGTGCGCCGTAATGGCGGCATCGGTCGCAGGTACACTGCAGCGATGAATGCCGCGCCCCTGTTCCACGTGATCCTGTTCCAACCGGAAATCCCGCCCAACACGGGCAATGTGATCCGGCTCTGCGCCAACACCGGCGCGCAGCTGCACCTGGTCGAACCACTCGGGTTCGCACTGGAAGACAAGCAGCTCAAGCGCGCCGGGCTGGACTACCACGAGTATTCGCGCCTGCAGGTGCACCCCGACCTGGACACCGCGCTGGCGCGCATCGCGCCCAAGCGGCTGTTCGCCCTGAGTACCCGGGCCAGCGTGCGCTATGACAGCGTCGGGTTCGAAGAAGGCGATGCCTTCCTGTTCGGGCCGGAAAGCCGCGGCCTGCCGCAGGACCTGCTCGATGCCCTGCCCGAAGGCCGCCGCCTGCGCCTGCCAATGCGCCCGGACAACCGCAGCCTCAATCTGTCCAACACCGTGGCCGTGGTGATGTACGAGGCCTGGCGCCAGCACGGGTTTGCCGGCGGCGCGTGATCCCGCGCACGGCCGGCATCTGCAGTAGATCCACGCCATGCGTGGATGGCCGTCAAAACGCGCTGATCCCGGTCAGCTCCCTGCCGATCACCAGCTGGTGCACGGTCTCGGTGCCTTCATAGGTGATCACCGATTCCAGGTTCAGCGCATGCCGGATCGCCACGTGCTCGGTGGTGATGCCCGCGCCGCCCAGCAGGTCGCGGCATTCGCGGGCGATATCAATGGCCATGCGGCAGTTGTTCCACTTGGCCAGGCTGACCTGCTGCGGCTGCAGCTGGCCGGCCTCCTTCAGGCGGCCCAGCTGCAGGGCCAGCAGCTGTGCGGTGGTGATGCGGCGGGCCATCTCGGCCAGCTTGATCTGCGCGCTCTGGGTGGCGGCCAGCGGGCGGCCGAACAGCACGCGTTCCTTGGCATAGCCCAGCGCCTCATCGAGGCAGGCGATGGCCGAACCGATCGGGCCCCAGCTGATGCCGAAGCGGGCCTGGGTCAGGCAGCCCAGCGGGCCCTTCAGGCCCTTCACGTTCGGCAGGCGGTGGCTGTCGGGCACGCGCACGTCATCGAAGTACAGCGCACCGGTCAGCGAGGCACGCAGGCTCATCTTGTGCTTGATTTCCTGCGTGGTGAAACCGGCCATGCCCTTTTCCAGCACGAAGCCCTGGATGCCGTCCTCGGTCTGCGCCCAGACGATGGCCAGGTCGGCCACCGGGCCGCTGGTGATCCACATCTTGCTGCCGTTGATGCGCCAGTCACTGCCGTCGCGCACCGCGCGGGTCTTCATGCTGGCCGGGTCGGAGCCGCCGTGCGCCTCGGTCAGGCCGAAGCAGCCGATCAGCTCGCCGCGGGCCATCGCCGGCAGCCACTGGCGACGCTGTTCCTCGCTGCCGTAGGCGTAGATGGGGTACATGCACAGCGAGCTCTGTACCGACACGAAGCTGCGCAGACCGGAATCGCCGCGCTCCAGCTCCTGGCAGATCAGGCCGTAGCTGACCGCACCGAGGTCGCCGCCACCGTATTCGGCCGGCAGGGTCGCGCCGAGCAGGCCCAGTGCCGCCACCTCCGGCACCAGCTCCTCGGGGAAGCGGGCCTGGTCGAAGGCATCGCCGATGATCGGCAGCACGCGCTCGTTGGTGAAGCGGGCCACGCTGTCCTGCACCGCGCGCTCTTCCTCGCTGAGCAGGGAACGGACATCGAACAGATCGTACGGATGCAAAGCCATGGCACTCACGCGCAGTCAGGACCGGGCCATTGTCGGTCATTCGGGGCCAGGACATTACGCTGCGCTGCAGCAATCGTGCGGTGAACGGCGTCTATCTAGCTCGATCACGCGCGGCCCGGTACCCTGACACATTCAAACAACCGTTTCGCTCGTGGCCGCACGCGCGATTCCCAGGCACCGCCGGTGGCCCCGATGCCGGCCCTACCCACGAGTCATGCAATCGATGAGCGCTGAAGCCAACGCCCTGCCCCCGCGTGAAGTAATGGAATTCGACGTGGTGATCGTCGGTGCCGGCCCGGCCGGCCTGGCCACCGCGATCCGCCTGCGCCAGCGCGCGGTGGAAGCCGGCCGCGAGCTGTCGGTGTGCGTGCTGGAAAAGGGCTCCGAGCCAGGCGCGCACGTGCTGTCCGGCGCGGTGATGGACCCGCGCGCCCTGACCGAGCTGTTCCCGGATTGGGCCGAGCGCGGCGCACCGCTGAAGCAGAAGGTCACCCGCGACGAGTTCCTGTTCCTTAGCGAGACCGGCGCGCGCAGCACGCCCAACGCGCTGCTGCCGGAGTGCTTCCACAACGAAGGCAACTACATCATCAGCCTGGGTGAAGTGACCCGCTGGCTGGCGCAGCAGGCCGAAGCGCTGGAAGTGGCGATCTTCCCCGGCTTCGCCGCCGCCGAAGTGCTGTACGGCGACAACGGTGAAGTGATCGGCGTGGCCACCGGCGACATGGGCATCGAGAAGGACGGCAGCATCGGCCCGGCCTTCGAGCGCGGCATGGCCCTGCACGCCAAGTACACGATCTTCGGCGAAGGCGCGCGCGGCCACCTCGGCCGCCAGCTGATCGCCCGTTACAAGCTGGATGAAGGCAAGGACCCGCAGGCCTACGGCATCGGCATCAAGGAGCTGTGGCAGATCGACCCGGCCAAGCACGAGCCGGGCCTGGTGGTGCATGCGGCCGGTTGGCCACTGGACAACGACACCTACGGCGGCGCGTTCCTGTACCACGCCGACGGCGGCAAGGTCGCCATCGGCTACGTGGTCGGCCTGGACTACAAGAACCCGTGGCTGAGCCCGTTCGAGGAGTTCCAGCGCTTCAAGACCCACCCGTCCATCCGCAAGCACCTGGAAGGCGGCACCCGCATCGGCTACGGCGCCCGCGCCATCACCGCCGGTGGCCTGATGTCGCTGCCGAAGACGGTGTTCCCCGGTGGCGCGCTGGTCGGCTGCGAGGCCGGCTACCTCAACGTCAGCCGCATCAAGGGCAGCCACGCCGCGATCAAGACCGGCATGCTGTGCGCCGATGCGGCCTTCGATGCACTGGCTGCCGACCGCCAGCACGATGAACTGGACGCCTACCCGAAGGCGTTCGAAGCCAGCTGGCTGTTCACCGAGCTGCAACAGGCCAAGAACTTCAAGCAGTGGTTCAAGAAGGGCCAGACCGTGGCCACGCTGATGACCGGCATCGAGCAGTGGCTGCTGCCCAAGCTGGGCGTGCGCAACCCGCCGTGGACCCTGCGCCACAGCACGCCGGACCACGCCTGCCTGGAACCGGCGGCCAAGCACACGCGCATCGCCTATCCCAAGCCCGACGGCGTGCTGACCTTCGATCGTCTCAGCTCGGTGTTCCTGAGCAGCACCAACCACGACGAGAACCAGCCCAGCCACCTGACGCTGAAGGACGCCAGCGTGCCGGTGCAGGTGAACCTGGCCGAGTACGCCGGCCCGGAAGCGCGCTACTGCCCGGCCGGTGTGTACGAATTCGTCGGCGAAGGTGACAGCGCGCGCCTGCAGATCAACGCGCAGAACTGCGTGCACTGCAAGACCTGCGACATCAAGGACCCGACCCAGAACATCGTCTGGGTGACCCCGCAGGGCGGCGGCGGCCCGAACTACTCGGGCATGTGATGGCGCCGGGCTGCGACCGCATGTCGCAGCCCGCTGCCGCGGGCGCACCGTTATCCTGCCCGCCCATGCGCGCCCTTCGCCTGCCCCTGCTGCTGACGTTCGTCCTGGTGGCCAGCGCCTGCCAGCGCACGCCATCGGAACCGCTGACGCCAGCACAGGCGCGGCTGCAGGCCCAGCAGCAGGCCTTCGAGATCTGCGCCGGCTGCCACACGGTCAAGGCCGGTGGCATCCACCGCTTCGGCCCCAACCTGCACGGGGTGATCGGCCGCCGCGCCGGCAGCCTGCCCGACTACGCCTATTCGGACGGCATGCGCCGCGCCGGCTTCGTGTGGAGCGCGCAGACCCTGGACACCTTCCTGCAGTCGCCCACCCACGTGGTGCCGGGCACGCGCATGTACAACGCCTTCCCCAGTGCCGAACGCCGCGCGTTGGTGATCGCCTACCTGCAGGAGCAGGCTTCGCAGTAGCAGGCCACTCAGCCTGCCAGCCGTTGCAGCTGCTGCTGCAGGTGCTGCACGAACTGGCCGATCTGCTGCAGCACCGGCGCCGCATCGGCATCGCTGGCCTGCTGCAGCTGCTGTTCCAGCGCCGCCGCGCGCTCGGCCAGGCCACGCGCGCCCACCGACCCCAACGCGCCGCCCATGCGGTGCAGCTGCTGGATCGCACTGGCGCGATCACCTTCGCCCAGCGCCCGCTGCAGCTGCGCGATGTCCGCCGCGCTGGCCTGCAGCAGGCTGTCGCGCAGCTGGGTGGCCACCTGCAGTGAGCCGAAGCGCTGCTGCAGGGCGGCCAGGTCAGGCAGTTCCAGCGCGGGCGCGTCGTCGCTGGCCCGTGCCGGTGCTTCGGCCGTCGGCTCCGCCTCCAGTGCCGCCGCCTGCGGCAACCAGCGCAGCAGTGCCTGCCGCAGCGTGGCCAGCGACAGCGGCTTGGCCAGCACGTCGTCCATGCCGGCATCGCGGCAGCGGCGTGCATCATCGTTGAGCACGCTGGCGGTCAGCGCCAGGATCGGCAGGCGCGGCTGGCCGTTGCGGCTTTCGCGCTCGCGCAGCAGGCGGGCGAAGGCGAAGCCATCCAGCACCGGCATGCGGCAGTCGGTGATCACCAGGTCGAAGCGCTCGACCGACAGGCGGTCCAGCGCCTGCTGGCCGTCATCCACCAGCACGTGCGGCACGCCCAGCTGCTGCAGGCGCCAGGCCATCATCGCCTGGTTGGTGGGATGGTCCTCCACCACCAGCACGCGGGCCTCGCGCAGCGCCGGCGGCAGCAGCGCCGTCTGCTCCTGTTCGGACAGCAGCGCCTGCACGTCATCGGCACGCGCCTCCACCAGCGACAGCAGCACCTCCACCCGCGTGCCCTGACCCAGCACGCTGTGCAGGGAAATCTCGCCACCCATCTTCTGTACCAGGCGATGGCAGATGCTCAGGCCCAGGCCGGTACCGCCGTGCTCGCGCTGGATGTGTGCGCCGGCCTGGGCAAACGGTGCGAACAGGTGCGGGATCTGCTCGTCGGCGATGCCGATGCCGGTATCCGACACGGTCAACCGCAGCGGCTGGCTGCCCTCCTCGGTGCTGGCACCGAGCACATCCACCTGCAGGCGCACGCTGCCCTGCGCGGTGAACTTGATGGCGTTGCTGAGCAGGTTGAAGATGATCTGCCGCACGCGCACGCCATCGACCTCATGCGCCTGCGCCAGCCGCGGATCGATCTCCACCTGCAGGTCCAGGCCTCGCGCGGTGGCCTGCGCCGACAGCAGCCGGCACACGCTTTCCAGCAGCGGCCGCAGCGGCATCGGCACCGGCGCCAGGCGCAGCGCGCCGGCTTCCATGCGCGAGTAGTCGAGGATGTCATCGAGGATCTGCCGCAGCATCTGCGCGGAATCCTCGATCACCCCGATGATGCGCTGCTGTTCCTGGTCCAGCGGCGAATGCGAGAGCACTTCCAGCATGCCCAGCACGCCGCTCATCGGCGTGCGGATCTCATGGCTCATGGTGGCCAGGAAGCGCGATTTGGCTTCCACCGCCTGCTCGGCCTCGACCTTGGCCGTCGCCAGTGCATCGGCCTGCGCGCGCGCTTCGCTCACGTCCACCCAGTAGCCGCTCCAGGTCACCGCACCGGCGTCAGCCGAGTACGGGTGCGCCTGGGTGCGCACCCAGCGCGCGTTGCCATCCTCGGTGCGCACCCGGAACTCGAACGACAGCGGTGCGAAGCTGCGCGCAGCCAGGGCGGTGCCACGCACGATGAGCACGCGATCCTCCGCGTCGATACGCTGCAGCAGCGCATCGGCATCGTCCATCGCCTGCTGCGGCGAGATGCCGAACAGGGCCTGCACGTCGCCGGCGATGAAGGGAAAACTGAGTGCGCCATCGGCGGCGCGACGGGCCTGGTAGACGATGGCCGGCAGGTTGTCGGTGACATCGGCCAGGCGCTGCTCCACATGCCGGCGCCCGGCCACTTCACGGCGCAGGCGCCAGTAGCCCAGCGCATAGACGAACAGCCCGCTCAGCAGGATCAGCAGCAGCGGGATGCCCCAGCGCTGCAGGGTGCTCCACTGCACGCCGTGGTGGTACTCGGTGGCCAGCCAGTCGTCGCGCAGGGCCTCGCGTTCGCGCGGCGTCATCTGCAGCAGCAGGCGGTCGAAGGTGGTGGCCAGTGCGGCATAGCGGCGGTCGACGGCCAGCGCCAGTTCGTCGTTGAAGTTGGCCGGGGCGGCGATCTGCAGGCGGCCGGCGAACTGGTTGCGCAGCAGCTGGTCGACCAGCGCCAGGTTGCCCACGTAGGCGTCGGCCTCGCCATCGGCCAGGCGCTGCATCGCCTGTTCGGCACTGCGCGTGGGAATGATGCGCGCCAGCGGTGCCTGCTGCAGCACGTAGCCACGCACCCGTTCCGGGTCGGACAGCAGCACGCGCTTGCCCTGCAGGTCGGACAGGCCCAGCAGCACCGGGCTGTCGTGGGCGGTCACGATGACGTTGGGCACGCTGATGAAGGGCTGGCTGAACACCCAGTCCGGGCCCAGGTACTGCGAATCGATCGGGATGCCCATCACCGCCTGCAGGTCACCGCGCTTTGCCTTGGCTCGCACGTCGAACCAGTCGTGGCTGGGGTCGACCTGCAGGTGGGCACCGGCCTGCCGCAGGCGCTGCAGGTACTCGCTGGCCAGGCCGCTGGGCTGGTCGTTGTCGTCGGCGAAGGACAGCGGTGCCGCATTGGGCGCGAAGCCGATCTTCAATGATTCCTGCAGCACGCGCTTCTCGGCCTGGCTGAGCGCCAGCTGCGCGGACGCCGACCACGTCAGCGGCGGCAGCCAGTGCTCCATCAACGCCTCGCGCTGCGAGGGGCTGCTGGCCGCCAGCGCCACATCCAGCGCTTCTGCCAGCGGCTGGCTGCCAGTGGGCACGCCGAAGTGCAGGCGCTCGGGCGGCAGATCGCTGGGCCGCAGCATCACCACGCCGTCGATCTTCCTCAGCGCGATCAGTTCGGTGGCGACGTAGGCATTACCGATGAAGACGTCCGCCTTGTCGTCTCTGACCATGGCGAGCGCTGTCTGCGTGTCATTTGCGACAAGCTGCCGGGCCCGCGGGAAGCGCGCACGCACCTGCGGGGCGGTCATGAAGTCCTGTTCGATGACCACCCGCAGCCCGTCAAGGTCCGGCGTTTCGGATGCGCGCAGATCACCCGGCCGCCCGACGATCGCCAGCGGCGCTTCCACATACGCGCGGGTATAGACCATGCAGCGGGCGCGTTCGGGACTGAGCGCGGTGTTCATCACCACGTCGATCTCGCCGCGGCATGCCGCATCCAGCACGGCATTCCAGTCCGGATAGCGACGGAACTGCAGTTCCACGCCGAGTTGACGAGCCAGAAGCGACAGGTACTCTGGTCCCAGGCCGGTCGGCTGGCCCTGCTGCAGGTCCTCGAACGGTGGCCAACCGCTGTCATACTGGCCCGCAACGATGACGGGATGCGCGGCCAGGAACTGGCGCTGCAGGACGGTCAACGGCAGGGGGCCCGGTTCGGCCTGCGCCAGCACGGACAGGCCCAGCAGCCCCAGCAAGAGGACCCATCCACGCACTGCCCGGTTCCGCATCTGCGACGTTCTCCCAGAAACCCGCCTGGTACCGCGCAGCTCGCGGCCGGCACTGCCCGAAAGGCCATACTAGAGCATGACCTTGCGCATCATCATCGCAGACGACCACCCCGTGGTACGCATCGGCACCCGTGCCGTGATCGAGGCCAGCGGCGTCGGCCGGGTCGTCGGCGAAGCGGAGAGCGTGCAGGCGCTGATGGCCGTGCTGGCCAGCCAGCCCTGCGACATGCTGGTGACCGACTACTCGATGCCCGGCAGCGCCCAGGCCGATGGCTTCGCGATGATCGGCATGATCCGCCGGCGCTACCCCGACCTGCCGGTGCTGATGCTCAGCGTGTCCAACAACCTGGCCATCCTGCGCATGGTGCTGGACTGCGGCGTGCTTGGCCTGGTCGACAAGAGCTCGTCGATGGAGGAACTGCCGCAGGCCATCCAGACGGTGTATCGCGGCCAGTCCTACATCAGCCGCAGCCTGCGCGAACGGGTGGAGGAAGCGGGCAGCTGGCGCATGCGCGAGGGGGATGGCAAACCGCTGTCACCGCGCGAGGTGGAAGTGCTGCGCCTGCTCGGCACCGGGATGACGGTCAAGGAAATCTCCCTGCAGCTGCACAAGAGCGTCAGCACCATCAGCCGACAGAAGGGCGATGCGATGCTCAAGTTGGGCCTGAAGGGCGACGCCGAACTGTTCGACTACCTCCGTGACGGGAAAATCTGAGAACTGGATCTCAGTTCCACGGAACTGCCCCAGGCTTCACGCCCGCCTTCCCCTGTGATCGCCGTCGCAGCTGTGCCATGACCCGCGGCGATGGGCCACTGACCCCGTTGCCGCTTTCCTGAAGGAAACGTGTCGGCCCAGCGTCGCTGCAGCGCCCGTTCAGGCGGATTTTCAGGTGCGCTTCATCGCCCATGACGCTAGATGAATACGCACGCCGCAGGCCGTCCAGGCGCAATGTTCCGACAATGTTGGAAGCCCAGTTTGGACAGCACGGCAGCCAGGGCGCCCCCGCCCTCCCTGCCCACCGTGGCAAGCCCCAGACAGGAGAACCGAACATGATCAGTACGTCCGCAATCAGCTTCCGTGGCCTGGCGATGGCCCTTGCCCTGCTGGCCGGCGTAGCGGTGGTCAGCGATGCCAGCGCGATGTCGAGGAAGGACAAGCGCACCGTGGTCGGTGCGGTGGTGGGCGGCGTGGCCGGCCATCTGATCTCCAACGGCGACCCGACCGCGACCGTCGGTGGCGCGGTGGCCGGTGGTGCCATCGGCAACCTGACCACCAAGGACCACCACGACCGTCGCTATGACCGTCGCTACGACAACCGTCGTTACGACCGCGGTTACAACCGGGGTTACAGCCGCGGCTACCACGACCGTGGCCACGACCGCCGCCACTACCACGACCGCGGCCGTCATCGCGGCTGGTAAGCGCGCCGCCGCTTGATGATTCCGGCAACGGGCAGATCCTGGATCTGCCCGTTTTCGTTTGTCCCGGGGAGGTTGCGCCGGCAGCGCCCATGGCGTTGAATGCGCAGCCTTGGTGACTCCTCTCCGGGCAGCGGCTGCGGCATGACTTCTTCCCCCCATCGCGTGCAGGGCCTCAACAACGACGAGGTCGCCGCCGATTGGCCGGCGATCCGCGCCGACGAAGTGGCGTGGCTGTGCACGCAGTACCCGGCACTGGCGGCGGACAGCACGCTGCACTGGCACAGCCCGCGCCCGCTGTCGGCGGCGGCGATCGTGCAGGGCGCGATGGGCCGGGTGTTCATCAAGCGCCACCACCACAGCGTGCGCAGCGCCGCTTGCCTGCAGGAAGAACACCGTTTGATCGCCCATCTGGCCGCGCACGGCGTGCCGGTGGTGCAGGTGCTGGCCACCGCTGATGGCGCGACTGCGGTCGAGCATGGGCCGTGGACCTACGAGCTGCACGCGGTCGGCGCAGGCGCGGACCTGTACCGCGATGCGGTGTCGTGGTCGCTGCTGACCGACAGCGCGCAGGCACTGCAGGCCGGGCGCACGCTGGCGCGCCTGCACCAGGCCTCGGCCAGTTTCCACGCGCCCCAGCGCAGCACCCACATCCTCGTGGCGCGCGACGACCTGATCCGCGCCGACGATCCCATCGCCGCGCTGCAGGCCGACCTGCCGAACCGCCCCGGCCTGGCCCGCTATCTGGCGCGCATTCCCTGGCAGGCACAGCTGCGCGCGGAAGTGCTGCCCTGGCACAAGGGCCTGGCCACGCGCCTGCGCGACGAGCCACGGCTGTGGGCGCACAACGATTGGCACGTCTCCAACCTGCTGTGGGATGCCGACGGCGCGGTGGCCACCGCGCTGGATTTCGGCCTGGCCTCGCCCACCAGCGCACTGTTCGACCTGGCCACCGCCATCGAGCGCAACGCCGTGGCCTGGCTGGAACTGGAACGCGGCGACGACGCCGTGCGCATCGACATCGCCCTGGCGCTGCTGCAGGGCTACCGCGAGGTGCTGCCGCTGTCGGCCGGGCGCGTGCAGCTGCTGGCCGACCTGTTGCCGATGGTCCATTTCGACTTCGCACTGTCCGAAGTGGAGTATTTCGAAGGCATCACCGGCTCCACCGCCAATGCCGACGTGGCCTGGCAGCCGTTCATGCTGGGGCACCCGGCGTGGTTCCATACAAAGGCAGGCCAGGCCTTGCTGCAGGCGCTGCGCGCGGCGGCGTGAGGTTGGGTGGGGTCAGAGCCCTTTCCTGCGGAAAGGGGTCTGACCCCAGGTCCTGCGAGGGGGTCGGATCCCTTTCCGCAGGAAAGGGCTCTGACCCCTCGTTCCCCCCTGGCTCGCAAATCGCCACCATTTGTAGTGAAATGGTCATCTGAAGCGGGGGTGCCTGGATTGCCAGGCTGAGAGAGTCCCTTGGAACCTGATCCGGTTTGCACCGGCGTAGGGAGCTTTGAGCAGCAGTCGCACCCCCGTTCCGGGCAGGTGCGTCCGTGCGCCGTCGCTTCGTCTCCCTTGCTGTCAGAAGACGAACCGAATGAACCGCTGCCTGCGCCCCACCCTGCTCACCCTTGCCCTCTGCGCCGCCCTGCCGCTGCATGCCAGCGCTGCCGAGGCATCCCCCGACGTGGACGCCACTGGCGCCGAACGTTCGCCGACCGAGCTGGCCGCCGTGCGCGTGCAGGCCGGCAAACCCGCAGCCGATACCTCGCGCGCCAATGCCTTCGGCGGCGGCAGCTGGAAGGACACGCCTGCCTCGGTGAACGTGCTCGACCGCGATTACCTCGACCGTCGCCAGGTGCGTTCGCTGTCCGAGCTGGCCAGCAACGATGCCTCGCTGGGCGATGCCTACGCACCGGTCGGCTACTACCAGAACATCGCCATCCGCGGCTTCGCCCTGGACGCAGCCACCGGCTACCGCTTCAACGGCCTGGCCATCGCCGGCGAACAGCGCCTGGCCCTGGAGAACGTGCAGGAAGTGCAGATCCTCAAGGGTGAAGCCGGCCTCGCCGCCGGCGTGATGGCCCCGGGCGGCATCATCAACTACGTGGGCAAGCGCCCGGCCGAGGTGCGCACCATCACCCTGGGCACCGATTCGGAAGGCTCGCGCTATGTCGCTGCCGATGTCGGCCACTGGATCACGCCGCGGTTCGGCCTGCGCCTCAATGCCGCATGGGATGCCAGCAATTCCTACGTCGAGCACGCCGACGGCAACCGCAATTTCTATTCGCTGGCCGCTGACTGGTTCATCGGCGAACGCGGCAAGCTGGAAGTGGATGCCAACTACCAGACCAGCACGCAACGCTCGGTGTCCGGCTACCAGCTGCTGGGCGCCAGCGAGCTGCCGCGCGGCGTCGACCGCAAGCACCTGCTTGGCTACCAGCCGTGGCAGCGCCCGGTGGATATCGCCAGCACCAACATCACCGCCCTGCACACCTACGACTTCAACGAGCGCTGGCAATCGCGCGTGTCGGTGGGCTACAGCCGCTCGGTCATCGATGACAACGTGGCCTTCGCCTACGGCTGCTACTACACCGCGCAGTGCGCCGATGGCAGCACGCCGGGCAACTACTTCGCGCCCAATGGCGACTACGACATCTACGATTACCGCAGCCCGGACGACACCCGCCGCAACAAGCAGGCGCGCGCCGAACTGCGCGGCCGTTTCGACACCGGCAGCGTCGGCCACGAGCTGACCGTCGGCGTCGACTATTTCCGCCGCACCGTCGATCGCCGCCCCAGCGTCAACGAATACGTGGGCAGCGCCAACATCCACGACGCACAGGTACCGGTGTACGAGCCCTCGCCGCTGCAGCCGGGCCCATCCGCGCGCCGCCTGGACAGCCGCCAGACCGCCGTGTTCGCGCTGGACCGCATCAGCTTCGGCGATGACTGGCAGTGGCTGGCCGGTGGCCGTTTCGTGCGCCTGGACGAGCGTGCCTATGACAAGCGTGGCGCCTTGCAGCGGCAGAGCCGCCTGTCGCGCTTCCTGCCGCAGACCGCGCTGGTGTGGAAGGCCAACGACCAGCTCAACGTCTACGGCAGCTACGTGCGCGGCATCTCGCTGGGCCAGGAGGCGCCGTTCTGGACCACCAACGCCGATGAGTTCCTGCCGTCGGTGCAGTCGCGCCAGCTGGAAGTGGGCGTGAAGTACGTGCCGGTGGAAGCACTGACCCTCGGCGCGGCGCTGTTCCGCATTTCCCAGCCGTACCAATTCGCCCAGCCGGACGATAGCGAGGCAGGCTACACCTTCGTGCAGCAGGGCACGCAGACCCACAGCGGCCTGGAACTGACCGCCAACGGCCAGCTGACCGATGCGCTGCAGATCGTCGCCAGCGCCAGCGTGCTGCAGGCGCGCGCACACGATGCAGGTACGCCGGCGTATGAAGGCCACCAGCTGGTGAACGTGCCCAAGGTGCGTGCCAGCGTGCACCTGGCCTATGCGCTGCCCTTCGTGCAGGGCCTGGATGTGACCGGTGGCTGGCGCTATGCCTCGTCCAACGTGGCCCGCGCCGATGGCAGCGTGCGTGCCCCGGACTACTCGGTGTTCGATGCCGGCCTGCGCTTCCAGCATCGCCTGCACGAGCGTGCGGTGACCTGGAACCTGTCGGTGGACAACGTGTTCAACCGCTTCTACTGGCGCGATACCGGCAGCAGCGGCGGTGACTACTACCTGTTCCCCGGTGCACCGCGACAGGCGCGCCTGTCGGTGACGTTCGCGCTGTGAGCGGCGTCCTGCTCGAGTGGACCGCCGCGCTGTGCAGCGTGCTCGGCGTCTGGCTGATGGCCCGCCGCCGGCTGGCGGCGTGGCCGGTGGGCCTGCTGTCGGTGGCGCTGTACGGCGCGGTATTCGCCGAGGCCAAGCTGTATTCGGACACGTTGCTGCAGGTCGCCTTCGGTGGCTTCCTGGTCTATGGCTGGATCAACTGGCGCCAGCACGCGGCCGACGAGGGCAGCATCCGCATCGTGCCGCTGGCGCGCGGCAAGGCGCTGCGCGACGTGGCCATCGGCCTGTGCGGTGGCATCGCCCTGGGCACGGCCATGCACAGCTTCACCGATGCGGCGCTGCCGTGGCTGGATGCGATGCTGACCGCGCTGAGCCTGGTCGGGCAGTGGTGGCAGGCGCGCCGCCACGTGGCGTGCTGGTGGGTGTGGATCGCGGTGGACGTGGTCTACGTGGGCACGTACCTGTTCAAGTCACTGCATGTGACCGCGGTGCTGTACGTGTTCTTCCTGGGCCTGGCGGTGTTCGGCCTGCGGGCGTGGAGCGCTGCGGCGCGCGAGCAGCGGTAGGGTTGGCGCTACGGTCATCCACGCGTGGCGTGGATCTACTGGTAGTCGCCAACCTTGGTTGGCGCCACGGTCATCCACGCATGGCGTGGTTATTCGCCCAGGTCGGCCAGCACCCTGCGCGAGGGCGCGAAGAAGGTGACGCCGGTAGTGGCGGTCGAGAAATCCAGGATGCGGTCGTGCAGCGGGGCGGGGTTGCCGATGAACATGCGCTCGAGCATCTGCTCGATCACCCACAGGCGGCGCGTGTAGCCGATGAAGTAGGTGCCGTACTCGCCGCGGCCCGGGTTGGCGAAGGGCATGTTGTCACGCAGGATCTCGTGCTCGCCATCGGCATCCTCGATGGTGCACAGCGTCTTGTGCGACTTCTGCGCGTCGGCCGGGGCATCGTCCAGCTCGATGTTGTCGTGCTTGGTGCGGCCGATGATCGCTTCCTGCGCCTCGGTCTTCTGCGCGCGCCAGGCATCCAGGTTGTGCAGGTACTTCTGCACGACCACGTAGCTGCCGCCGGCATGGTCGGGGTCTTCGTCGCCGACGATCGTGGCTTCCGGCAGCGACAGCCCTTCCGGGTTGGCCGTGCCATCGACGAAGTCCAGCAGATCACGGCCATCGAAGTAGCGGAAGCCGGCCACCTCGTCCACCGTCTCCACGGCATCGCCGAAGGCCATCAGCAGGTTGCGCTCGAAGGCGACGATCAGGTCCATGGTGCGCGCGCGCACGTGGTACAGCAGGTCACCCGGGGTGGACACGGCGGTGTGGGTCGCGCCCTTGATCTCGCGGAACGGCTTCAGCTCGCGCGGCGGCGTGCTGCCCACCACCGCTTCCCACACGCGGTGGCCAATGGCCACGTTGCAGGTGAAGGTGCGCTCGATATCGCGGATGGCAGTGTTCTTGATCAGGTCATCGCTGCTGCCCAGCACCTCGCGCACTTTGGCGATGGAATCTGCATCGTCCTTCACCTTCAGCACCAGGAACGCGGCCGAGTGGGTCAACGGCGCGGTGATCTGCTGCGGCTCGTTGTCGAGCGTGTGGTTGAGGGCGGTGATCGGTGCGGGCTGGGAATTCACGGTACATCCTGCTGGCGTGGGGCGGGCGCGTCGCGCGGGGCGAAGTGCGGGCGATTCTAGCGGAAGCCCCCTGCAGATGGTGGAGCTGCAGTAGAGCCACGCCATGCGTGGCTGGGGAGAGCATCCACGCATGGCATGGCTCTACTGGAGCGTGGGAGCGGTGCAGATCGATGTCAGGTTTTTTCCGCCGGCGGCGTCTTCAATCATCACTACACGCCGCTTGGAGCCCGCATGCACGCCCCGGACATCGCTGCCACCACCACTCAACCAAGCCGCCGCTGGCCCACCGGTCACCTCCTGCACTGGCTTGCGCGCAGCGCGGGCATGCTGCGGCGCGCACCGCTGCGGCTGTTCTTGCTGGCGCTGCTGCCGATGCTGGTGGAACTCGTGCTGCAGCTGGGCGTGCCGGTCGCCGGCGTCGTGGTGTCCAAGCTGGTGGTGCCAGTGGTATCGATGTGGGCCCTGCTGATGCTGGATCAGTTCGTCCGCGGTGGGCGCTTCGCGCCGCTGCAGGCTGGCCGCCGGCTGCGTGCACGTCCCGCGACGGTCGCGGTACTGGCGCTGCTCTCGGCAGTGGTCTTCGCCGGCCAGGTGGCGATGGCCGGCGTGCTGGCCGGGCCTGCGGCCGCGGGTGCCTTCGCTCTCGGTGACAGCGCGGTGCTGGCCACCACGGTCACTCGCCTGCAGATCGCCCTGGTGCTGGCCAGCGGCCTGCCGCTGGGCATGCTGCTGCTGACCACACTGCCGCGTGCGCTGCTGGATGGCATCCCTGCACGGGCTGCCCTGCGCGACAACCTGCGGCTGCTGCGCGAAGGCTGGCGTCCGCTCGGTGCCTACCTGCTGCTCAATGCGGTGCTGCTGCTGGCGCTTCCGTACCATCCGTGGCTGCTGCTGCCGCTGCTGCTTCTCGGCTACGTATCCTATTGGATCTACCGCGACGCCTTCGCGGACGGCATCGGCTGAGGAGCGCGGGTGGGCAGGACGCAGTCCATCGACATCGCAGAGGTGCTGCAGGCGCATTGGCCCCTGCTCGCACGCATGGCCGGCGGCTACGCGCGCGAGCCGGCGCGTCGCGACGATCTGCTGCAGGAGATCAGCATCGCCTTGTGGCAGGCGCTGCCACGCTGGCGTGGCGAGGAAGGCACGCTGCGCGCCTTCATCGCGCGGGTGGCGCACAACCGTGCGATGGATGCACTGGCCAGTGAGCAGCGCCATCGCGGCAGCGCGCTGGACGACCACCTTCCCGATCCCGATGCAGACCCTCAGCAGCAGGCCGCGCGCGCCCAGCAGCAGGACACCCTGCTGCGGGCGGTACAGCAGCTGCCATTGGGCCTGCGCCAGGTAGTGCTTCTTGCCCTGGAGGGCTTTTCGCAGCGCGAGATCGGCCAGGCACTGGCCCTTGAAGAGAACACCGTTGCCCAGCGCCTGAGCCGCGCACGCCGGCAACTACGTGAGCGGATGGGAGGCACCCGATGAAACCGGCAACCGACAACCCGGAGTGGAGCGACCTGCAGGCCCTGTGGCAGCAGCAGCCCGCCCCACCCGCGGGGGATGTGGCCGCACTGCAGCGCGAGGCGGAGCGTCGCAGCCGCTGGATCCGCCTGCGATCGGCCATTGAACTGCTGATCACCGTGGTGGCCGTGGCCAACTGCGTCCGCGCCCTGCTCGATCCGCGCAAGCTGATCGAGCATGGTCTGCTGTGGGGCCTGATCGCGTTCGTGCTGGCCGTGGCTGGCTGGATCTTCGTGCAGCGGCGGCGACAGTGGCGCAGCCGCGGCCTGGCTCCGGCCGCGCTGCTGGCGTTCGAGCGCCAGCGCGCGCGCATCTCGATGCAGATCTGGCGGGTCAACATCTGGCTTTCCCTGGCAGTCTGGGCGGGGTTGGTGTGGATGGCGCTCACCGCGATGCAGGCGGGACCCGACGCGCCCGGGGCGCTGCCGCCTCAGACCTGGGCGCTGAACCTGGGTTTGAACGGCGCAGTCGTGGTGGTGGTGGCGCTGGCTGGCGCATGGGCTGGCCGCCGCCGGCAGCACCGGCTGGACCGGCTGGCCGAGCTGGAGGCACAACTGCAGTAGAGCCACGCCATGCGTGGCTGCTTTCCCCTGCCACGCAAAGCGTCGCGCTACGTGCAAAGCGGCCAACGCTGGCACACTGCAGGAACCGGCAGCATGGCCTTACCCATGCAACGCCCTTCATGGAGGAAGACCCGATGGCATCCATCCACGCATTCCGCCTGGCACCGGCACTGCTTGCGCTGCTGCTGGGCACGGCCAACGGCGCCTACGCCGCCGACACCGGCAGCTTTTTCGACGCAGTGCAGCGCTACGGCAACGACGACTTCAAGGGCTGCGCCGATACCCTCGGCGCGATGTATCGCAACGGGGCAAGCTTTCCCGACGGCGGCGAGCTGCTGCTGGTCGAATGCACCGCTGCCGCCGGCGACCATCCCGCGGCGATGGCCTACGCCGTCGCCGTGCTCGGCCAGGACCGCCTTCCCCTCGATGATCTGCTGCACAAGGATCGCCCCGGCCTGAATGCCCTGCGTGCCGAACCGGAATGGACGCAGATGCTGGCGCGCGCGGAAGCGACCCAGAAACAGCGTGCCGCGCTGATGGATGAACCCTTGCGCAGGGAACTGCTGGATCGCGAAGCCCGTGACCAGGCCGCGCAGCACGCCGCGATCGCGGCCGGGGGCGCCGATGCATTCAAAGACACCGCACCCGTGGCCAAGGCCAATGCGCAATGGTTGAAAACCGTGATTGCTGCGAAGGGCTGGCCGACGCGATCGAAGGTCGGTCGTGATGGCGCCAAGGCCGCATGGCTGCTGGTGCAGCACGCCGACCAGGATCCTGCCTTCCAGGCCGAGGTGCTGCCGTTGATCGAACACGCCGCCAGAACGGGTGAAGCCGACCGTGCCGACGTAGCCCTGCTCACCGACCGCGTGCTGGTGGCCCAGGGCAAGCCGCAGCGCTACGGCAGCCAGTTCGTGCGGGGCGAGGATGGTGTGATGCGCCTGCGCCCCACCGAAGACATGCCCGGCCTGGACGCGCGGCGCAGCGCGATGGGCCTGCCGTCACTGGCCGAGTACAAGGCCATCCTCGCCGAGAGTTATGGCACGGCGGTGGACTGATTCTTCGCGAGGTCCATCGTAGCGCCACGCGCGGTGCGAAGAGCATCCACGCATGGCGTGGCTCTACTGGAGCGCGGTCTGCGCAAAAAAGAAGCCCGGCGCGAGGCCGGGCTTCGGGTGGCGTGCGGGAGAGAGAGAGAGCACACGCCGGTAACGCTTTTCTACTGCAGTACTGCTTATTACCAGGTGAAGCGCGGGCCCACGAACCACTCGCGGTCACCGGCCTTGGCCAGCTTCACTTCGCCGCTCAGGCCCCAGTTCGGGGTGAACTTGGCGGTGGCGCCGACGCGGCCGTAGAACTCGCCGTCCGGGTTGACGCCGTGCTTCTTGCTGTAGTCCTCGTAGCCGGCCAGCGCGTAGCCTTCCAGGTACGGGTTGAACGCGGTGCGCAGGCCCACTTCGGTGGAGTAGCCGTTGAAGTCCAGGCCATGCTCCAGGTCGAACTTCTGGTACGCAACACGAGCCACCAGGTCGGTGTTCGGTGCGATGCCGTAGTTGTAGCCGGCGCCGATGCGCCACTGGTCAACGTCGTTCTTGAAGGTGTCGGTTTCCTGCTTGCTGTAATCAGCGAAGACCGAGAAGTTCGGGTGCACGGCAACCGAGCCCTTGACGCCCCAGCCATCGGCGTCGCCGCCCTTGGCATCGGTGTTCACGTAACCGCCTTCAACGTAGTTGTACGACAGGCCATCGGCAGCCGATGCAGCGAACGGCAGGGCAGCCAGCAGACCCAGGGCGAGCAGCGAATTCTTGTTCATCGGGACACACCTTTAATTATTTTTGGTTTCGCCGGCCGCCTCCCCGGGAGAGAGGGAGAGAAGAGGCGGTCGACAGGTGTGAATTATCCGTTTGCTGATGAAATCGACCCTGAATATTGAACTGACCAGTACATGAATGAAGTTGCTGTTCAGGGAACTCTCTCGAGGCAGTGCCGACGCCATTTCCCAGCGGTCCGAGGGGAACACCTGTCTTCCTGCTAGTATCCAGCGCTGGCCCGTCTCCCGCCCGGTTCGATCCATGAAAGACGTTGATATCGGCTCTCCTTCCGCGCGGGAACAGGCACTTCGCAACATCCTCCCGGAGGATGCGAAGCAGCATCAGCCACTCCTGCAGGAGATCTTCCGCCGGGAGATGGAGTACAGGCAGAGCGAAGGCGACCAGCCGTACTTCGAGAACCTCTACTGGTGCGCGTATCTGCTGTTCCATGTGGCGGACCTGCGCGACGTCGAGGCGATGTGGGTCGCCAAGCATCTGAACATGGATACCGGCTGCGGCTTCGATGTCGAGAACATGGTGGGCGCCGGTGTCGGGCAGACCATCGAGTACCTGCAGCTGCAAGGCGCCGACGAAGCCGCTGACTACATCGAAGAGTGCCTGGCCGAGGATTCACAGGCGGATATCGAGCAGTGGTCGCGCGATCGTCGCCGTTACTTCTACGAAGGCTGACCGGCGGGGCCTAACCCCAAGGATAGGCCCGCTCGCGAGGCAGCGCAGACTGCGCTTCCTCCATCTTTCCGACCTTCACCAGCGCATGGATGGCGTGTGCCTGCGCCGTCACATCGGTGATGCCTTGAATCCATTCATCGACATAGGCACGCACCGCTTCCCGGCCCAGACCTATCTGGATCGCGCGGTGGGGCAACGGCCGCAGCAGCAGATCGCGCTCGGGATCCCACTGGATGCGCACCGGGGAACGAGCCTTGAGCTGCTCCCACGCCACCGCATCCATCCCGGGCTCGGCACGGCTGTCGCAGCCATGGGTCAGCGCCCACTCGAAGCCTTCGCGACGGATGTCTATTGCCAGGATCCGCTTCTGGCCTTCCTCTTTTTCGCCCCATCCGGCGCGATACATCATCCAGAGGAAGGACGGCTTGATCCACGTCATCCGCTCCATCTTGAACGGCGGCGCGACAAAGGTCTGCCGCTCCAGCGCACTGTCGGCAATGGCATCGGAGTAGGCCTGGTACACGCGGATCACGCGGTCGTCGTACTGCGCGCGGATCTGTCGCGCCGGCATCCCGTCCATTGATTCACCTTCCCTGGCAGCGCGTGGCCAAACGCCACGCCGCTGCATCATGCACGATCAGCGCGCGTCAAAGCGCTCCGCGCTGGCCGGCGTTGCCCGTGCCGCCAGCACCAGTGCCGCGGCCGTCACGCAGGCCATCGCTACCCAAGCGACACTGAGGTCGCCCACGGTGTCGCGGATCGAACCGGCCACGAACGGCAGGATGCCGCCGACCAGATAGCCCACGCCCTGCACGAAGGACACGAGGATGCCCGCCTTGGCCGGCTGGCTGCAGTGGTCCATCACCAGGATCAGGGTCATCGGGAACAGGCCGCCGATCGACAGGCCGAGCAGGCACATCATCAGCCACGGGGCATACATCGGCGCCACGCCGATCAGCACGTAGGTCAGCGCGGTGGCCGCCAGGAACAGCGCCAGCAGCACGCGGCGGTCACGGAAGCGCGGGGCCAGCCAGGAGACGAGGAAGCCACCGGCCACCTCGGACAGGCTCAACGCGGCCAGCATGAAGCCGGCCTCGTTGGCGCGCACGCCCGCTTCCATCATGTACGGCGCGATCCACGCCAGGCACAGCGTGTAGCAGCTGCTGGACACGCAGAACAGCGCGACCAGCAACCAGGTGCGCCCGTGCTGCCAGGGACGGAATGCGGAGGAGGTGGCTGCCTTGGCGGAGCTGCCGGTGGACGGCGCATCGGCGTGGCCGCTGTTGGGCAGCCACAGCGCGATGCCGGCGATGGCCAGCACCGCCCAGAACGCCATCGTGCCCTGCCAGTCCAGCCAATGCAGCAGGGCCGATGCGCTGGCCGCCGCCAGTGCCGCGCCGCCCATGATCATGCTCACGTACAGGCCCATCAGCAGGTCGACGCGGTGCGGGAAGCGGGTCTTGATGTAGCCGGGGATGAGCGACTGCACGATGCCGATGCCCAGGCCCGCGGCCACGCTGGAACCCATCAGCCACAGCGGTTCATGCGAGGCCAGCTTGGCCAGCGCCGAGGCGGCCGTGAGGGCCAGGCCGATGGCCACGCCGCGCCGATAGCCCATGCGATAGACCAGGCCGCCGGCCATGGCGATCAGGCCCATGGCCATCATCGGCAGGCTGGTGAGCCAGCCGATCTGTTCGAAGCTCATGCCATTGCTGGCACGGATGGAATCGGTGAGCAGGCTGACCACGGCCAGCACGGGGCGCAGGTTGAGGCCGACCAGCAGGAGGGCCAGCACCGGGATCAACCCGGGACGCGAAGTTGCAGGTGAATTCATGTATTACGGCCGCAGGCAGCGGCCGGCTTTCCTTGTTCGATCTGTACGGGGGCCCGGCTGGCAGGGGCCTGGCCGGGCAAGGTTTCGCTGCGACTGGCCGCAGATGCGTCCTCTTTCGAAGAAGGAACGCGCGCGGGCGCACGATCGGCATCTGGCGGGCGGCCATCGGCGCGCATGATAGCAAACGTGGCGTGCAGGCCTTTCCGCCGAGGGCGTAGGCAGGCGCGTTTGTTCATCGGCCACCTCCCGGCGTGCTTCGTCCGCAGGGCGGCGCGTCGCTAGAATGACCACTGGAACCAGCGAGCGCGCTTCAATGTCCACGCACCTGATCACCCTCGTCGCCGATGCCTGAGGCTGGACCGGCATCGCGCCGGCGCAGATCGTCGGCGACAACCCGTTCGGCAACCTGATGATCGAGGACCACAGCGGCCGCTACTGGCGGCTGTGCCCGGAAGATCTCTACTGCACGGTCATCGCCCGGTCGCGCGCCGAACTCGATGCACTCGCGCGCGATCAGGATTTCCTGCAGGACTGGTACATGGCCGCGCTGGTGCAGCAGGCGGAAGAGCGCCTCGGCACGCTGCAGCCCGGCCATGCGTATTGCCTGAAGATTCCCGGCGCGCTGGGCGGTGAGTACGGCGGCGGCAATCTCGCCACGGTGCCACTGGCCGAACTGATCGGCGCGTCGGGCAGCATGGCGCAACAGATCGATGGGCTGCCCGAAGGTGCCCAGGTGAAGCTGAGCGTGGTCGAATGAAGACCACCACGACCACGTTGGCACTTCTCCTTTCGCTGGCCGCATCACCCATGGTGGCCTTCGCCTGCCCGCAGCCGGATGCACCCACGTTCGTGCAGAACCTGGACCGCGCCAGCCACGTCTACGTGTTCCGGCTCATGTCGCTCGAGGTCGCCGATGGGGAACCGTGGTACAGCACCTTGAGCGGCCGCATCAACGTGGTCCGCACGCTCAAGGGTGGCATGCCGAAGGCATCCGGCGTCACCTATTCGATCGGCTGCTGCAATCCGAAACTGAGCGTAGGCCACTATTACCTGGCCGCTGTATCGAGCGATGCGGCGATGCTGGAACTGGTCCCCGGTGACCAGTCAGTCATCATCGTCAGCGATGACTTCGAAGCGAAAGGCGGTGCTGGCAAAACGGGCGCCATCGAACCCGTGCAGGACCATCTTGCAGGCCAGCCGCTGCCTGCGGATTTCCCCGGCGAGTACCGGCTTGAAGCAACCATCTCCTGCCCGGCCATGCCACCGCCCCGCTGATCGATGATCAGCGGGTCAGGCTATCAGCGGCCTCCGCTTGCCACAAATGCGCACTCTCTTTTCAGCGCGCACAGCGCGATGCATTCGCGCGTTGCACTGACATCGCACAACGAACACTGCGCTCATTCAGGGGTGGCGTCGGCTAGCACGTGCCCCGCTCAGACAGCTGAATTCGCGGCAAATCGAACATGACTGCGCGCTCTTCACAGTGTCTGCACGTCCGCGAACTGCAGCTGAAAAGGCATTCATGGAACTAACAAAAAGCCCGCTATATTCCAGACTCCCCAGACGAAGGAGGGAATGCAATGACCCTTTCCACGCAGCACCTGAAGATCGCTCGTCCCCTCGGCGTGGCAATCCTTGCCCTCAGCCTCGGCGCGTGCGCCAGCTACAAAGAAGACTTCGCGAAGGTCAACACGCGTCTCGACGCGCTTGACGTGAAGGTCCAGGGCGCGGCGCAGAGCGCCGAGTCCGCCAACCAGTCCGCACAGCAGGCCAACCAGCGTCTCGACCAGATCGAAGGTCGCGTCCAGCAGCTCGAATCGGCCCCCCGCCGTACCCCGCGCGGCTAAGCTGAACCGGGAACCAGTGGTCTCCCCCGGCCACTGGTTCCCTTGGATCACCGTATTCATTCGAGGAACCGTGCCATTCGTACGCACTCATCCCCCGCAATCCGCACCGCCTGCGTCGCGCTGACCCTTGCGCTGGCACTGGCCGGTACCGGCGTGGCCAGCGCCAAGGGCGCCAAGGATGCCGCTACGCAACCCACCGCTGCCGTCGATGAACTGCCGGAAGGACAGGAAGTGTCCGAGACGGTGATCGAACTCGCAGGCTGGGTGGTCGCCAGCAAGGACAGCGAAGGCTATCCGTTCGCGATCATGGACAAGGCCGCCGCACAGGTGCTGATCTTCGGCAGTGACGGCAAGCTGCGTGGCGCGGCACCGGCGCTGTTTGGTTCGGCCAAGGGCGATCATTCCGCACCGAACGTTGCCAAGGTCGCGCTGAGCGCGATTCCCGGCCACGACCGCACGACCCCCGCCGGCCGCTTCATTGGTGGCTACGGCCCCTCCGACGACGCCGGCCGCGTGTTGTGGGTGGACTACGATTCGGCAGTCTCGATGCACCCGCTGCCGCCGGGCACGCCGAAGGAAAAGCGCGCCGAGCGTCTTGCAACCCCGACCCCGGATGACAACCGCGTCACCCACGGTTGCATCAACGTGAGCCCCAATTTCTACGAGCAGGTCGTCGAGTCCACGTTCCAGAAGGGCGGCGTGTTCTACGTGCTGCCGGACAAGGATTCGCTGGAGAAGACTTTCCCCGCGTTCGCGCAGAGCCGTGCCGAACACATCGACGAGAAGGGTTCGCGCTCGGCAAGCAAGTAAGGCCTGTTCGATCCGCGTTGCAGCGTTGCCATGGCGAACCGCAGTCCGCCATGGCACGCGCGTTCAGACCTGGCTGATTCAGACCTGACTGAAGCCGCCGTCGATCACCAGCTCGTCGCAGGTCATGAAGCTGGCCGCCGACGACGCAAGGACAACCACGCCCCCTGCGATTTCTTCCGGCTTGCCGAGGCGGCCGATCGGGTGCGCCTTGTTCTGTGCCTGCGCGTTTTCAGCGCTGCTGCGAACCCGCGCGCCGCCGGTACTGCGCCACCCAGTCCAGCGACGGCGCGATGCCACCGAACGGGAACAGGTGCGGACTGACCTGGCCGTGCGCTTCGGTCAGCCCGGCCACCAGGCGATCCACGAACACATCCGGCCCGGCGGTGCCCAGCAGGCGGCCGATCGAGATGCCGTACCGCGCCAGCATCGAGGCGCTGGCACCCACCCCACACATCGCCGCATAGCGCAGCAGGCGGGTGACGCTGGCCGGCCCGGGCACCCCCACCAGCACCGGGTGGCCGATGCCGCGCGCACGCAGCCCATCCAGCCAGGCCAGCACGAGGTCGGCATCGAAGGCGAACTGGGTGATGATCTTCGGCGCCATGCCACGCGCTTCGATGGCCTGGCATTTGCGTTCCAGTGCCTTCCAGCGCCCGGCAGCGTCCATCACCGGATGGCCCTCGGGGTGCCCGCCCACGGCAACGACCTTGATGCCGGCGCGTTCCAGCAGGCCGGTTTCGATGATTGCCGCGCTGTCTGCAAACGGACCGGCGGGCGTGGCCAGGTCACCGGCGATCAGCAGGCACTGCTCGACACCGGCCTCGCCCACCGCACGGGCGATGAAGTGCTCCAGCGCCGCCTGCGAACCGATGCGCCGCGCGGACAGGTGCAGCATCGGCTGCAGCCCCAGTTCGCGCACGATGCGTGCCGCGGCCAGCCGCGCCTCGTCGTCTTCGCTGGCGAGATAGGGAATCGAGATCGTGGTTCCCGGGGCGATGCGGCCTGCCTCGGCGCGCAGCGCGGGCATGGCTTTCGCACTGACTTCCAGCGAACAGGCATCGATGAAGGCGCGTGCGCCCTGCACGGTTCCTGCAGGCATCACTTGGCCCCGCGCGGCGCGCCGGCGATCGAGCTGCCCCGCGCCAGTTCAACGAAGGCCTGCAGGTAATCGATGGCGGTGTCGGCCTCGCGCGCGCCCAGGTAGATCTGCTTGGGAATGCCCTTGGCCCCCAGCCGCACCGGCACCACGTCCATGCGGGCCGCGTACTCCTCCACCAGCCAGCGCGGCATGGCGGCCACGCCGCGGCCGCTGGCCACCATCTGCATCATGATGTCGGTGGTTTCGATGGCCTTGTGGCGGCGCGGGGTCACCCCGGCCGGCAGCAGGAACTGGTTGTAGATGTCCAGGCGCTCGAACGGCACCGGGTAGCTGATCAGCACTTCCTGGGTCAGCTGCCGCGGCTTCACGTACTCCACCTTGGCCAGCGGGTGGTTCTTGGCCACCACCAGCACCTGCTCGTAGTCAAATACGGGCACGAACGTCAGGCCCGGCTTCAGCAGTGGGTCCGGTGTCACCAGCAGGTCGATCTCGTAGCCGAACAGGGCGCCGATGCCACCGAACTGGAATTTCTGCTTCACGTCCACGTCCACATCCGGCCACGAGGCCAAGTAGGGCGAGACGATCTTCAGCAGCCACTGGTAGCAGGGGTGGCACTCCATGCCGATGCGCAGCGAGCCGCGCTCGCCCTGGGCGAACTGGCCCAGCCGCTCTTCGGCCAGGTCCAGCTGCGGCAGCACCCGGTTGGCCACCGCCAGCAGGTACTGGCCGGCCTGGGTCAGCCGCAGGCTGCGGCCCTCGCGCAGCCAGACGTCGGTGCCCAGCTGCTGTTCCAGCTTCTTCATGCTGTGGCTCAGCGCCGACTGGGTCAGGTTGAGCACGCCGGCGGCAGCGGTCAGCGAACCCTGCAGTTCGACCTGCTGCACGATGCTCAGGTGGATTCGTTCCAGCATGTCGATGAATCTCACTCATGGATGTGTGAAGTAAAACCATTTTACGTCATGGGAAGGCCTCACTAGGATCGGGTCATGCTTTCTCCCCACCGCCCCCTCCGTATCGTCGCCGTCTCCGGCGGCCTGCAGCGCCCCTCGCGGGCTGCCACCCTGTGCGAGCACCTGCTGGACCTGATCGGCGAGCACATTCCCAGCGAACCGCACCTGGTCGAACTCGGCGAGCTGGCCCCGCAGCTGGCCGGTGCCCTGTGGCGCTCGCAGCTGCCTGCCGCCGCCGAACAGGCGCTGGCCACGGTCGAGCAGGCCGACGTGCTGGTGGTCGCCACCCCGGTCTACCGCGGTTCGTACACCGGCCTGTTCAAGCACTTCTTCGATTTCATCCACCAGGACGCCCTGGTCGACACCCCCACCCTGCTGGCCGCCACCGGCGGCAGCGAGCGCCACGCACTGATGATCGACCACCAGCTGCGGCCGCTCTTCAGCTTCTTCCAGGCACGCACCCTGCCGCTGGGCGTCTACGCCACCGACAAGGATTTCGCCGATGGCCGCGTGCATGACGAGGCCCTGCTGCAGCGCGCACGCCTGGCCGTGCAGCGGGCCCTGCCCCTGCTGGCGCTGTCCCATCGCCCCGCGCCCGTGACCGCTGAAACCGCCGACGCCCTCTAAGTAACCGGAACACCGCCATGACTGCCGACAACTTCACCTTCCAGATCACGCGCATCCCGTTCAACGAGGATTACCAGCCGGCCGACGGCACACGCATCACCACCAACTTCGCCAACCTGGCGCGCGGCGCCTCGCGCCAGGAAAACCTGCGCAACACGATCGGCATGATCAACAACCGCTTCAACGATCTGGCCCACTGGGACAACCCCAGCGCCGATCGCTACGCGGTCGAGCTGGACATCATCTCGGTGGAGATGCACATCGACGGCGATGACGGCAGCGATCCGTTCCCGCTGATCGAAGTGCTGCGCCCGACCATCGTCGACACGCACACCGGCGCGCGTACCGAAGGCATTGTCGGCAACAACTTCTCCTCCTACGTGCGCGACTACGACTTCAGCGTCGTGCTGCCGGCCAGCAACGAAGGCAAGGCGACGTTCGGCATCCCCGAAGGCTTCGGCGACCTGCACGGCAAGCTGTTCAAGCACTTCCTGGAATCGGATGCCTACCGCGCCAACTTCAGCAAGGCGCCGGTGATCTGCATCAGCGTGTCCAGCAGCAAGACCTACCACCGCACCGAGAACCATCACCCCATCCTGGGCGTGGAGTACCGCCAGGGCGAGTTCTCGCCCACCGACCAGTACTTCGACAAGATGGGCCTGCAGGTGCGCTACTTCATGCCGCCGGGCAGCGTCGCGCCGCTGGCGTTCTACTTCCAAGGCGACCTGCTGGGTGATTACTCGAACCTGGAACTGATCGCCACCATCAGCACCATGGAAGCGTTCCAGAAGATCTACCGCCCGGAGATCTACAACGCCAATTCGGTGGCCGGCAAGGTCTACCAGCCGAGCCTGAAGCACCAGGACTATTCGTCCACCCGCATCGTCTACGACCGCGAAGAGCGCAGCCAGCTGGCGGTCAAGCAGGGCAGGTTCACCGAAGAGCACTTCATCAAGCCCTATGGCGCCGTGCTTGAGCAGTGGGCTGCCCGCTGATTCACCACTTCTCCCTCCCCCAGGACAAAGACCCCGAACACGATGAAGAAACTACTGCCCACCTCCACCGCCGGCAGCCTGCCCAAACCTTCCTGGCTGGCCGAGCCCGAGAAGCTCTGGTCGCCCTGGAAACTGCAGGATGAGGCACTGACCGAAGGCAAGCAGGATGCGCTGCGCCTGTCCCTGCAGGAACAGCAGCACGCCGGCATCGACATCGTCAGCGACGGCGAGCAGACGCGGCAGCATTTCGTCACCACCTTCATCGAACACCTCGACGGCGTCGACTTCGACAAGCGCGAGACCGTGCGCATCCGCAACCGCTACGACGCCAGCGTGCCGACCGTGGTCGGTGCAGTCAGTCGCCCGAAGTCGGTGTTCGTCGAGGATGCGAAGTTCCTGCGCCGGCAGACCTCGCAGCCGATCAAGTGGGCCCTGCCCGGCCCGATGACCATGATCGACACGCTGTACGACGCGCACTACAAGAGCCGCGAGAAGCTGGCCTGGGAATTCGCGAAGATCCTCAACGAGGAAGCGAAGGAACTGGAAGCGGCCGGCGTCGACATCATCCAGTTCGACGAACCTGCCTTCAACGTGTTCTTCGACGAGGTGAACGACTGGGGCGTGGCCACCCTCGAACGCGCGATCGAAGGGCTGAAGTGCGAGACCGCCGTGCACATCTGCTACGGCTACGGCATCAAGGCCAACACCGACTGGAAGCAGACGCTGGGTTCGGAATGGCGCCAGTACGAAGAGTCGTTCCCGAAGCTGCAGAAATCCAGCATCGACCTGATCTCGCTGGAGTGCCACAACTCGCACGTGCCCATCGACCTGATCGAGCTGGTGCGCGGTAAGAAGGTGATGGTCGGTGCCATCGATGTGGCCTCCAGCAAGGTGGAGACGCCGGAAGAGGTGGCCAACACCCTGCGCAAGGCGCTGCAGTTCGTCGATGCCGACAAGCTCTACCCGTGCACGAACTGCGGCATGGCGCCGCTGTCGCGTGAGGTAGCGCGCGGCAAACTGCGTGCGCTGAGTGCAGGCGCGCAGATCGTGCGCGAGGAACTGGCCGGGCGTTGATCGCAGTGGAGCCGAGCATGGGCTCGGCTCTACATGGGGTTTCCGAAGCATCGACCTTGCCCGGCTGCTCAGCTGTAGATACCGTGTCGTCCTTGCCTAGGCAAGGACGACTTCAGGCTCAAACGGTCGGCCGCTCTTCAGTACTCCCCAGACCAGGTGTATGAGCTTGCGCATCAGCGCACACATGATGACCTTGAATGGCTTTCCTTTCTCGCTGAGACGTTCTGCAAAGGCCTTCAGAGTCGGGTTGTAGGTCTTCCCGGTCAGCGCAGGCATGTACAACTTCTTGCGGAAGTTGGCATCGCCCACCCGCGATATCCGGGCTTTACCTTCGTAACTTCCTGATTGACGCTGCGCTGGATTCAGGCCTGCGTGGGCAACTACCTGACGCACGTCGCTGTATTTGTTGAGATCGCCTAAAAACGCCAGCAGCTGGGCGCTGCTGATATCGCCCACGCCGGGGATGCTGGTGAGCAGTTGATGGCGCCCG